>CAIUCS010000033.1 GCA_903897715.1 uncultured Synechococcales cyanobacterium
CTGGCTCTGGCTCTTCCCTCGGCGATCCGCAAAGATCTCCTTGAGTCCTTCCTGAGCCTGTTTTTTCCATTGAGTAATCTGGGTTGCGTGAATCCCCATTTCACTGGCGATTTTGTTTTAGCATCCCTCTCGTTTTGACAGAGGGAGAGTTCAACAGAAGGTAAAAAGTTCCTTGGTGAATGGTATAATCAAGTACGAAATTTTTTTGTTCAAGGAGTCATTCTTTGGAACGTACTTTTATTGCAATTAAGCCCGATGGCGTACAACGCAAACTTGTAGGCGAAGTAATCCGTCGATTTGAGGCAAAAGGGTTTACATTAATTGGGTTGAAATTAGTCAAGGTAAGTCAAACCCTGGCTGAAAACCATTACGCCATCCATCGAGACCGTCCTTTTTTTAATAGCCTGATCACCTTTATTACCTCCAGTCCGGTTGTAGCAATGGTTTGGGAAGGAGAAGGTGTCGTCGCTGCTGCCCGGAAAATAATTGGAGCAACCAATCCATTAAATGCTGAATTAGGAACCATTCGGGGTGACTTTGGAGTCAGTGTGGGACGTAATTTAATTCACGGCTCCGATGCCATCCCTACGGCTCAGCAAGAAATTAGTTTGTGGTTTCAAGAGGAAGAATTGGTTAATTGGCAACCCTCTCTAACTTCATGGCTATACGAATAAACCTCCTCTTTTAGTGAATCCGATCCTCTCTGTTCGGTTCTACTCAATGATGGATTCAACTCTCCCTGATACATTAATAAACAATGATTGACATGAACAACCATACCTATTAATCACGGGGAATGCGAAGTGAATAATACACCAAACCAAAAACCAGACTTTCCATCCGCTGACGTTGAACAAGGGGGGATGCTGTGGCACTATATTCAATCCATGCATCCTGAAACCATATCCCAGTTGTCTAAACCCAGTTCCCCTGAAGTGTTACAAGCGATGGAGCAAAATATCGTGGGCATGTTAGGGCATTTGCCTTCTGAACATTTTGATGTCATGATCACTACCAATCGGGAAAACTTAGGTCGATTGTTGGCGGGTGCCATGATGGGTGGATATTTTCTTCGGAATGCTGAACAGCGACTATCCCTAGAAAAGTCTTTACAACCCCAGAGCGACCATTTTGACTCTTCCGAAAATCCTTAAATTCTGTGAGGAACTCTTAAACTGAATGTCTTCCCCATTCTATCCTCTGCTTCAATTCCCCATTCAGGGTGATTTACTTGAGTTACGTCAGCAATTATTGGATCTTTTTTGCCAAGTTGCCTATCGGGAGGGAGACTTTCTTCTTTCGTCGGGGCAACGAAGTTCTTACTATATTAATGGTAAGCAGGTAACGTTACATCCCCAAGGGGGTGTGGCTGTGGGAAGAATATTGTTATCATTATTATCGTCTTCAGTTGAAGCAGTGGCAGGGTTAACTTTGGGGGCTGACCCCTTGGTTACGGCTGTCAGTGTGGTGGCTGCTTACCAACAGCGATCCATTACCCCTCTCATCGTTCGTAAAGCATCAAAGGAGCATGGAACTCAAGCATTTATTGAGGGTCCAGCCCTTGCTGCGGGTACAGAGGTGGTGGTATTGGAAGATGTGGTCACCACTGGCAAGTCAGCGTTGATTGCTGTTGAACGTTTGCAGGCAGCAGGGTATGGGGTTCGCCAGATTTTATGCCTTGTGGACCGGCAACAGGGGGGAAAGGAGCTTTACAGCCACCATGACTTACATTTTCAATCCGTCTTTACCCTTGATGATGTACGTTCCCGTTTCCATGAATTGTCTATTTCAGGTTAATGGTTGATCTTCCTGCTTCGACGGCTTAATTCGGTTTGAATTGATAGTCCCTTTAATTCCGGTTCCATGCCATCCCCCCTCCAACCCAAACCTTCTTCAGCCCATCGTTTTGTTTCAATCTTAGGATTGTACGGGCTTTTGGGGGCGATCGCCGTCGTTATGTTATTGCCCTTAATCTGGCTACTCAGTACCTCCCTTAAAGCACCCACAGAGGATATTTTTCAATTTCCCCCCCAATTTTTACCCCGCCACCCAACATTTCATAATTTCATCACCGTTTGGCAATCCTATCCCTTTGGGCGCTATCTATTGAATAGCACCCTTGTATCAGGGTTAACCGTAACGTTGAATCTAATTTTTTGTTCCTTAGCAGCCTATCCATTAGCTCGGCTTCACTTTAAGGGAAGAAATGCGATTTTTTCATTAATCGTATCCACCATCCTCATCCCTTTTCAGATCGTGATGATTCCCCTATTTATTCTCACAGTTCAACTGGGGCTAAGAAATACCTATTTGGGATTAATCTTCCCCTCCATTACCTCAGCATTTGGTATCTTTCTTTTACGTCAGGCATTCCAAGGGGTTCCGAAGGAATTAGAAGAAGCAGCCCGTATGGATGGATGTACAGAATTAGGAATATGGTGGCATATTATGATTCCTGCCATCCGTCCAGCCCTCATTACACTAGCGATTTTTGTATTCATTGGCTCTTGGAGTGACTTTCTTTGGCCCCTAATCGTACTCGATCGCCCCGAATCCTATACCTTACCCTTGGGAGTGGCGACCCTAGCCAGTGCTTTCTCCCTAGATTGGCGTCTGATTGCCGCTGGTTCAATCATATCCATTACTCCCATTTTACTTTTTTTCCTGGTTATGCAGCGATATATTGTCCCCACCGACATCAGCAGTGGAGTAAAAGGTTAATTTGAACAAGTTGGGCACTTCCTCCCTTAGCTCTGTCGTTCCTCGGTTTTATAAATATAAAACGAATTAAAAATACCCACCGTTTCAGAATAGTAACGGGGTGCGATTTCCTTGGGTACGAAAGGCAGAAAATCACTGAGAGCCAAATTAGTTTTATATAAACTGAACATAACGTAATTCTGACGCTCAGTGTGATTTATCACAAAGTCCTTAAACTGTCCCCGGTTAACATCCACAAAGGAGTGACATTGGGACGTTAACCCTGATATTTGCACATTAATGAGTTCCTTTACGGTTTCCGTTAGCCCGGGACAACCTTCTGTCTTAATCTGGTTGATCAATTGGTCTTCAGCAAACTGAAAATAGGCTGGTTTGCCAGGGTTCGTTGCAATTGAGGCAACCGCCGTTCCCACAATTGTTAAGCCTATGAACCCACCGATTACTTTCATAACCATCATTATTACAATTCAATTGGAATAGGATATAAATTGAGGATGCACCAACGAATACTGCATTACGGCAAAATGTTATCTACTGCCCTTGGTTGGATAAGTATGTCCTCCAACTCCCGAAGTGGGAAATTTCAGTCCCATTTATTATTGCATACGGTTCACAGATAAAGCCTTTAACAACGTGATCATCCTCTAAGATTACATTACCCATCCCTAGGGGGGGTGGAATTTGGACTACAAAACGACCGAACCCTGTTACGGAAATCTCCCAAACTTCTACTTCAATTGCCCACCCCCTCCCCTCTCCCTGCCTGACCAAACCTGGCTTTGGTATGACTCCTTCAATGGCATATAGTTTATAGATTGACTTGGTTCTAGTCGTTTGAATCAATATTGCCCCCTCATCCGTTAGTTGATAATTGAGGGGTTGTCCTGTCAGGTGAGCACCAACAACAGCAACTTTCACCATTTGATCAGATGGATGCACCATAGGGAAGACAGATTAAGACACAACTGGGGAATAGGGTATCACATGGAGGGCACCAACCGGCAAGTTCATCATCTGTTGAAATTCCTGACTAAGCTTGCACAAGGCTTCATCGTATCCCGATTGTGCCATAAAAGTAATTCCCGTTGGCAATCCATTTGCCTGAAACCCACTGGGAACTGAAACGGCTGATAGATCCATTAAGTTAACAAAGTTGGTATACCGTCCTAAATTTCGATTCAATTCCAACGGATGATTGGCAATGTCCTTCACTGTATAAATGGTGCCTGTGGTCGGCAGTGCCAAAATATCCACCAACCCCCAGGTTGACTGGGCTTGACGACGGTACTCCATCAACCGATAGTAGTCTTGAAAGGCATCCATTGCCCGATATCCATGGCCACCATTGATGATTGAACGCACAATAGAGTTGGTTTCCCCTTCGGATTGGGTATTGATGAACTCCCCCACGGCAGCGGTACGTTCTGCAACCCAAGCCCCTTCATAGAGCATCAATGCAGTGGCATGAAATGGGTCAAAGTCAAACTCATGAAAGGTAGCCCCTCTGTCTTTAAGAACATTCAGGGCAGTGGCATAGTTAGTTTCTGCATCAGAATTGTTAAAGAAGTTTAACTGATGCGGGTAGGGTACTCCAACCCGTAATTGATTCAAACTGGGTAATTCATACACTGGTATGGGTTTGGCAAATGGATCCAATGGATCAAACTGTCCAGCCACTGCCAAAACTTCCGCCGCTTCCTCACCGGTTAAGGTAAAAATTGAGACGCAATCCAGGGTGCGAACTGCTGGTACTAGCCCTCGGGTACTGATACGTCCGCAACTTGGTTTGAACCCCACAATATTCGTAAAGGCTGCTGGAACCCGACCAGAACCGGCTGTATCCGTTCCAAGGGCAAAACTCACTAAGCCTGCGGAAACGGCACAGGCGGAACCACTACTAGACCCACCGGGAATATAATCAGCATGGAAAGGGTTACGGCAAATGCCATAGGGGGTTCGGGTTCCAACCAGAC
This sequence comes from uncultured Synechococcales cyanobacterium, assembly GCA_903897715.1. Lineage (GTDB taxonomy): Bacteria > Cyanobacteriota > Cyanobacteriia > CAIUCS01 > CAIUCS01 > CAIUCS01. The sequence goes on from CAIUCS010000033.1 coordinate 4,695, forward strand.
CTGTGGCAAATTGGTCTAAATTGGTTTTACCAATGGCAATAGCACCGGCTGCAATTAATCGCTCCACCACTGGGGCTGAATGGTCAGGGAAGTAGGTATAACGGGGACAACCAGCAGTGGTGGGTGCCCCGCTCCAATCAATATTGTCTTTGATGGCAAACGGGATTCCATAAAGGGGTAGGTCAGTTTGCCCAGTGATGGATTCTGCCTGTTTCAGGCTGTCTTCCAATGAAGCGAGGGTGATCCAAATCGCAGGATCACCATACTGGCGAATCCGCTCATACACCATCCGAATGATTTGCGGTGGACTAGACTGACCGGAACGATAACGCTTTAACAATGATGGAATATGGAAGGGGAGTATGGAATCCGATGGGGGATGACACTGGGAACTTAAGGGACTTGAAAACGGGGTATTTGGGGTAGTCATGGGATGAACTCATCAAGAAAAGTAACAGTTATTGAACCGGTGACATTGAAAACAGGGATAATATCAACCATTTACAAGCTTTGTTGATTTTCTTATGCAAATTCAATGGCAAATCGCCAAAGTTTATGAAGATATTGGTTACGAAAAGGCAGATGGGATAGCCAAAATTACCATAAACCGCCCCCATAAGCGTAATGCTTTTCGCCCCCATACTGTGGTAGAACTGTGTGAAGCATTTGGAAATGCTAGGGATGACCAACGAATTGGGGTAATTTTACTGACGGGTGGGGGGCCCCATAGGGATGGTCAGTATGCTTTTTGTGCAGGAGGGGATCAAGGTGTCAGGGGACAGGCAGGATATGTGGATGAGTCGGGTGTGCCACGATTAAATGTACTGGATCTGCAACGATTAATCCGTTCCATCCCTAAGGTGGTGATTGCCTTGGTTGCCGGGTATGCCATTGGGGGGGGACATGTGCTTCACCTCCTTTGTGATTTAACCATAGCCGCTGAGAATGCCATTTTTGGACAAACTGGACCGAAAGTCGGTAGTTTTGATGGAGGGTTTGGTGCCAGCTACTTGGCACGAATTGTTGGACAGAAAAAGGCACGGGAGATTTGGTATCTTTGTCGTCAATACAATGCAGTGCAAGCATTAGAAATGGGGTTGGTCAATGCAGTGGTTCCCATAGAACAATTAGAACCAGAAGGAGTTCGGTGGGCACTGGAAATTTTAGAAAAAAGCCCAATTGCCATCCGTTGTCTTAAGTCTGCCTTTAATGCTGACTGTGATGGGCAGGTAGGACTCCAGGAATTAGCAGGGAATGCTACTTTACTGTATTACATGACCGAAGAGGGAAGTGAGGGTAAAGAGGCATTTCTGGAAAAACGTCCCCCTGATTTTAGTCGATATCCCTGGTTGCCCTGACTTTGATTGAAATACCGCCCCAATTCCCATGATGGCAATATGCAAAATGCAACCCTTACCTGATTATCAGAACAGTCTACCCTTATGTCTCTAAACAACATGCCTCTAAACAACTATGGGAACTATGTCACCCTCTAAACAACTTACTGTGGGAATCGGTGTGGTGGGTACGGGATTTGGACAAAAAGTCCATATTCCTGGCTTCCAACTTCATCCCCATACCCACGTTGTGGCAGTTTATCACCGGGAAATGGAAACGGCAAAGGCAATTGCAAACACCTATGACATTCCCCATGCCTGTGCCCATCTCTCCAACTTACTAGCACTCCCTCAGGTGCAGGCAGTTAGTCTGTCCACCCCCCCATTTCTCCATTACGAAATGGGGAAAGCCATCATCAGGGCTGGCAAACATTTGTTGCTGGAAAAGCCAGTCACGTTGACAACCTCGGAAGCGCAAGAACTCCATCAATTAGCCATCAAGGAGGGGGTTCGGGTGTTGGTTGACTTTGAGTATCGGGCTGTTCCTGCCTGGCAATATTTGGCAGAGCTGTTAGACAGTGGTTTTGTGGGAAAAAAACGGCTCATTCAAATAGACTGGCTCATGGCCAGTCGTTCCAATCCCATGCGAGCCTGGAACTGGTACTCTAGTAAGACTCTGGGGGGAGGTTGCCTCGGTGCCTTGGGTTCCCATACCTTTGATTATGTCCATTGGTTATTTGGTGGAACAAAACGGCTCTCCGCTTTTCTGTCCACCTCTATCCCAACTCGCCCCGATCCCCTGACGGGGGAGATGAAAACCGTTGATGCAGAGGATAGTGCTAGTCTTACCTTGGAGTTGATGGATGGGGTTCCCTGTCACATTAATCTGAGTGCTGTTACCCACCATGGTCGGGGGCATTGGGTTGAGGTATATGGCGATCGCGGCACCATTATTCTAGGCAGTGGCAATCAAAACGATTATGTCCATGGGTTTCAGCTTTGGACAGCCGCTGGGGAGGATAGTTTAACAGAGGTTCATATCCCGGAACGATTGTCATTCCCCCAAACCTATGGGGATGGGCGGCTTGCCCCCTTCATTGGGATGATCGATAGATGGGTGGAGGCAATTGAATCTGGACAGAACCCGGTTCCCTCCTTGAAGGAAGGGGTTTATTCCCAACTTTTAATGGATCTTGCCCGTGAGTCGAACCACCGCAGGTCTTGGGTAGAGGTTCCCCCTTTTTAGGGTATGAAGGATCCATTAGGGTGCATCCCAATTTTGCAGCCTTCACCCTAAATTCGTTTCCCATTTCTCCCTTTTAAGGGAAGAGGTTAGGGATGAGGGCAAACGTGCAACATTGGGATACTCTGGATCCATTATTTCCCAATTCCCCCGATTTTTAACATTATGAACAACTCCCTAGGGTCAGCCTATTTTATTAATGGCGATCGCCTCCTATCCACTATCATGACCCTTGCCACCATTGGTCAACTCCCCAATGGGGGGGTACAACGGTTAGCCTATAGTGGAGAAGACCGACAAGCACGGCAACTCATCCAACAATGGATGGTTGAAGCCGGCATGGGGGTTAGGGTTGATGGGGGTGGCAATATCATTGGCTATTACCCCAGTCGCCATTCCCATCGACCCGCCATTGCTATGGGCTCTCACCTTGATACGGTTCCCAATGCCGGACATTATGACGGAGTGTATGGGGTATTAGCGGCTTTAGAAGTAGTTCGCTCTTGTCAAGAGCAGTCACTCCCCCTCAACCATCCGCTGGAAGTTATGGTCTTCACCGATGAAGAAGGCACCATGATTGGCAGTAAAGCCATGGCGGGTCGCATTAACCCAAATCTGGACTCCTATGGATTGATAGAGGGTAAAGACATTCAAACCTGTTTAAATAGCATTGGGGGCAATTGGCAACAAATTCACCAAGCCAAACGGGATCCCCACACTCTCACTGCCTTTTTAGAACTCCATGTTGAACAGGGACCGGTTCTGGAACAGGCTGGCACTTCCATTGGGATTGTGACCGGGGTGGTGGGGCAACGACGTTATAGAATTACCATTGAAGGGGGGTCCAGTCATGCCGGTACTACCCCAATGCCCCTCCGTCATGATGCCCTTGTTGCGGCTGCCCAGGTGATTTTGGATATAAACCGCCTTGGTAATTTACCCGGTAATCAAGTGGCAACGGTGGGTAAAATTGAAGTAAAACCCAACGTCCCCAATACTATTCCAGGTTTTGTGGAAATGTCCCTGGATATTCGAGACTTATCAGAAAATAATTTAGATGACTTGATGGCAACATTGGAATCTGACATCCATGGAATCGCTCACCATACCCAAACTAAAATCAATCTGCAACCCGTCTTAAACAATCAGCCAGCCTTGGCAAGTGGATCCATTCAGTTGGCAATTGAAGAGGCTTGCGGGTTGTTGAATTTATCCCATACCCACTTACCCAGTCGAGCCGGACATGATGCCCAAGAAATGGCTAAACTAACGGAGATGGGCATGATTTTTGTCCCTAGTCATCATGGTGTAAGTCATGCTGAAACTGAATACACGTCCCCTGAACACTGTGTACAGGGAGCGAATGTTTTACTGAATACAGTGCTTCTTTTAGACCGACAACGTTTCAACTTATAATGGGAATATGGGCTGGTGGTGATGACTGTGTTAATCTGTCCCGGCATTCATTCTGCCGATGTAACTGGGCAGTTTCTAGTGAGCATGGGAATGGATCAAAGACCCTATTCATATTTGGTATTACCCACCCCCACCCATCCCCCCTACTCTGGCTATCATGTTCATCAGTACCTGAGGAACTGTTTGGATCCATCCCATTCCTTATTATTGATTGCCTTTAGTGCGGGGGTGGTGGGAGCAATGACGGCAGCCTCCCAATGGCATCGCCAACATGGCTCTGTTGTGGCTTTGATTGCGTTAGATGGCTGGGGTGTACCCCATCCCATGGAGCGGATGTTTCCAATTCATTATTTGAGCCATGACTTCTTTACCCATTGGAGTTGTACCTTATTGACCCGTCCAACGGATAACTTTTATGCCGATCCCGCTGTTCCCCATATGCAGTTATGGCGATCGCCCCATGCCGTCCGGGGAGTCCATGTCAGACCTGATACTCCCCCCCAAGCCATGACAGCTGATCACTTTTTGCACTGCCAAATTGGGTATTATCAAAAAATACAACCCAAGAAATACAACTATCGTTTTAATTGCAGTAATGGCTGAAACACCATAATCTCCAACAGTTATCATTCATCATCATTTATGACCAACCTCCCATGACTGAAATCGGTTTTTGGCAATTATTGAAAAATCGCCCATTCCTGACCCTTTGGATCGGACAAATTCTATCTCAAATTGCAGATAAGGTTTTTTTTGTCCTATTGATTGCTTTATTAGTAGAATATCTCCCATCACCGGATCTGGAAAATTCTCGACGTTCAGTTTTACTGGTAGCCATTACCATACCAGCCATCCTGTTAGGGTCCTTGGCTGGGGTAATAGTAGATCGTTACTCCAAACGCCAAATACTAATACACTGTAACCTTTGGCGCGGACTAATGACGTTAGGTCTGATATTTTTACCAAAAGTATTTTTAGTTTTGATCCTCTTGGGGTTTATGGAATCGGTCTTGACTCAATTTTTTGCCCCGGCTGAACAAACTGCCATTCCATTATTAGTTGAAAAATCAGGACTTTTATCAGCAAATGCCCTATTTACCACCACCATGATGGGGTCAATGGTGGTGGGGTTTGCAGTGGGTGAACCCTTATTGACCTTTGCAACCCAGTTGGGTGAATTTGGTCCGGTTTGTATTGTTGCAGTTCTTTATATCCTGTCTGCCCTAGTCTTCTATGGCTTGCCAGTGAATGAAACAATTCATGGCTCAGAGGGATTTAAAATCCACCCTTGGGCAGATTTCAAGGATGGACTCCGCTATCTAAAAAAGGACCGGTTGGTGAGTAATGCACTGTTGCAGCTCATGATTCTTTATTCCGTTTTTGCAGCCTTAACCGTTCTGACCATTAATTTAGCTGAGGAAGTTGGACTCAAGCCAACCCAGTTTGGGTTTTTGTTGGCAGCAGCTGGCATTGGAATGGTTTTAGGTGCCGGTGGTTTAGGACATTGGGGAAGTCGTTTTCACCACCTGCCCTTACCCTTGTATGGATTTTTAATGATGGCGTTTGCATTGACTACCTTTACGTTTATAACTCACTTGTACCTCAGTCTGGGTTTGTCCGTAGTATTAGGCATTGGGGCATCCTTCATTGGCTTACCCATGCAGACGTTAATTCAACAACAAACACCGGAAGGTCTGCGAGGAAAAATATTTGGATTTCAAAATAATGTTATTAATATTGCCTTGAGTCTTCCACTGGCCATCGCTGGTCCTTTAACGGATATTTTAGGACTACGGGTTGTCCTATGGATTATCAGTGCTATTGTGACTGGTGTGGGAATTTGGACATGGCGTGCTCATCATCTGGTGTTATCAGAAAGGATTTAGGAGGAGTCGTAGGGGTGCTACCCCCATCCTCCTAACCAATTCCCATCCTTACTGGTTAAGGACTACCAAATTTTTATGGATCAATTTGTTGGGCGCTGAGTTTTCCATCTTCCATGTAAAAGATACGATCGGCAATGTCTAGAATCCGGTTGTCATGGGTAACTAACAAAATGGTACACCCTTGTTCCTTGCTAAGTTGTTGCAAAATATTCACTACATCACGACCTGATTTTTTATCCAAGGAAGCCGTTGGTTCATCAGCTAATACGATTTTAGGATGACTGACAAGGGCGCGGGCGATGGCGACCCGTTGCTTTTGCCCCCCCGATAATTGGTCAGGATAGTAATCTACCCGATCCTTCAGTCCTACTGCTTCTAGCATTGCAGCCGCCCGAATATCCGGGTGGGGGATGGTTGGGTGTAATTCCAGGGACATGCGCACATTTTGTCGTGCAGTCAATGACTTTAATAAGTTATGGGACTGAAAAATATAGCCAATGTGGGGGCGGATGCGGAATAATTGCCGCTGACTGGCTTCACACATTTCTTCCCCTAGGATTTTTAAACTACCTTCGTGGGCAGAACGTAAACCACCCAATAAGGTAAGTAAGGTGGTTTTCCCTGAACCTGAAGGACCAGTGAGAATAACGATTTCCCCCGATGAAATCGTGAAATTAATATTGTATAAAACTTGTTTTCGTAACTGACCACGACCAAAGTAATGGCTGAGGTTCTGGACTGCGATCGCCGTTAAATTTGTATTGGTTACCAAAGGGGTTGAACTCATCACCATGGCATTAAAGAGTACAGAACACACGCACTGAAACAGTTAAACTAGCTGAAGACCATCTTTCAATCCTACCCCCCTGCTGTAAAACTAGCCGTAGCACGTTGTAGGGAAGCCATGGCTCGATTGTAATCCAATATAGCTTTGACCCGATTACCTTCTGCCCGAGTTAGATCCGTTTCCGCATCAATCACCTCAGTTTGGGTTCCCACCCCAGCCTGAAACCGTAAGCGGGCTAATCGCAAAGATTCCTTTGCTTGATCGAGGGCTAAGGTGGCAGTGTCAATATTTTTTTTATTTGCTACTAGATTACTAAAGGACTGTTCGACCTGAAAACGGATCTGATTTCGGGTTTCGGCAACCGTTGTATTTGCGATTCGGGCATTGAGTTGTTGTTGTTCAAGGCGTGCTTGGGCGTTACCCCCATCAAAAATATTCCAAGTGAGTTGAGCCCCTACTGCATACCCGTCTTCAAATCCAATATTATCGTCTAGATTATTTGCAAGGTTATATCGGGCAAAAACATTAATTTGAGGGCGGACAGCGGCAAGAGCCGCCCGGGCTTGTTGTAGACTAACCTGACTTTGCAGTAGTTGTTTCTGTAATTCAGCTCTGTTTTGAAATGCCAACACAATTGATTCTTCCAACCCAAGTTTCCATTGTCCGGCTAAATCCACCTTATCAGCGGCGGTAATATCCACATCTTGGGATAAGTTCAGTCGTTGAACAAGTTGACGACCAGCAATGACTTGCTTACTTTCTGCCCGGACTAATTCTTGTCGGGCATTGGCTAATTGAACCTGGGACTGTAAAACAGCAAATCGTGTCCCAACGCCAGCTCGCTCTAGGGCTTGGGCATCCCCCAGGCTTTTTTCAGCATTGGTAACTGCGGCTTTGGCGATACGGACGCTTTCATTGGCATCTTGCAAGCCATAATAGTCTTCAGTGATGTCAAGCTGTAATTCTGCCATCCGGATTTGATAGTCTAATTGACTAATACGCAACTGCCCTTCAGCCGCCCGAATTGTTGCATCTCTTTTTCCTGAAGTGAATAAGGCATAACTGAGTTCTAAAGTACTATTTAAGAACCGATTGACGTTCGGATCACCGCTAATAATACCAATCCCTGAACCAGTGGATATTGGGGTTCCTCCATTTAATTGCAGACGGGTATTGACTAATTGAGTTGTGGCACTTACTTCCCGAGTGACGGCAGTTTGAAAACTGACTGTAGGAAACAGGGTTGACTTAGCCTCTGTGACAGCGGCGCGACTCCGTTCCAGTTGTAAGGCACTAATTTGTAATGAAGGATTATTACGACGAGCTAAATTGATGGACTCTTGGAGGGTAATTGCCTGGGTACGCTGAATTTTCACCTCAATGGGTTGGGTAGGGGATTCGAGTAAATTTGGATTATTCAATGAACTGGGAGAAGTATCGGTTCCTAGGGTAGACTGAACCACCAAGTGGGGTCTAATATCAGAAGATGACACTGTGGATGATTGCTCTTCTTTTATGGAACGATGGTGAGCCTGAACAGTTGGTGTTATCCCCATAGTGGCGAAATCTAGGGTTTTTAAGGAGGGGATGCCCAACTCTTCATTCAGTGGAAATGAAGGGTCGGGAATATGGTCAATGGATAAATTGGAATGTTCATTGGCTAAAACGATGGTAGAGGTTCCCATAACAGTCATTGAAACCCCAATTCCTAACCCTACCCGGCACAAAAAACTTACCATAACTGTTCTCACTAGACCCATCTGCACGAATAAACAACGTAGAAAATTATCGATATAAGGATTCAATAGATGCCATCACCGCTTCCATGGGATGAGAAACTGTGGCAACAACATTTAGAAGCTTGGTTGTACTGGCAGCCAACCCTGACCCAAATAACCCAATTTAAGATTCTCTACGATACTTTAATTTTAACAAATCGTTACTTGAATCTGACTCGAATTACTAAACCAGAAGAATTTCTAGAAAAACATCTATGGGATTCACTTTATGGTGTCAGTCCTTGGCTTACAAACCTTGGCAGAAGACAGCAGACCCATGGAATAGACGAACCAGTGGATTACCATACATCCACACCTAACTTTACTCTACCATTAGCCCCACGGAACGTAATTGATATTGGAACCGGAGGGGGGTTTCCTGGAATTCCAGTGGCTATTGCCTTTCCAGATTGGTATATCACGTTACTAGACGCTACTCGCAAAAAAATAGATTGTTTATCTGAACTGGTCAGGACAGTAAACCTACAACATACCCAACTCCTGCTGGGGCGGGCTGAATCCGTAGGTCAAGAACCTCTCCATCGGGGACAGTATGATTTAGCTTTAATTCGAGCGGTGGGTGGGGTTGCCCTATGCGCCGAATATGCACTTCCCTTGTTGAAATTAGATGGAATGGCAATTTTCTATCGGGGGCAATGGACTACTGAAGAGGAGGGAACCTTGGTACAAGTCCTCCAGTTATTAGGAGGACAATTGGAGGAGGTAACAACCACCACTACTCCATTGACTAACGGACAACGCCATTGTCTTTACATTCGCAAAAGCCAACCCACCCCCTTAACCTATCCACGCCCCGTTGGGATTCCTGGCAAGAAACCTTTACCCTAAAATGGCATTGATTAACCTTTGATTGTCTTCTAGGGTGCGAACGGCAATACGGAAAAAGTGATCCCCCAATTCTGGGAAACTGATGCAGTCACGAATTAAAATCTGATGGTGTTTTAATAACCGTAGTTGTAATTGACCAACAGAAAAATGGGAATTGACTAGAATATAGTTGGCTGAACTGGGATAGGGGGTGAAATGGGGAATATCGTTTAAACTCTGCCACAATTGACAACGGGTATTGTTTAACCAAATCCAAGTTTTGGCTTGGAATTCTTTAGATTGCAAAGCAGCGATCGCCGCCACCACGGCTAACTGATTCACTGGCCAGGGGTCTCGCCAAGTTCGCCATAACCGGAGGCGATCGGGATGGGCGATGGCATAACCAATTCGTAATCCAGGCAAACTATAGAATTTTGTGAACGATCGTAGAATAACTAAATTTGGATATTGCTCAATGGAATCAATGAGGCTTTGCTGCTCTTCAGGGGGTAGAAAATCCATAAATGCTTCATCTACCACCACTAAGGCAAATTGATTCAAATACGGCAATAGTTCATCACAGGTTCGTAACAGCCCGGTGGGGTTATGGGGATTGTTAATCAATAAACCCGATTGACCTGAACCATTGGGTAGTTCGGGTATTTGAAGAAAGGGTGGTGTAAGAGGGTGGGTAACAATCTGACCCTCAAAAGCCCGAATTGCTCGAAAGTAGTCTCCAAAGGCAGGGGTGAATAAATGGGTTTGGGGCAATGCAGCCAATTCTCTCCCAGCCCAGGTGAGAAGTTCCGCTGACCCGTTTCCAGGCAGAACCCACTGGGGTGATAGACCATGATAATCCGCAATTGCGTCACATAATTGGGAATAATCAGGATTGGGGTAGGATAATAACTGTTGTAAACTATTTTGAATGGCAACCAATACTGCTTCGGGGGGACCCATGGGGTTGATACTAGCTGAAAAATCAAGCAGATGGGATGGACTACATCCAGCTAGAGACGCAGCCCAAGACAAGTTTCCACCATGGGAGGGGGACATAAAAACAACCGTAAGAGTTGAATAGACTAACTGGGAAGTTCAATACATTAACTTCATCTCCCCAGACTTAAAACCGGAGTCAGCCTTGACAGATGTGCTCCGGTTTCATCAAAAAAATAAACTGATGGATCTATTTGCCACTCTCCGCTCTGAAGAGACGGGGATTCTGAAGAACACAAAGCCTTAGTAGACCTTGATTCTTAACGGCTGTGCCAAACAGCCTCTAGACAGTCTGGTAAGACCATTCTGCTTACTGTTACGTCCAATATTCGCAACACCGTTAGTATGTGAATTAATCAAATGTCCTTTATACGATTCTTCTTGTTCTTGATAGACTAACCCATATCCCTCACAGAGAGATTTAAGCTTGTTTCTCAAAGAATAGAAGGGAACCTGGACAACGTTTTGATTATTGCAACTATTGATACCATCTTTCATCCCAATATTGAAGCCCACAATTAGACGTTCAATTTTAGTGTCGATACAATGGTGGATAATCAGTCTAGCCGCCTTGTTCAAATCATCTCTAACTTGGCTGCTGCGGTTAATATACAGTCTCAATTGACGTTGGGTGAGTTGCTTAATTCCCTGCAAGTCTTTAATAGACTGCAACCTGACATTCTCTTTGTTGAACCACTGGTTAATAGATTTACGTTTGCGACCATCTACGATAAAGGATGCCCATTGGTGTCAACACAAGTAGCCAAATTATCAAGCCTGAAATCAATCGCCAAAGAACTATCTGTGACTGTTTTTACAGCTTGGATTTCACCTTCAGAAAAATGTACTCAACTTGAAAAAATTGAACACCATACTTTGAGTGAATTCTCACTTCTTTCAAATAGTTTAACATTATTAAACCATACAATAGTTCGAAAGTGATCAGGGCTTTCCCCCATTCCCTAACGATGAAGCTGACGAATGAAGGATTGGGTGATTAAAGTGGGCTGATCCGCCTGCATAATTGCTCTGACCACAGCAACCCGCTGGGCACCGTGATCCAGCACTTCTCCCACATTATTCGTATCAATCCCACCAATGGCAAACCAAGGCAAGGTGGAATGCTCCCGAGCATACCGGATATACTCAAAGCCAGTTGGCACTTTTCCAGCTTTGGTGGGAGTAGCAAAAACGGGACCTACGCCAATGTAATCGGCTCCCATTGCTATTGCTCGTTCCATCTCTTCAGGATTGGTAGTAGAACAACCAATAATTCGATGGGAACCAAGTATGTTGCGAGCAACTTCAATGGGTAAGTCTTGTTGTCCCAAATGTACCCCATCTCCATCTACCGCTAATACCATGTCTACCCGGTCATTCAAAATGAATAGGGCATCATAACGTTGGCACAATTCTTTCAATTGCCTGGCATTCTTGAGACGTGTAAGGTCATCAGCGTCCTTATCCCGATATTGGACTAAACGAACCCCTCCTTTTAAGGCTGACTCCACCACAAACAGTAACTCTGGAACAGGGGTAGTAATTAAATACAATGATGACTGTAGTAACTGTTGGCGATTATAGGCAAATAGTTTGGTCTCTAAAATATAGACCTGATAACGCATAGCCTTGGCATCCATGCCCAATTCAGAGGAATACAATTTGCCATATTCCTCCACAACCCTTAGGGCTTCCTGAACCCGACATACATTTGCTAGTAAAACCTGACCTATCCCTTCCCGTCTTTGTTCCTGAAGGTGGGTTAGACCTGTACCCGGATCCTGTTGAGTATCCCGCGCTGCCCGCATCTCAGGCGTGTGCCAGGTTGCAATTTTCTGCCTGAGTTCCTTACATAGCCCAGTTAATTCCGGGTGGCGTAACTCAAACCTGCACCATTCTTCTATAACTCGTAATCCCTCTCGCGCCCTGTCTAAATTGGCATCTAGGATTCGGTAAAGGGAGGGTTGGGATAGATATGGCATGGGAAATGTATCTAAATCGTTGAAGGAAAAGGGGAGAACTACTGGGGCGGCAACCAATGGTATTGACCAACTAAATCGTCGTCATCCTCTTCCATGGACAGGATAAATGGTATGACCTATGGATGGAACGTCAGTGGGTACCCACGGTCACCAGTGAACCTGATAAGTAACCGTGGAAATCCCTGCCCCTGTAACTATGAGCATTAGTCTACCATTGTTTCAATGGGATAAATGAGTAAGACCGAAACCCTCCTAGTTTCGGTCAATAATTTATGTAAAAAAATAAACCTATCTGCGTCAATATATTCCAAATTATTGAAAGATTTGTTTTTAATCTGGAGTTGAAACCCATGACTGATACCCAAGTTTATATTGCCCTAGTAGTTGCCATTATCCCTGCCATACTTGCATTTCGTCTTTCTACGGAGCTTTATAAATAAATTAAATCTACTACCTTGTTAGGAGTCCTGGTTGGTTAGTCGATGATGCTCCATGGAAACTGACAATTTCGCCAGCCAAATATTAAGCATTTGGCTGGCGAAATTGGTGTACGTCATGGATAACCTGCATCCAACCCCTTCCCAGTGATTCCAGAATACGGTCTCCTTTGTCCCTAGTGGCTGTCGTTGGATCACCAAGGGTGCCACTACGACTTAAATCTCGCGTTGCCCAAGCAAAGGGTAATTGCCCCTCCATGGACAGGCAACTGTTGGTGGGTAAATCTTGGGGGTATTCAGCAATAGCTTTTTCCATGGAAACGTGATCGGGTAAAATTGAAAGCATGAGACTGGTTTCACCATCTCCAGCATGAATACCGAGTTCTTGTTCCTTTTCGGTCAACAGTTCATGGGATAGATTGGGAACCCGCCAAACAAATAGGGGAAAGATTAAAAAATCAGAATGGGCAATATGTAAATCCCTGGCGACAAGTTCCATGATCTGGGGTTGCCCACCATGGGCATTCATTAATATCCATTTACGAAATCCAGACCGGTAAAGACTCTCTCCAATTTCCATTAATAACATCATTAAAGTGTGGCTGCTAAGGCTGATGGTTCCGGGAAAGTGTAGATGTTCGTTGGACTTGCCATAGTACAACGTGGGTAGGGCGTAAGCGGGAATTTCCGCTGGTAATTGGTTAAGTGCATAAGCAAGTACGGCGGTGGCGATCGCCCCATCCACAATTAATGGTAAATGGGGTCCGTGCTGCTCAATTGCTCCAATGGGCTGAATAATCACCACATCCCCTTGATTTTTCATTGCAGCAACATCAGTCCACTTTAAGTAGGGAAAGAATCGGTGGGGGGGAATGCTGATGGACATTAACCTAGAGGGAACCGTATCATCAATCTATTAATATATTCACCAAAGAGCCTGAACCGTCGTAGAAGCAGTAGTTGGGGACGGAACGGGGGAAGGGGGAGTAAAGCGCAAATCATCCAAGGGATCCTTCACAGACACCGAGGGAGAGGGGCTGGGTAATGCCTGGGTAACCAGGGTGGGATTGTCATAGACAGCCGACAATGGTAAAGGGACAGAACCAAGGTTAGGGGTACCAGGAAATAACTTGGATGTTAGAGAAAGAGTGGATTGAGGGGGAGTTAGAATCGTTACACCCATAGACTTGACGGGGTCATTCATCATCAAAGATTGTGAATTAGCACCAGGAACCAGGGTAGACCCGAGTTGACCGATACCTGATGATGAACCAATTCCTGACAGAACTACAGCAGTTGTTATTCCACCAATAACCAAAGGCATCCTTACAAATTGAAACATAGTTAAACCTTTAACGTAATCAGAATATCGTTCTCTAAGCGTTCAATGAAAAGACGAAAGTTGGAGACTGGATCAAAAACCTGTTAATCACTCTTTTGTTATATATTACATTGACCGAATTAGGATTTAGTATTTTTTCTTTAAAACTTTTAATTCAGGGGCAGCGGGGGTTGTTGCTCCCCCCCCAGCCGTCATGCAGGATAAATCAGAGAAAATCCCTAAGCCTAGATCTTCCAAATAATAATAATTTTTGTAAAGAATAAGCATTTTGTAGCATTAGATACAGAATATCTTTGCTATCATTTAATTGTAAAGTCAATCTCATATCTCATTCAATTGTTAAGCTACTTTATTAAACCTTTGGAGAATAACCATGGATACTCAAGAGCAAGCCCGTAATTTAATGATGCGCCATCATCATTTGGTAAAACAACGGCAACAATCACTGTTAGGACGTTCCGCTGGTGAAGTGGGTATGGATGGGAATGGAACTGAATATTGGACCCACATTCAAGGCAAGCCAGCTTTAGCCTCTAGTTTGAGCTACGATCGCTCTCATGCAACCATGAGTTAACTAGGTGTTACCCATGTTACTGTTCACATTCCCGCCGGTAAAAGGATTGCAGGCTACGCCCGCTGGTTCCTTCCCTGGGGTGGAGTGAACGGTTGCCAATCATTGACCTATTTCCCCTATCCCCCCAGTCCTTGTATCCTGAAGAGAGGACTAGGGGAGGGGTTTCTCCATGCTCCCCATTCCCAACCTATCCCATATTCTGATTGTGTCCACTTTTAAATAATTGACAAAGTCGGATGACAGTTGTTTGCATGGCGATCGCTTCATCATCCCCCTTTTTAAGCATGGATTCCAGTTCCAGTAAAATTGGTAAAGACTGTTGCAATTGGTTTAAGCTCAATGTCTTTACTTCTTGTTGGATAAAGTAAAGGCGTTTAGGATTACTAATCTCGGCACTTTGAACAATTACCCGTTTGTCCTGTTCTCCCATGTCTAATAATAACTTCACCCATAACCAAGTTCGGAACTGACCAGTGAGGGTGGCGGCAATGCGTAAGCATGGTTCATTGCGATTTAATAATTCAGCCACTACTTCCAAGGCGTGGGATAGGTT
Organism: uncultured Synechococcales cyanobacterium; assembly: GCA_903897715.1. Classification (GTDB taxonomy): domain Bacteria; phylum Cyanobacteriota; class Cyanobacteriia; order CAIUCS01; family CAIUCS01; genus CAIUCS01. The sequence goes on from CAIUCS010000033.1 coordinate 19,854, forward strand.
GCCTTCCCGAATAGCCGCCAGTAATTGCAAGCTATTTTGGGTCGTTGTTCTGACTAGATTAGAAATTGCCTCGATGGGAATGGTTCGATGGGAATCGGCAACATAAAGTTTTAGCTTCTGTAATTCGTTATAAAGTTGACGGGTATCAGTACCAGTGGCTTGAGCCAACAGTTCAGCTCCTTTTGGTGTGAGTTTAACCCCCATGCCTTCAGCAACTGTTCTTACCCGTTGCACCAATTCTTCCGTTTTCCACGGAGAGATGGAGGAAAATTCTTGGATATGTGCATATTGTAGAAGTAATTTAGTGGACTTCAGTCGCCCATCTAATTTTGTCAGACTGGTGATTAATAGGACTGAAGTGTTGGGAATGGAGGGAATAGTCCGTTGTAACTCAATCAGCCAGTCCTCTGGACACCGTTGGGCTAAAGGACTGTTCCTGAGCCATATAAACCGTTGACCAATTCCAAACGGAGGAGTCATGGCTAAATTTAACCCCTCAATTAAACCATTAGGGTGGTCGGGGGAGATTTTCTGAAAATTAAAGCTGAACCATGCTGGGTCAAGGGTGCGATCGCGTAATGCTACCACTGCCTGCTCAATGGCGAATTCATCATCTCCCCAATAAATATAAACCGCCATGGTAAAGACTCTTCATTGTTACAAAAAATCAATGATCATTAATACAATAATCTCTGCCCCCACTCATTTCATAATTTTCAGTCTTTACGAACCGATTCCCGTTAATGGTTTAGGTTTCGGTGTCATGAACCGGGGTATTTTCAGCCTGATCTGACCCTGCCTTTTCTTGGAGTCTCTGGGAACGCTTTTTCCGTTCAGACTGAACAGCCTCTTCAATTGCCAAACGGGCTTGGCTCATTTTTTCCAGGTTAGCGCGGTATAACTCTAAATCCTTTTGTAACTTATCGTCATTAAAACGTAGGGCTGAAGCAACTTTGCTGAGTACTTCAGCTCGTTTAGTATCATCCTTCACCAAATCAGCATCAGTTAATTCCAACAAGGTAAATAAGCCAATTCCAAATAGGCGACTATACTTAAATTTAGTTCGGAGGGTGATTTGTTCAATAACTTTCCTCAGAACTGTGATATCTTGCCCTTCTGGTGGTTCTGTACCAGTCAAGGTAGAAGTAAGTGCTTCCAGCGATGTATGGCTACAGAGAGTTTGTAATGTTTCTGCATCTTGAAGAAAACGAACTGGATCGTCATTTAAGGCAGTACATAAACTATTAAAAATGGACGTGGATTCACGGTCAGGTTGATAACCCAACATAAATCGATTGAACGTAGTTACCACTCCTAAGGCAAAGATTGGATCGTAGTAGAAATCAACATTCACTGAAAGTAAATGGATTTCCACCATTAATTCATCCACTACCCGGCGATAGATGGAGTTGATCGGGCGGGTATAGAGGGTGTAAAAGGCACGTTTAGTATCCGATACGGTGCGAGGGCTAGTCACAGTTCACAAAAAATAAAATATGTATTTATTTTCGCATTGTATTTACGAATTTGAGTAACAGGAATTGACTCATAACGGATTTCAGTGTATTTACTTTTCTTGTTAACATATCCGGCGTGAATGAGGGGGATACTTAGTTCAGACAGCGGACGCAGGCATACCCTGTTAAACATCGCCTAACTTTAGGGGTTGATGCCCCAACCGCACCAACATTCTTACCAGTATTTTATCTCTGCCGGTAATCTCTTTGTCATTTTCAGCAAGGTATCCTTTCCCATACTCCCTCAAAGAGAGTGGGTAACCATCCGAAATCCGGCATGTTGATAAAAATTGGGACGGAACCAATTCCGATAACTGGGCATCGCTTGAGCTCCACAGGTTATCCAGGAACCGCCAATCATCATTTGATGTTGGGTGTCAAAATAGGAAGCCGAGTAATCTGGGTATAGAAAATGAGGTTCATACCCAGGTAGGGGAGTCAGGTGGTCACTTAACCATTCCCAGACATTACCATTTAAATCGTAGATACCAATGTCATTTCGAGACGTTTCCAGTGACCCCACCCCATGGGGAGAGCCAAATTGACCATCAAGGTTATAACCGCTTATGGATTGGGGATGGTGGGTCAAATCAGAGGCTATCCGTTGCCACTCTCCCTCCTTCATCAGGCGGGTATGTTTCCCAGAATGGTGACCATACCAACGGCAATAGGCGATCGCTTCATAGTAATTGATTTCAACGGGATAGTTCAGGGGCATTGCCAATTCATCAAATAATGCTCGATACCGATAGGTGCCAGGGGTTTGGGAATCTGCAGTCCAGAATTGGGGATGGACGCTGTGATGTTCAGTCTTCCATTGCCAAGCATCAGCCGACCAGTAGGATGGTATTTCGTAACCCCCTGCTTTAACAAACTCCAGAAATTCAGCATTAGTAATCAGATATTTGCTAACTTGGAATGGTTCCACCTGAAGCGGTCGATAGCCATAATCAATATCCCAGCCATAGGTGCTGTCATTCCAGGATTTACCCAAATGGACAACTCCTCCTTCAACGGAAATCCATTCATTGGAACGCGGACAATCATGATCAGGTAAATACTCCCAACCATCAGGACATTTGAGCATTGTTATGGGCAGTTGCCGGATGAGTACGGAGGAAGTTTCAATGTGGATATACTGATGTTCCATTGCCATCATTAATGCCCAAAGGGGATGAGCAGGGGTAATGGGGGAACTGAAATCACTCCTGTGAATCAAAGCGGTAATGGAATCATAGACAGCCTGACGATAATGCCAAACCGAGGGTAGGTCAGTGGAACGCAACCGGGAAAATTGACCAGCAATTTCATCAGGCTTTTGGGGATCAACTCCAACGGCAAACATATCTTCATAGTGGGAATCTAACCCTGTTTGGATTAAGCCAACCCCCATCAGTTTATTGATATAAAAAACAGCGGTATGCCCCAGGTAGAAAATTAGTACGTTGCGTAGGGGATCAGGGTTGGTGTAAAAGGGTTCATCCCCCACCAGACTATTCCATAGCCTGTCTTCTAGCATCCAAGCTCGTTGGTAATAGGTCAAAATTGCCTGAGGATCGCAGGAATCTAGACGGGGTGGGGGGAGGGAAATAGCTTGGTTCATGATTTGCCATTACAAATCTGGATAGTTTAGAACTCCAAAAAAAGTGAAGTTGGTTAAAGCTTATTGATTATCGACGGCACAGAATAACTCCAAACCATTGTTTCGGGTCAGTCCAAATTTGCAAGGGTGACAGTCCGTGTGTTTGCAAATACTGCTGCATTTGCTGTAAATTAAATTTTCGGGAAATTTCGGTGCGAATACCCTCTCCCTGAGCCAGTGTGATGTTCAGATTTATTGTTTTTAACTCTACTGACTGGGCTTGGTGACAGTGTAAATACATTTCAATCTGACAATCTACGGGGTTGTAGATGGCTTGATGGTGAAAGAATTCTAGGTTAAAATTACCCCCATAGCGATAATTAAGATGACGGAGCATATTCAGGTTAAAGTCGGCTGTAACCCCTTGGCTGTCGTTATAAGCCGCCTCCAGAATAGCCCTATCCTTTTGCAGGTCAATCCCCAATAAAACATAATCCCCGGCATCTAGGGCAGTGGTGACCTGGGTGAAGAATTGGTCGCACTGGAGAGGAGTCAAGTTACCCAGGGTGCTGCCCAGAAAGAGTAACATCCGAGGAGAAATGGTTGCCCTTGGTAATGAGATTAGGGCTTGTTCATAGGTTCCAACGACAGCCTTCACCTTCAAGGTGGGATAGTCAATCAACAGTTGAGTCGCACTTTCCCTAAGCATCCCTGCACTCACATCAATGGGCTGGTAGGACAAGGGATAACCGTAGGATTGATACGCATTGAGCAGTAAACGGGTTTTGGTAGAACTACCACTACCCAATTCTATGAGTTCACAGGAACCGGTTAATTGGGCGATCTCTGGGGCATAGTGGTGTAAAATCCAAGCTTCAGTCCGGGTTGGATAGTACTCCGGCAATTCACAGATTTGTTCAAATAGTTGGGAACCACGATCATCGTAAAAGTATTTTGGCGGTAAAACCTTGGGGTATTGCTCTAACCCCTCAACCACATCATGTCCTTCGGGCACTGCTTGGGGAAAGCAGGAAGACTGAAGATATAGGGTTTGTATGCGGTTGTCGGTGATTTCAAATGGCTCCCCCAAAGATACAGTGGGAGTGGATCGCATGGATTCGTTGAACTGATATACGACTAAGTTGACAATTAACTATAACTACCATATCAGGAAAAGTGTTTCACAAGATACAAGAAATTTTATCGAGCATCTACTCCATAGGGTGCATCCCAATTAATTGGGATACTCTCAATCCATACTCCCTAGTGGCACAGAATCATCAAGCTTCAAAATTGCCTGGACTGCTGCATCCAAGGCGATCGCCACATGACTCCAGTGGGTACCGCCTTGGCAAAAGACCAAGTAGGGTTCTCGCATCGGACCATCAGCGGATAATTCAGAAGTACTACCATCAACAAATGTTCCCCCCGCCATAATCAACTGACTCTCGTACCCGGGCATAGCGGCGGGAACCGGATCTAGGTAAGACCCCACTGGAGAGTTTTGTTGAATGGCACGGCAAAATGCAATTAATTTCTCCGGTGACCCCAGTTGAACTGCTTGAATCACATCTCGACGGGGGCTGAAGGGGTCTGGTTTAACCGGATACCCTAATTGTTGGAAAACATGGGCAATTAAATGACTCCCTTTCATCGCCTCCCCAACCATTTGGGGTGCTAAAAATAAACCTTGAAACAACCAACGGTTTTGTTCAAATGTAGCTCCACCGCAACTACCAATCCCTGGGGCAGTCAACCGGCATGTCGCGGCTTCCACCAATTCTCTTTTACCTGCCACATATCCTCCCGCTGTCACAATGGTTCCTCCGGGATTTTTGATCATCGAGCCAGCAATCAGGTCAGCACCCACTTCAGGAGGCTCCCTGGTGTCACTAAATTCGCCATAACAATTATCAACGAAGCAAATAAGTTGGGGCTGCTGACGTTTGACAACGGCGATGATCTGGGCAATGTCTTCAATAGAAAGACTGGAGCGCCAAGAATATCCACAGGATCGTTGAATCAAGACCATCCGGGTTTGGGGTTGAATTGCAGTATTGAGGGAAAACCAATCAACCTCACCTCTGCTTGTTAAGGGCACTTCACGGTAACTGATGCCAAAATCCTTCAAGGAACCCTGCCCGTCTCCCCGTAAACCAATTACCTCCTCTAACGTATCATAGGGAGCCCCTGCCACTGCCAACAACTCGTCCCCGGGGCGTAAAATACCAAACAACCCACAGGCAATGGCATGGGTGCCTGAAACAAATTGAATCCGTACAGCTGCAGATGGCGCTCCCATCACCTGTGCAAAAACCTGATCCAATACTTGCCGCCCCAAGTCATCATGCCCGTAACCACTGACACTCCCAAAGTGGTGAGACCCTACCCGTTGGGAACGAAAAGCAGTTAATATTTTAAATAAGTTTTTCTTAACTTGATGATCAATCTCCCTAAAAATAGGCAGTAATTCTTTTTCTGCCTGGTGCACATATTCAGAATGACTCATTGGTTTTCATTCATGGAATTCAAGGGAATACTATAATTAGGTGGTGATAAAAAAGTAACTATCAGAGGGGTTCAAGGGGCGAAACCCCCAACCAATCCTTATTCTTACTTGTTTAAGACTAAGAGTACCCCAATTTTGCACGTTTGCCCCTATCCCCTAACCCCTTCTCCCAAAAAAGAAGAAAGGGAACTGGATTGAGGGTATGAAGGCTGAAAAATTGGGATGCACCCTTAGGACTACCTCTCATTACTATGGATTTGATTCGATTGATTCCTCGCCATAATACGGCGGTTTTTAAAGTTTACCCACCAAATGTATAAACCAATGCAAAAAAATAGCAGTAAACCTTACGTGAATCACAATCTTTCCCATAAAATAAATGAAAGACTGTGTCCTGCACTCTTTTGAACATTGGTTTACAAGGGGTTAACTTACTGAAAACTTAATATTTTAAATGTAAAGTATAATAAGTTTGCTATTTATTGTCGTAAAAACCAACCCGTCCACTATCGAGATTGTTGAATGACTGTTGCCACTTCGCCCAAGCTTAACCTGTCCTGGTCAATCATCCTTTTCATGGCTATTGTTCATCTAGGAGCTCTTTTCGCCCTGCTTCCTAGTAACTTGAACTGGAACGCATTTTGTTTAATGTTGCTTTTACACTGGATTACTGGCTGTCTGGGGATCACCCTGGGATTCCATCGTTTAGTTGCCCATCGAAGCTTTCAGACTCCTCGATGGCTTGAGTATTTGTTGGTTTTCTTTGGTTGCTTGGCGTGTCAAAGTGGTCCGATTGAATGGATTGGCTTACATCGACACCATCACCTCTATTCTGACCAAATGGTCGATCATCATGATTCAGGAAAGGGGTTTTGGTGGAGTCATATTCTGTGGATGTTTTATGAGGTTCCTGCCAAAAAAGAAGTCTCCAAATTCACAAAAGATATTGCCCATGATCCCTTCTACCAGTTTTTAGAAGCCTACTTTTTACCCATTCAAATCACATTTGCGATTATTTTATATCTGCTGGGTGGCTGGTCTTTTGTGGTTTGGGGTATTTTTATGCGGCTGGTGTTGGTTTATCACTGTACTTGGTTTGTAAACAGTGCCACCCATAAATTTGGTTACCGTACCTATGATGCTGGTGACCGGTCTACCAATTGTTGGTGGGTGGCTATACTGACCTATGGGGAAGGGTGGCATAATAATCACCATGCCTTTCAATACTCAGCACGCCATGGATTAAACTGGTGGGAGTTTGATTTGACCTGGTTAATTATTAAGCTTCTTGAATTCTTCGGGTTGGCAAGTAAAGTCAAACTCCCTGGTAAGGAAGCTGTGGAACTAAGATTATAGAATCTGTGTTTTTGGGTTCCCTATGGATGATATACATAACATAATGGCAGCAGACTGCTGGTTTAGTCTTCATCCAAGCCACCCAATCCAATTCAACCAAAATCCCCAAGTGATTTTTTTAGATGCGGTTGGAACCTTGTTTGGAGTAAGGGGAACGGTGGGAATGATCTATGGGGCAGTGGCATCTCAATTTGGGGTTCAAGCCGAAGTTGCTGATTTGGATCGGAGCTTTGCCCTGCAATGGACTAAAGCTTCCCCCATGGCATTTGGTCAATTGACAGGTGCTACTTTAGCTGAGGCTGAGGTAAATTGGTGGTATGGAATTGTTTTTTCCATTTTTCAACAATTGGATTTGGTCAATCAATTTTCTGACTTTCCTGCCTTTTTTAGAACTTTATACCATTATTTTGCCTCCCCAGAGCCCTGGTTTGTGTATGATGATGTCATTCCTTCCTTAGTTGAGTGGCAATCTGCGGGGATTGAATTGGGAATCATTTCTAATTTCGATTCTCGACTTATCCCCCTTTTACAGTCCCTTAACCTGTCCCACCATTTTAAGTCTGTCACCTATTCCACTGGTGTTGGCAAAGCCAAGCCTGCCATGGAACTATTTCAAGTAGCACTAGCAACTCACCATTGCTGCCCCCAAAATGCCTGGCACATTGGAGATAGTGTTAAGGAAGATTACATTGGAGCTACCGCTGCGGGACTACGGGGTATCTGGTTACAGCGAAATTGATAGATTAGGTCAATTTCTCTCTAACGTGCGGTTTAATAGATAGTTGGTGCGGGCGTAATTCAGTGGTAGAATGTCAGCTTCCCAAGCTGAACGTCGTGGGTTCGAGTCCCATCGCCCGCTTTTGAGGTATGAAGTTTAAATCCAAGGGAATTTTGCCATGGTCGTCATCATACCCTCCCTGCTTCTTCCTAAGGTATTGAGTATGTTCCGTAAACCCCAGCGGTCTTGGTCTCGTCCAATTGCTGGCAGACGTATGTTCCGTAAGTCTGGAAGGATGCGTTCAAGCCATTTGGCTGCCATTGTACTTCCCGACCGAGATGCCGCAATGAGCGGATACCGATTGCTACAACACCATGGTATTTCTCCAGAACATATTGCAATTGTGGGTTATGGCTATAACACGCCGGAACAGGTGGGAATATTAAGACCACTCGACCATGGGATTCAATTTGCCAATCGTACTGTTGTCCATGGATGGGGATTTGGTTTTGCCGTAGGTTTGGTTTTTGTGGTAGTGATTTTACTAGGGGGGATACCCATGACAGGGCAGCTGTTGATTATCATTCCCCTACTGGGCATAACGTTTGGTTTTCTGTCAGCTATGGCAGGCAGTATTGTTGGGTTTTGTGGCGAGGGTTATTTTTCTGGGTTATGCCGTTTTCAATTAAGACAGGGGCGGTACTTAATCATGATTGAGGGGACCGAAAAATTGGTGATCCGGGGACAGGATATTTTAGGAGAGTTTTGGAGTCTGAAAATTTGATGTGATGATGTTACCTGTCCATACCCAAAAAGCAAATCTTCGACAAACCTTACTACCACAACGGAGATCCCTGCCAAAGGCAGATTGGCACAGTCGTAGTCAGGCGATATGTGCCCATCTCCAAAGAAATGATTGTTTTAACCAAGCCCGCACCATCCTCTCTTATTTTAGTTTTCATCAAGAACCCTGCCTGTACTCCCTAATTCAATTGCCGAAAGTCTGGGGTTTCCCTCGTTGTGTGGGTTCATCGTTGGTCTGGCATCAGTGGTCTATAGGGCTTCCATTACAAGTAGGGAAATACGGCATTCCAGAACCTGACCCTAACCTTCCATTGGTTGAATCAACTCAAGCTGACTTAATATTAGTGCCGGCTATCGGGTGTGATCATCGTGGGTACCGGTTGGGATACGGAGGTGGCTACTATGATCGATTGATGGGTGAATCATCATGGGAAAAAAAAATGACCATTGGCATCATTTTTGAATTTGCCTATTTGCCAGAGTTGCCCGTTGACCCGTGGGATCAACCCCTTTCCCTGGTGTGTACAGAACTGGGAATTAGAAATTGTCGTTGACACTCTTTTGACATACTCACCGGGCTGAAGCCACGGTGATTCTTGACAGTTGACAGCAACTAGCCTCCGAAGAGGTCTTACAGTCGCTCCCCGTCCGTTGAGAGTCTCCCAATGCCCTATGGTGACTTTGTTCTATATTCTTTGCTGCATTCTCATCCCAGTCGTGTTTAGTGTTACAAATTCAGGCATCGAACCGATGTGCTAATTTCTTCTGGGGGTCGCCAACTCTACAGTTATGCTTGGAGTAATGAGGACTTTCAGCGTTTTCACCATTACTCATGACCGCAAACGTTTTTATCCCTAAGTCAATTGCAACACCCCATAATTAGGCAGTGCTTAATTGATGCTTTTGCTGGATTAAGCTTCCATACAAGGATTCAATTTGGGTAATATTTTGGCTGAGGGTGTAACGTTCCAAAACCCGTTGACGAGCTTTAAAGCCCATAATACTTGATAATTCTGGTTGGTCACGAAGTACAGGGAGGAGAATCCGCAATTGAGAGAGTACTCTTTGGGGGTCAAGTACAATTCCAGCCCCACCTTCAATTGCTTCTCCATCGGCACCGGCATCGGTTGCCAAACACGCCACCCCACAGGACATGGCTTCGAGGAGAGATAGGGACAATCCTTCCACTAAGGAAGGCAGAATGAACACATCTGCACTTTGAAGAATTTCAATACGTCGATTTTCATCCCCCACAAACCCTAACCAGTGGATGCCAAGGTCTGCTCCATAGAACAGCTTTAATGAAGATTTGAGTGGACCATCCCCCACAATTACCAGATGGGAGTTTGGTCCCATTTCAGCTTTTTTCCAAGCCTTCACCATGGGTTCTATATTTTTTTCAAGGGCAATTCGTCCCTGATAAACAAAGAGGCGATCGCATCGGATTTCAGTTTTGAAACCAGAATAGCCAGGACAATACTTATGGGTATTCACGCCATTGGGAATTACCACCACCCGATCCATGGGCACTCCCAACCGTACCAATAAATCCTGTTGAATGCGGGAGAAAACAATCACCCGATCATAATTGGCTAGGAATGGAGCATAAAGCTGGTACATCAAATGTTGGGTGCCAGAAGTAAGATTGCGTAACTTCCGGTCAAAGGGAGGATGAAAGGTTGCCACTAAGGGCAGGTTCAGTTCATCACAGATTTCTGGTAGGACAAAATCAAGGGGGGACAGAGTTAGTGACGCATGGACAACATCAGGACGGAGTTGACGAAGGGATGAAGCAAGAATTTTACTCGACTTAAACGAAGGAATGGTATAAATCTGAGATTTATACAGGCAAGGGATGGGAACTTCCCCCAATTCCCGGTGGAGGTCTTCTTGGGAATCCTCTTGGGCAAAATGAAGGAAACTAACGTCATAACCCCGATCTAATAAGGCGTTGGTCACCTCTCGGCTGTAGGTAACATTGCCACAAAAAGGTGATTTTTTGCCTAGCCAAGCAATATGCATGGAAGTTAACCTGAACCATCAATAGTCTTTAAGTGTTCATGAGTCTGAAGATTTTACAATTTTTGTCAACTTGTATGACTAAAACATAGATGAAATTCATCCTGTCTTGCAAACATCACTCACTTTAATATTACAGAATATTGCTGATTTTTTTAGTATTTTTAAGGTTTTTGTGAAGTTGGTAAAGAAATTTGCCAACTTAACAGACTGCCAATTGTGGAAAGTGCTGCCAATCCAAGAAAAACAGTTCGAAATCCGAGAAAAGTCTCTGATACCCCCGCCAATGCCAAAGGCAGGCTAAGGGCAATATTAACAAGGTTGTTTTGCAGCCCAAATACTTTTCCACGCATCTCCAATGCCGTTTCCTGTTGGATAAGGGTTTGTAAGGGTATGGCAATTAACGCCGAAAATGCTCCAATGGTGGCAAGTAGGATTAGGGCGGGCAGTAGATGTTGACCAAACAAGCCTAAGCCAGCTAGGGCACCTGCTAAACCAATGGATCCATAAAGGCTTAAACGAGAGTGGGAACCAGTTTGTCCCCCATGACCAATGATGGCTGCACTACTGGCCATTCCAACTCCACCAGCGGCTAACAGAAATCCGAACTGAGAGGATTTAATTTCAGGAATGATTTCAGCCATCCTTACGGATAAAACAGCAATGGCAGCAAAGATTGAATACAGACCAATTAATTGAACCAATGCCGCTCGCAATCTCCTTGTTTCTCCTAAATAGCGTATTCCCTCCCATAGATCTTCAAAAATATGGGTGGATCGTTGAAGAACTATAGTTTCTTTTTCACTGATCTTTAATAGTAGCAGTAACAATCCAGCAACTAAGTAACCACCACCAACTACGATTTCCTTACCACTGTTGATCCCCATCTGAGAAAAGAGGGTATCGGCGATCGCCAGAGTTGGTTCCCCAATTGCCAGTCCCACAATCACGGAAGCCATCATGGTTGTTGCATAGAGGGAATTGGCTGATAGTAAATGTTGGGGGGCAACCAAGAGGGGTATTGCCGATTGTTCAGCGGGGGCAAAAAACTGGGTTAGGGTAGATACCAACAGCGTCACCAGCACCAGTACCATAAAATTGAGAGGGATGGTGCCCACTACTACCGAATGACCGGAAACCCATAGAAAAAAAGGTAAGCCCAAGACTAATAATCCCCGTAGTAAGTTAGTGACTACTAAAACTAACCGTTTGGGCCATCGGTCAACAAACGCTCCGGCAATGGAGCCAAAGAGTACTGCGGGGACAGTAAAGGCAATCATGATGGAAGAAACCCACCCACTAATGGATTGGTCTTGGGATTGAAAAAGGCTGTCAATCAATGCAATCATCAAAACCAAGTAAACCTTATCCGCAAGTTGGGAAAAAACCTGTCCACTCCAAAGGGTCAAAAAGTTGGGATTACGCAGTACGGGTAAAAATCCAGATTCAGTGGCAGATGCTTCTGTGTGAGGATGGGAAATAGGATCCGTAAGGTCTAGGGGTGGATGGTTGGCAAGACCATTTGAATGATCCATAGAATTGGTCAGTTCCCCGACTGGAATGGATGGTACATTCCCATCCGATGTCAGAGTTGGGGTTGGATGCGGGGGGATAAAACCATTCTCTCTGTTGGGGAGTAGACGTTCAGTCTGAGGAAAAGCTGGGTTGACTCCATAGTTGGCTTCTAAACCTGAACCAAGATGACCACCAGATTCCAAATCTGTCTCAAAGTATGAATCTGTGAGCATTGGAAAGGAAGGAATAGGGTCTGACAACTTGGTCATCATTGAATTACCAGATAAAGTAGTAGGAATTAACAGTGAACTTGACACCCTTCCGATGCTCACCCTAGGGGGTAGAGTGGGGGTTTCCCTTCCTCGCGGTTGGTTTTTCTTGCTTCAATTGACCGAACATTTACCCCAGTTTTTCTAGTTTTTTTGTTTTGCAAGGGCAGGCTACCCAATCAACGCTACTATACCAGTGAAGTATCTGGGTTTCCCAGCCAAACCTTGGATAGACTCGGTTAGTTGCAGGTCAAATTCAACATGTTTGCATTCTAACAGATTTATGCTGCCTGCCAGAACCCACCCATAGTGGGGCACGACATCGAATACCTTAATGGTAGCGGAAAGTCCAGGGATCCTGTGTTGAAAAAGACCAGAACTGATAGCCTCCTTACTAAAGGAAGCATCGCTTATTCGGACAGTGACCCAGAAAAACAAGCCTCCAATAAACTGGCTGAACGAATCACTCGTTCTAGGTGATAGTGGACATAGTGTCTAAGAATCCGCTCCACCTTCAGACTAGTCGTTAGCAGGTCAATCGGTTGGAGATGAGAAAAAACGAGGTTCAAATTCTCCTCTGGTTGGGTTAGTTGTTGTAAAAGCCAGGCTTCTTGAGCGGTGAGCCAAAAAATGCACTGGGAAGGTTTTTCCCATTTTACCGGTTCCAGGCAACCCTTAGGGGGATTCGGGAAGCTTAAGGTTGGCTTTTCAACTGCCGGGGGGGTGGGAGACGGTTGTATCGTTGATGGAAGTGCTGCCAAACAGACCATCCCTCCCATTTCAGGACTAAATCCCACCCGCCAGTCGCAGTTATTCAGTTCGGGGATGATGGTTACTTGGGTGAGGCAACACCTATGAATACGGGGGGAGACCCCCGCAAGAGTTAATAAGTCATAAATTCCTTGGTTTAAGTAAATCAATGCCTTTCCTTGAAAATAATTGAAGGGTTCATGCTCCAACTGTTCCAGACGGTTGAGGTGGGTTGTCAGAGAGGTAAACAGTTGTTCTTGGGGCTGTTCACTCAATGCCTGTGTCAAAACCAATTCTGCCAGATATTGACTGATGGTCAATTTAGATAAATGTTGACTGAGGCGCGGATAGGACTCAATGGTTTCTGCTTGTATGACCTTATCCAGATTACGTCCTCTCACCATCAGCAGGTGATTAACCACAAATAAACTACTTCGTCCTCCTAAGGAGGACTTATGTTTGCGAGCCCCTGGAACGATGGCACGAACTAAGCCTTCTTCGCGGGTCAGGATGGTAAGAAGGCGATCGTAGTCTCCCATTGGCATTGATTTCAAATTAATGCCAGTGACTTTGTAAGTACTAGTCATTGCCCCCTGTATGGGTAAATAAAGGACAGACTGACTCCGATTCCCCCATTACCGGGAGATCAAACCAGAAAGTGGTACCGATGCCCACTTCACTCACCAGATGAATGGTAGTATGATGTTTTTCAATAATATTTCTAACAATGGAAAGTCCTAAACCGGTTCCTTCCAGGGTATGTACCCGGTTCTCCACCCGGAAAAAACGATCGAATATTGCTTGCTGGTCTTCATGGTCAATGCCAATACCTGTATCGCCAATTTCAATACGGACAACGTGGGGGATTTTGTTGGTTCCCTGTAGGTGACTATAAAATTCCAGTTCTTCAAATTTTTGCAGTTGTTCATCTGCAAGGGAAATAGTATAGGCACGAAGGATTACCCTTCCCCCAAAATGGGTGAACTTTAAGGCATTGCCCATTAAATTAGTTAATACTTGCAACAGTAAATCATAGTTACCAATGATGGGGGATAGGTTAGAACTAATTTCATGGATCAATTCAATTCCTTTATCACGGGCATTGAGGGAATGGGAGCGAATGACCTGCTCAATGGGTTGAACAATATCCACGGGCTCTAAGGGGTAAGTCTTGCCTGACTCCAGTCGAGAAAGGTCTAGCATATCGTTAACTAGGCGAGTTAGTCGATCAGTTTCTCGATTTGCAGTTTCTAAAAATTCGTGTTGTTCTTCAGGTTGTAAACTATCCCCATATTCTTGTAAGGTTTCGATGAAGGATTTAATGTTGAAGAGGGGGGTGCGTAGCTCGTGGGACACATTACTAATGAATTGGCTTTTCGCTTCATTTAACTCGGCTTCTCTGGTAATGTCTTGGATCGTCATTGCTACCCCCTTCACTGTTTCTCGATAGATATCTAGAACAGTAGTTAGTAAAATTCTGACAGTGCGCTTAAATGGATCATTCAAGGTAATTCGAAACTCAGCCCCGTCCCGATCCCGATCGCCCCCCATAATTTGAAATAGGGTTCGGGTAATCTCCACTTTCATGGGTGTTGGCAAAATGTACAAAACATTTTGTCCCACTACCCTATCATTTTCCCAATTCAGCAATCGTTTTGCAGTTGGATTGGCTAAAACCACTTGCATGTCATTGTTCAGTAATACTGCTCCATCCACAATAGTTGAAACCAAGGTTTCAAGTTTGGCTTTCTCAGATGTTAGTTCTTCAATATTTTGCTCTTCATATTTTTCTAGTCGTTCAGCCATCAGGTTGAAACTAGAAATCAGTTCTCCTAATTCTCCACCAAAGGGAAGGTTGATGCGTTGTTGAAAATTTCCATCGGTAATATTTTTGACTCCTAAGGATAATTCTTTAATGGGACGGGTGATGGTTAAGGCATTAAATACCGCGCCCAAAATGACTAACACCCAGATGGTAATAAATGTAGCGATGGTAACATCAATAGTTAAATGGGAGGATGTTCCTACGGTGGGGTTGGGATTAATTCCAATTGCCAGAGCACCGAAAAAATCATTGTCTTGTACTAATGGCACAAAAACATCGGTCACGTTCCCATCGGGGGTAGGATGTTGACGCACCACTGGTAGGCGATTGCCATCGGCATACCCATCTGGCAACTCAATTCGTCGATGAAGAGTCAAAGAATTTTCAACGGTGGAATCAGAGAATGGGATACCAAACCGAATTTCCCCTGATCCATCCGCATACAAAATATACCGAACACTGGAAGTGCTTTCATAAAAACGCCGTGAAAATTGGGCAGCTTCCGTAAACTGTTCTGATGCGACTAACGGAGCTACGTTAGTCGCTAACAACAACCCTAAATCTCTACCAAAGCGTGTGTCTGTGAACCGGGCATCCATCTGAATGGTATTGACTGCCCAGAAGGTTAGTCCACTCATGAGTAAGGATACGACAAAGGTTGCTGCCGCCAATAACTTGGTCTGGAGCGTAAAGCCTGTCCACCATCGACTAATTAGATTTCTGCAGATATGAAAGAACGTGAACATTGGTAAAATGTCAAGGGTGGGAATGGGGGTTTGAACATCAATAACCATTCCTATTATCGATGAGTTTATCTACGAGTGCATCCCCGTTTTATCGAAAAATTGGGTTTAAAACCCCGTCCTTCCAGCACGGCTTTGTATTAGACTATTCATAGTCACAGACCCACCCAGATTTAAGATACTCCGAAACGAACAACACGGTTGAAATTCCTATAAGAGTTGCGATCAGAAACAGGGAAAGCAGCAAGGGCAATGGAAAGACCACCCCTGAAAGCAAACAATTATTTTACTTGTGTACAAAAAAGAAAAGTCGCCATCGGGCATTGGTAGACTTTAAACGGGCATAGAGAGAAGATAAGACTGGCTTGCCAGTACATCTCAATCCAGCCTTTTGAGAGAATCTGCGACCAACCTCTCCCTTGGGGTAAAGGATTGGGGAATGCATGGGAATGGTTCTCTTTTCCACTATCTAACTTGGTGACCAATGTCTCGGCGATAATAAATCCCATCAAATTGAATAGTGTTTAGGGCACTGTAAGCCAGACTAAAGGCAGTTTGAAAATTATCCCCAAGAGCGGTCACCCCGAATACCCGTCCGCCATTGGTGACCAAAACGGGCGGATTAGTGGAGGTGTTCAGGCGGGTGCCAGCATGAAAGATCATGACTCCCGGATCTGTTCCCATACCAATGCCTGTTATGAGATTTCCCTTATTATAGTGACCCGGATAGCCTTGGGCTGCTGCTACAACACAGGCTGCAACCCTAGGCTTCCAGGTAATTGTTTCCTCAGCCAGGGTTCCGTTTACACAAGCTAGCAAAAGCTGATCCAATTGGGTCTCTAAGAGGGGTAAAACCACTTGGGTTTCCGGATCCCCAAAACGGCAATTAAATTCAATAACCTTTGGTTCTCCATCTGGAGTAATCATCAGCCCAGCATATAAAACCCCACGATAAGTAATATCTCGTTGTTTAAGTTGGGCTATAGCTGGTTCAAGAATATCCTGTTGGATCCGTCTCATTAATTCTGCAGTAACCCATGGTATTGGACCATATACCCCCATTCCACCAGTATTCGCTCCAGTATCGTTTTCCCCAATTCGTTTATGGTCTTGAACCGGAATCAAAGGACAAATAGTGGTGCCATCGGTGAGTGCTAACACGGATATCTCCCGACCCGTGAGATATTCTTCAATGATAAGTCGCTGACCCGCATCCCCAAATTGTCCGTCAAACCCGGCAGCGATCGCCGACTGTGCCTCTTCAACTGTCATGGCAACTGTAACACCTTTACCGGCGGCTAATCCATCCACCTTGACTACAATTGGCGTCGTCTGTTGCTCCACATAAGTATAAGCTGATTCAGCATCGGTAAATGATGCCCACCGTCCGGTGGGAATTCCCGCCTCTTCCATTAATGTTTTTGCCCAAGTTTTGCTCGCCTCAATTTGAGCCCCTAGTTGACTAGGACCGAATACCAAAACCCCATATTGACTAAAATAATCAGTTATGCCCTTCGCCAAAGGGACTTCCGAACCAACTACTACCAAACGTATGGCGTTGGTGAGGACAAACCGATAAAGTCCTTCAAAATCATCAGATAGTAAAGGCACATTACAACACTTTGCCAGCAACGCTGTGCCACCATTGCCAGGGGCACAAAAAACCCCCGTAACCCGACTAGATTGCAATAACTTCCAAGCAATGGCATGCTCCCGTCCCCCGTCCCCAACCACTAAAATTTTCACGGTAAATGTATCCTTTCAAGTTAAGCACCCCGTCAATACCCCCGACCAAGAACCGAGGTCTGCCAAATACAGAAACATTTAGTTTGTAACAATTGCTACATCTGTGGTTTCTAGCAGTGTATTCTGTTGACTGACAAAAGTTGTACGCCCTCACCCCCAACCCCTCTCCCAGGGGGCGAGGGGAGCCGAGCCACCCCCGGTTGCCTCTTCCATCGGTAGAGGGCTAGGGTGAGGGCTTTTGGGGTTTTGGCTGAGAGGTTTTGTCAGTCAACCAGCAGTGTATTATAGATTACCTGATTAAAGGGTATCCCTATTGAATAAAATAAAAACTGTTCTAACCTATTCCATTAAAGACTGTGGAAGGTTAGTTAATATCAGGGTGCAGAACTGACCAATTCCACGGCTCACCTTGGTTAAATCCGCTATAGTCTTAATTGTCATTGATTCAGGTGGTTAAACCGTGTATTTTGATGATTACGATCCAGGTGATTTTTACGATGAATTATTTGTTGCAAAAGGGCACCCCCGTCCTGATGCACTCCCCCTCATCGAGCGAATTAATACTTTAGGGGAAGGGGAATTATTTCAACGGCAGGAAGCGGCTCAAAATGCCTTAAAACGCCTTGGTGCCACCTTTAATGTCTATGGAGATACCCAGGGTTCAGAACGGATTTTCCCCTTTGACATTATTCCACGCATTGTTTCGGCTCAGGAATGGGCTTTTTTGCAACTGGGTTTGAAACAACGGATTTATGCCCTTAATTTATTGATTGCTGACCTTTATGATGGGCAAAAAATCATTAAAGATGGGATATTACCTGAGGAATTGATTGGGTCAGCTAAAAATTTTCTTCCCCCTTGTTTTGGGTTGAAACCCCCCCGGGGAATTTGGACCCATGTGACAGGTACGGATTTAGTCCGAGATCGGGATGGACGATGGTATGTGCTAGAGGATAATATGCGATGTCCGTCCGGGGTTTCCTATGTGTTGGAAAACCGTCGAGTCATGAAAAGTACGTTTCCTCAGGTATTTAGTCGCGTTGATGTACAACCTGTGGATGAATATCCCGGGCATCTCCTGGAAACGTTACTCAATTTGGCACCTGATCATGTCCCAAGTCCAACCGTGGTGGTACTCACACCGGGTTTATATAACTCTGCCTATTTTGAACATTCCTTTTTGGCACAACAAATGGGGGTGGAACTGGTGGAAGGACGGGATTTGGTTGTGGTGGATAATTATGTTCAAATGAGGACTACAAAAGGTTTACAACGGGTTGATGTGATTTATCGTCGTATGGATGATGATTTTATTGACCCCCTCGCCTTTCGTCCTGACTCCATGCTGGGTGTACCCGGATTGATGGATGTGTATCGTGCTGGACGGGTGGCGATCGCCAATGCCCTTGGTACTGGGGTAGCGGATGACAAGGTGGTCTATTCCTATGTACCCCAGATTATTCGTTACTATTTGGGTGAAGAACAAATTTTGGGTAATGTACCAACCTATCTTTGCTGGAATGACCAGGATCAACAGTATGTGTTGGAAAATTTAGACCAATTAGTAGTTAAAGCTGCCAATGAGTCTGGTGGTTATGGAATGCTGGTTGGGGTTTCGTCCACCAAGGAACAACGGGAGGATTTTGCCGCACGAATCAGGGCTACCCCCCGAAATTATATTGCCCAACCCACCCTTTGCCTGTCACGGGTACCAACGATTGTGGACGGTGAGTTTCTTGGCTGTCACGTAGACCTGAGACCTTATATCCTTTATGGCAAAGAAATTTATATCAGCCCGGGGGGGTTAACCCGTGTTGCCCTTCGTCGTGGGTCATTGGTGGTCAATTCGTCTCAAGGTGGAGGAAGTAAAGATACATGGGTGATTGAATCCAAGTGATGAATTGTAATGTATAACCAATTTAGGGATGCAATCCGTCAACTTCTATTTCCCCCCGACCCTTTTCCCCATCCTATTCCATGACAACCATTATCCTCACCTCTGACCACCTCCAAACCTTAAACCTGGCACCAGTGGAAACGTTAGTATTACCATGGTTGGAAAAAGCAGAGATCGTCAACCATGAACAAACCCTGGAATTTACCATTGACTATCCCCGTGACCCCACCGATCCCCGTGAATTATCGGAAATCCCTGAAGTACGGTTATGGTTTGTTCGCCTAGATGCTCGTTACCCATGGTTTCCGTTTTTACTAAACTGGAAGACTGGGGAACTAGCCCGTTATGTGGCAATGGTGGTTCCCCATCAATTTCATCGCCAAGATGGAATACAGTTCAACCCGGAGGCGCTGGAACTATTCGTCATGGGCAAACTCTTTATCTTGGCTGATTGGTTTAAGGAAAATGGCATCGAGCAACCAAGCCGTTTACAGGCGATCGCCCAAATGTTAGGCTATGAAGTTGATAATCATTTCTTTACGTTTCTTACCCTTTAAAGCTCTCTAAAATTGAGATACTTTTAGGTTCTATTTTTATGCAAAAGTTGGTGTTGATGATTCTCCAACTGCCAAAACCTTTTTTATCCCATGGCTAGAGTAATAGGAAAAACAATGTATTCATCGAAATGATAGTTGTATATCAAACCCTAGAGTCATTATGAAAACCATTGCGATTTACCACAATAAAGGTGGGGTTGGCAAAACTACCACCGCCGTTAACCTCGCTGCTGGTTTGCGTAATAAAGGCAAAAAAGTATTACTCATTGACATTGATGCCCAAGCCAACTCCACCTTTGCCACAGGATTGATTAAATTTGAATTTGAAGAAGATGATGACCTTAAACACAAAAACGTGTTACAACTCATCAGTTCTGCCGACTTTGACTTCATCCCTGATATTGTCCGTCGTTCCAGCGGGTTTAATCATCCAGAGATTGATGTCATTCCTTCCCATATTACTTTGATTGACCAGCAACAACATCTGACTCGTATTGCTGCCAGTCGGCTACGGTTATTATTCAAGCTGGAAAAAATAGAAGATGATTATGACATCGTAATCATCGATGCCCCACCCTCCAGAGACCTCTATGCTGAAATAGCCCTGATTACAGCTGATTATCTTATCATTCCTTCTGACTTAAAACCCTTTGCCAATCAGGGACTGAATAATGTTAAAAACTTTGTAGCTGAAGTGAATGAATTCCGTTCAAATCTCAAAAAAGAGCCATTAGAAGTTTTAGGAGTACTTCCGTCTAAGGTGTTAACCAATAATCGATTCTTACAACATATTTTCCCCCGACTACTGGAGACAGTGGAAATCCGCTATTCTTTACCTGTATTTAAAACGATTATTTATGAGAGAGTTGCTCTATCCAACTGTGTTAATCAAACATCCAATATGGGAGTAAGGGAAATCCCTTCACCAAAATCAATTTTTGAGTATGAACCCCATTGTGAATCGGTGAGAGAGTTTAGAAATCTTTCCACTGAATTATTGAAGAAAATTGGAGAATCAACATGAGTGAATACTATTTAGTTGATGTAAAAAGTATTACTTGTCATGTACCTCGCTCCCAATTTCAAGCAGATGAATTGGATATGTTAGCCCAAAGTATATTAACGACCAAGGGGTTACTATTGCCACTGCTCTTAAAACAAACAGCTATCAACTCCTTTGAAGTGTTGGCTGGCGATCGCCAATATTATGCGGCAGTTAGAGCGATGGAAATCAACCCCCGTGCTGCTGAAATGGTCAATGCGTTTATCATTCCCATGGGCTTAGAAAATGCAGCTCTTGACCAATTTAACCATCTATCCATGGGAGATGCAACCCCACTCCAATCGTCCACTTCTCCCACAGTCTCATCGGATCTTGAACAACGCCTCATACAATTAGAATCCCTAGTTCAATCCGCATTCATCCAGTTACAAACAGCTCAAACATTAAATACCCAACGATTGGAACGTCAAATTATCCAATCCAATTTACCAAAGCCAAATCCCTTAACAATGTTCAATTCTGCACCCATCCCAGACTTAATTCATCAGTTAACCCAAGCAACTAGGTTAGGTGCCAAAGTCAAGAAAGTGGTAGAAGACTTGGATATCGCTCGCCAACAATCTCCATTCACCTCTTACTCTGATTTAGTTAATCGAGTGAGCGGTTTAGGAGAGAAGAGTGTGTTGAAAATAATTGATGCATGGATGGGAACTGATTAATCTGAGTTGGGGTTAAGCTGTTAGCTTCATGAGACCAGTAACTGATTTCACCTTTCATGGACATCCAGACCCCGTAACATGCCCCCCGAAAGGCAGACAGTCATTGGCTCTTTATTATTACAGCAATGGCAGACCCAAGCACGAGCTGAGACCATTCCACTAGAATCAGAGCACCCTATTTAAAGATTGACCTGGAGAAGACTTTCTATGCCAGACCACCGCTATGAGAGTAACGTCAATCTTGCGCAGCATTATACCCCCCGCAGCACTATCTGCATACAAGAAAGCGGCTACAGCTATCAGACGATAATCAGTCTTCAACTACTTGCTGATTTGCTGAAAAACCACGGATTGTCTAGAGGCTGTTTGGCACAGCCATTAATAATCTAGGTCTACGAAAGCTTTATGTTCCTCAGAATCCCCGTCTCTTCAGAGCGGGGAATGTCAAGATTCAGCATTTTTTGCTCAAGTTGAGGCAATAGGGAGGCAAATGCCTGCCCTCGATGGCTGGTTTTAGCTTTTAGTTGGGGTTCCATTTCAGCAAAGCTTAGCCCATATTCTGCAACCCAAAAAATTGGATCATACCCAAACCCATTTACTCCTCTAGGTTCGGCTAGAATTTCACCCCGACATATCCCTTCCGCCTCCAATACAAGTTCACCTGTGGGATTGGCAATAGCAATGGCACATACAAATTGGGCTCCCCGGTTAGGATTGTTTGCTAATGCTTTTAATAATCGGTCTATCCGTTCAGCATCTGTGGTGCCATAACGGGCTGAAAACACACCAGGGGAACCATCTAATGCATCAACAGCCAAACCAGAATCATCGGCGATCGCCCATTGATGAGTCACCATTGCCACTTGGGATGCCTTAAGACGGGCATTACCGAGGAAGGTGGATTCGGTTTCTTCAATTTCCAGGTTCGTTGGTTTTAGAGCAAGTTCCAAGGGGAAGTGGGATAAATAGGATTGAATTTCTGCTAATTTACCAAGGTTGCCAGTTGCTACAACTAAAATAGTCATGGAAAAATAAGTCCTGTGTTAATCAATGCTACTGGATATCATTCGCCTCTATTTAAGGGTAACCCAATGATGTACACCCCACATCTGACAACCCTGGCGAAAGGATGGTGACCAGTGAAGGGATGAATAGATATAAGAGATAAACGGAATTGCACATTGCACTATCCTTTCAATAGCCTTTACATCCGTTGAACCAGTTGCCAGCCCCGAATTTGACCAAGGTATCGGTAATCTGATACTTGAAGCAGTGGCTCTTGCACCCAGGCAAATTCAAGCTGGGGTAAATCTGCTAAATGAGTGAACTGTCTGCCTAGTTGAGGAGTATAAAAACTGATTAAGATTAATGATTGGTGAATGTTTGCATCCATCTGTCGGGGACGAATGAGGTTGACTGGATGATGTTTTAGGTGTACCTGGATGATAGGCTGACTCAGAAAAGACTTTATATCAGGGCTATAATTTCCCCACAATCCCCCAAAGCCAGCCCCCGCCAAAGCTGACCAGGAACTCACCAACGTTACCACTACCCACCAACCCATCCTATGGCGTTGGGCAAAGAGGGGTAGGCTAAGCCATCCCATGGATGCTAGGGTTATAACGGTTAGATAAGGTTTTATTTCATCGGGCAGTGGTATGGCACCAGTCCCGGAAAATATCATCAATCCTACAACGAAGCCCCCACAACTTGCGAAAAATCCACTGATCCCCCAGACTATCCTCCGTTGAATAGTACGCCCCAGCCACCATAAGGTGAGTCCAGCGAGCATACCCACCCATGGGTAGAGTTGGAGTCCATAGTAAGCCGTACGAGTGGAAAATAGGGTTAACTCAGTGAATAGCAGAACCGGATAAGCTACTAATAACAAATAGGTTCGCACAAGTAAATAACGTGCAAGTAACACCTCTTCCTTTTCATTGGGGAGCATTGGGGGGATTAATGGATGTAAACGTTGCTGAGAAAACAGCCATCGGAGCAACAACCCTAGTCCTGCCAATGCAAATAAACTCCATGGAAAGGCATTAACAGGTATGTTCCAAAAATAGTACCCAATTCCGCCATCTGAATGATAAGACTTGGAACCCAGAAATAACAACTTGCCAAATAACTCTGTAACGGGAAGCAATCCATACCGACCCAGGCTAAGACCAAGCCAAATCGAACAGGGAATGAAGCCTAACAGCAAGCCAACATAAATCCCCCGATTACCCAGATGATAGGGGACAGTTCTTGCCAGTTGTCTCCACCCAAAGGGATTCAGCAAATAAGGTAAGAGAGCGACGAGAGGAAGAATAACCATGACACTTTTTAAGAAAAAGCCAATCCCCACCAAAGTGCCCACCCCCACTCCCCACCAGAAGCGACTGCCTTTCCCTTCTTCTGCCTTTAATAAAGCCCAAATTAGTAATAATTCTATCCCCACTAAGGGGACATCCTGGGTTGCCATCCGACTGTAGTTCAACCATAGGGGGCATACCCCCAGGGCGGCTGAACCGGTGGCGGCAATAATTCGATGGCTTCCTGCCATTTTTTCTTCTGGTAATATGGATTGGATGGTTATCGAATTAGACGTAATTGCCTGGATGAGGGGAGGGAATAATCGTTTACCAATGGAATATGTTAATTGTACCGAGAGTAAACTGGCAACCAAACTAATCAATCTGGCAACACTGTCATTCACACCAAATAGACTATATGCCCAACTAATCATCCATTGAAGACCAACGGTGCGATCATAAACTGGTTCCCCCCACCACTGAGGAGTAATCCAATCTCCCGACTCTACCATCCACCGAGATTGTAGGGCATACCACCCTTCATCATAAGCCATTAAACTTTGTTCACCATTGGTGGCGAACAACAATATTCCCATCCATCCCAGTAATCCAAGGCGAATCAACCAATCTTCCGTTGAAGTATGTTTCATGCCACTCCTTTTATAAAACCTAATCCCATAGATGAAGATTTTGAGGGTTAATCTAAGTCTTTTCATCCGTTTCATGTTGGGTTTTAAGTTGATTTTATCTGAATGGGAGGCATGGGAGACTCCGAGACTAGCACCACACTTTGATGGGGTTTAGAACATCTCCATTGATAAATCTGAAGAGGTCTGAGGATGGTTTTGTATCCCTACTTAGGCGGCTCAGGACTTAGTTTACATGAGTGGATGCCCTTAGCACAGAATAAACTGACCCCAAAGGATGAATGAATCATTAACGATTTGAACGGCAGAGTGGAAGGTGAGGGACTTAGCAGAAATATCAATAGAACTTTTTGGAACCCCCCGTGTACCTGTAAAGTTAATGGGGGGGAGATGTTAATTGGGTTATCGCCTGACGGAAACCCAAGACAACGAAAATATTCGCTAAGGTTAAAAAAAACTCTGCGCCACCATGTAACCAGTCTACATTGGCTAACTCGTTTCCGTAGACTACTTTAGCAACGATTCCAGCCGGAATCGTCACCGCTACAAATAATAAGGTCATATAGAACCCAATTAAAGCCAGACGGGGAGTTTGTCCAGATTGGGTTAGAAACCACAAAAAACCAAGGTAGGGGAATAGGGAAAGGGCAAAAAGTAAGTCTTTACTAAAGAATGACATATATCCACAATTAGGTTTGTTTACCGAGCTATTGTCCATGGGGATGAAGGCGCGATCGCCAGATCCACCATGCCGCCATCATCAAGGTACAGTTGCCAATTAAGGTCATCGCAGCTTGTAATGTTACTAACCAATCTAAATCCGAAGCATTATCAAAAAAATGCCAGGTGCAAGCACACATCGCACCAACCAGTGCGGGTAACATCCCCCAAGATAAGGTATGCCAAGCCGACTGACCACTAAGATTCGCAAATATTCTAACTAGCCAAATGGCAACCAGCCATTCAATGACGCTAGAGGTATGAATGACCCAAGTAGGAATGGAAAGAATGTGCATGGGAGATATAACAAAACAGGGATTTTTATAGACTAGTAAATCGTATTAATGGGCTTCTGGAGGAGAGAAATAGCTGATTGACTGACAAAACTTCTCAGCCAAAACCCCGAAAGCCCTCACCCTAGCCCTCTCCCAGGGGGCGAGGGCTAGGGTGAGGGCGTACAACTTTTGTCAGTCAACCAGGAGAAATAGTTTAGAACCGTCCTTTAGGGAACTCAGACTCTCCTTCTCAAAAACGGATATAATGAATTATTATGACAAAGCCTTTTTATTCCAAGAATGGCAGGGTTTAAACTAGAGCAACTGAACACGTTTCTTAACACTCTATATATAGTGTACCTCACTATTAAAAACACTAGTTTAGAGGATCTTTATTCTCAATGAGCCTTGACTAATGAGAATTTTTGCAAAAAGATGATTAAAATTGGCTCTTATTAATATTAAGTTTTGTGTGCGGTTGTCCTAGGGTTTAACATCACTTGTTATTGGATAGTAGTGTTTCCTAGACTGAAGCACTACTATCCAATATCTTCTTCAGCTATTCAAAGAAGGTTGACAATAGAGCACAATTAACCAGATGGCTCCAATAAGGGGAATCAGCCCGATGAAAATCCAAACCCAAGACTTACCAATGTCCCGTAAACGACGCACCACTAACGGAAGAGATGGGAAAATCGTTGCTAGTGCATAAACGGTCTGAAGTTGGGGATTTTTAACGAGACCCAGTATTACACTAACAATCATATTTGCCAGAAAATACCACCAAAAATCCCCTCGGTTAGACCGTCCCCCATAGTCAAAAGACCGACTCCAGGCGGAGACATAAGCATCAATTAATCGCATAGAAAAATCCTCAATCATTGAAACAACTGGAGTCCCTACTCTGTACGGATAAAGTCCCCGTAGTTAAGGTACAACGAAAATGTAATTCATTAAAATAGTCCGATGCAATATTTTAACTTTTCCAATAATATATTTTCCAAACGGAAATATCCCTTTACCCTTGATTATCAAGTATTGGGATAGCTATTTTTCTGCATTCCATTCCCAATTCACCTCATCATAAAATTTCTTTAATAATATTAATCTTTGTGAAGTTATCCCTGGCTACCTCGTTCTAATAGGTAGTCTGAAAGGTAATTATGTTCAGGTTGGAGAGACGGTATTCTGTATGACATCTGGTTTTGTGGAGCGGGACTACACCGTCAAGATTGGTCAATACTTCAGGGAAGGTTGGATCGTATTCAACCAATATGGCTCAGGATTTATTGGTTTTTTGATTATTAATCTCATCATCTATACAGTTTTAATGTCCGTTCCCCTCTCTGGACAAGTGATTTCAGGACCGTTGAGTGCTGGATCTCTCATAGTTGCATTTAAAATCTTAAAAAAACGCTCCCATTCATTTGAAGATTTCTTCCGAGGATTTGAGAGCTTTTTGCAGCTTTTTCTAGTAACCTTGATGTCAGGTATTTTCATCTTCATTGGTACGTTACTGTTGATCATACCTGGAATTTATCTCTCCGTTGCCTATGCCTTTGCCGTACCCCTAGTGTTAGAAAAACGACTAGAATTTTGGGATGCCCTAGAGGCAAGTCGAAAAATTATATCTAAAGATTGGTTTTCGTTTTTCTGGTTATTTATTCTAATTGGCTTACTAAATTTCGCAGGCTTACTCCCATTTGGGGTGGGTTTACTGGTTACAATACCATGGTCAGTATGCATCTTGGCAGCAGCCTATAAAGATGTGGTAGGGTTTAACCTTGCAGATACTGACCAGACCATATCAGATACTATCGGGGGGTCTTCCCAAACTGCTAAAGTGATTCGTCGGGATTCTGACGATATATAAGGCACGGCAATTTTTGATTTGATGTCAACCCTTTCAAAGGTGAATTGAAGATTACCTTCATGCTTAAGTTGTTTGGTCATAAATCCTGTTGTTGAGGAGTGGCGGGGTTGATAGTTCTCGGTTTTATTGTAAATTAGGATTGAATATGGTAGCGGCATCCAATGCCCCGACCAACCCGTAGCATTCTTGGTTCGGTATACTGGGAATCAATCCTTCAACCATAGGTCCATCGGAATTTGACACCATGACAACCTTCATTCATACTCCCCACCAACCAAATCATCATTTTTCTGAAGCAGAGGTAGCCACTTTAGCCTCTAGATTGGAAAAAGATGACTATGATAATGCCTTTGCCGCTCTAAAGGATTGGCATCAATTACGGGCGATCGCCTTTCAGCAGCCAGACTTGGTTGAACCCTATTTACATTTACTCGACTTGGAAGCCTATGATGAAGCATAAAGATGTAAAGTATTCCTTTTTTACCTTTGTCTGTGATTGTCCACCATGTCCGACCATCTCCTAATTGCCGTCACTGGCGGAATTGCTGCTTACAAAGTATGCGAAGTAGTTTCCACCCTAGCTAAAGGTGAACGGGAGGTACGGGTTGTAATGACCCACCACTCCCAACAATTCATCACACCCCTCACCCTCGCCACCCTGAGTCGCCATCCCGTCTACACAGACGCAGATTTTTGGCAGCCCACCCATGGACGACCCTTACATATTGAACTGGGGGAATGGGCTGACTTAATTGTCATTGCCCCATTATCAGCCCAAACCCTGGCAAAGTTAGCCCACGGATTTGCCGATAACTTATTAACAAACACCATCTTGGCTTCTACTTGTCCAGTATTATTGGCTCCAGCGATGAATACGGATATGTGGGAACAAACAACAGTACACCGAAACTGGCAACAACTGATGGGCGATCGCCGCTATCACAGCGCGCCGCCGGAAGCTGGAAGGTTAGCTTGCGATCGAGTTGGTATGGGACGGATGGCAGAACCAAAGGATTTGTTGATCCACATCGAATCCTTACTGTATACCCGTGGAAAACGAGATTTAATGGGTAAACACCTATTAGTCACGGCTGGTAGTACTAGGGAACATTTTGACCCTGTCCGTTTCATTAGCAACCCTTCCACGGGTAAAATGGGAATTAGTATTGGCATGGCAGCTTTCCATCGGGGAGCTACCGTAACATTAATTCATGGACCTCTACACGGTCACGAGTTGAATGTAACGGGGCTAAACCCCATCCCAGTCACCAATGCCAAGCAAATGCGTCAATGTGTCCTCGATGAATTTACCCAAGCCCATTGGACAATCATGGCGGCAGCGGTAGCAGATATGAAGCCTATTCACTATACAAGCCACAAACTACCTAAAGCATCACTTTCAAATACTATACAACTAGAGCTGGTACCCGACATTTTGACCGAATTAAGTGTTCTCAAACAACCTCATCAATTACTGATTGGGTTTGCCGCCCAGACTGGGGATAGTATCACCCCAGCATTGGAAAAATTAAGGTGTAAGCACCTTGATGTAATTGTGGCAAATGCCATTGATCAACCAAATTGTGGATTTGCCAGTGACACTAATGAAGCTGTATTAATAGGGAGCCGGGGACATCGACACAGTATTCCACTCAATTCCAAACTCCATCTAGCTCACCAACTATTGGATTTTATTGGACAGATTTAACCCGTTACAATAAAGAATAATTTCTATAGGGCACAACCACATTGTAATTTAGGAAGTCCTAAACAAGTAAGGATAGGAATTGGTTGGGGGTTTGAGGGCTTTCGCCCCATGTATGAGGAATGCCCATGGGTTCCCTCTTAACTCCTTGCCCTGATTGACTGACAAAACTTCTCAGCCAAAAAACCGAAAGCCCTCACCCTAGCCCTCTCCCGATGGGAGAGGGAACCGGAGGGGTGGATCGGCTCCCCTCGCCCCCTGGGAGAGGGGTTGGGGGTGAGGGCGTACAACTTTTGTCAGTCAACCAGATCCTTGCCTTTTTACCACCATAATTTAAAGATGTCAAAATTGACCAGGATGAATCAATTAAAATGCTGGAAGTAAAGTCTGGTAAAGTAAGGCGTATTGCAAAGATGATTCCCAGGCTCATCTTTATTGCTGATATTATTAGTTTATTTACTTTAATAACATTAGATTTATACCTAAGAATTGGGTATATTCAAGTTATTTCTAGTGTAGTGATGTATGGATTTGGGTTATTCATCATCATAGGCTTATACCTTTTAGATACCTATCACCCAGATAAACAAATTGCTGGAATGCGATCTGGAGCTAGAGTTTTACTGAGTAATAGTATCACTTACATTATTTGTTCCTATTTATCCTACCCAATTAAAATCCGATTACCAGAACTTTCAATTGATAAGATAACATTTCTCTATGGCATAACTTTGTTTACATTTTTTGCCATTACCATGCGATTATTTCTAGCAAAATTAGAACGTTTAGATGGAGAAAAGTATCCTTGGTTATTAATTGGTTTAGGGGAAAAATCTAAAACATTTATCAATATCCTTGATCAAGAAAAAATTAAATCTCAATTTATACTGATTGGCAAAGATAAACAAGATATTTCCCAATTTAAAGTCCAGAATCAATTATTGATAAAGACTGATCATTCCCTTCACCTTGAACATTGGATACAGTCTCCCCTTGCCGGAGTAATTGTGGGAGATGGATTGGGTATATCAGAGTCTTTGGTTAGAATTCTCATGAAATTAAGATTATATGGTACACCAGTTTATAAACTGCCGGATGCGTGTGAAGAGTTATTTCTAAAGATCTCTCCCTCCCTACTTGATGATAATTGGTTTACGTTCAACAATGGTTTTAATTTGATTTCTGGTGGTATTACTATAAGGCTTAAAACCATTATGGATTTCATTTTTGCTATGATGCTTATAGTTCTACTTTCACCAATTTTAATCATCACAGCAATTTTAATTAAATTAGATAGTCCAGGAACAATTATTTATCATCAAAAAAGAACTGGTTTACATGGTAAAACATTTCAAATCTATAAATTTCGTTCCATGTATGAAAATGCTGAAGAAAAGGGAGTTCAGTGGACTAGTAAACGAGATTTACGGATTACCAGAGTGGGATATTGGCTCAGGATATTACGAATTGATGAATTACCTCAGATTATTAATGTTTTAAGAGGAGAAATGAGCTTGATTGGTCCTCGTCCTGAACGACCAGAATTTGATGTTCAGCTTGAAAAAATTATTCCCTACTATGAGTTGCGATATTTAGTTAAGCCAGGGATTACGGGTTGGGCTCAGGTTTATTACCCCTATGGAGCCTCCATTGAAGATGCCTATGAAAAGTTGGCTTATGATTTGTACTACATTAAAAATTATTCCCTATGGTTAGACTTTGCCATAACATTAAAAACAATTAGAGTAATACTGCTGGGAAAAGGTAGATGAATCAAAAAGTCTTGCTGACGGGTGGTGCCGGTTATATTGGTTCCCATGTTGGACTTTATTTAGCCGAAGCTGGTTATGACGTTATAGTATTTGATAATTGTTCTACAGGCACTCCTGAATCAGTGTTCTTTGGGGAGTTAGTGGTGGGAGACTTGTCTGATGTAGAATTATTGCTCCATACGTTAATCAATCATCAAATTAGCAAAGTCATGCACTTTGCCGCCAGTATCAGTGTGCCAGAATCAGTCTTACGACCTCTTGACTATTATGACAATAATACTCGCAATACATTAAATCTCCTCCAATGTTGCAACAAAGTTGGAGTTAAAGAGTTTGTCTTTTCCAGCACTGCAGCAGTTTATGGTCAGGCTGAGGAAAATCCTTTGAAAGAGAGTAGTATAACTGTACCAATAAATCCCTACGGTCGCTCAAAGTTGATGAGTGAGTGGATGATACAAGATGCTGGACAGGCATCTAATCTGAATTATGTGATTTTAAGATATTTCAATGTATCCGGGGCGGATTCAAAAGGAAGAATTGGGTCTTATTCCCGTAATGCAAATCATTTAATTGATAACGCCTGCAACGTTGTCCTTCACCATCAATCCCATCTAAAAGTATTTGGTATTGACTTTCCCACTGTGGACGGAACTGGAGTCAGGGATTATATCCATGTCCAAGATTTAGCACTAGCCCACATAGCAGCCTTGAATTACCTAGAAAATGGAGGCTCATCCCAAATCTTAAATTGTGGCTATGGGGTTGGTTACAGTGTATTGGAAGTGGTAGAGCGAGTGAAGGTGATTTCAGGGATTGATATTCCATTGGTGATCGAAAGTCGTCGTCCTGGCGACCCAGCCTGTGTCATCGCCCACGCTGAAAAGATTAGACATATTTTAGACTGGCATCCCCACCATGATAATCTTGATGATATTATATCCACTGCCTTGGAGTGGAAGAGGAAAAATGTATCTATTAAGTAATTCCCCACGGCTGAGGAAACGTTTTCATTGCATACTATAATTAAATTAACTAATATTCCCGTTCTACCTATGACCACCCATTTCATCACTGCTGAAATCAATATGCAGGAATCTGTTGCAGACTTACACCAGGAAATTAGTGCCACTTTATCCAATTATGGTCAACCCCTGCGTTGGGCAGTCACATCCGTTGATGCACAGCAGCAAACCCTGGCTTTGGAGGCGGTGGTAACCACTGACTAGATTGTCCATCGTTACTGAAGTTGTTGCGTAGTTATCCACCGATGGTCTCCTTGGGAGTAAACCGCCCCTATGTTGTTGTGCTTTTAATTCCTACAGGAATTGGGGCATCAATTGGTGGTTATGCGGGGGATGCCATACCCATTGCACGAAGCATTGCTGCGGTAGTTGACTGCTTAATTACCCATCCCAATGTGTTAAACGGGGCTCAACTATATGGGTCAGCATCCAATATTTTGTATGTGGAGGGGTATGGGCTAGATCAATTTGCTTCAGGAAAGTGGGGACTACGACCAGTACACCAAAATCGAGTTGGGTTATTGTTGGATCAAGGAATTGAACCGGAATTAAGGATACGGCACTTACAGGCTGCCGACGCAGTTCGGGCTACCCTAGGTGTATCCATGACCGATTATGCACTGACCGATACTCCTTTAGATGTAGGTCTCCATCTTTCATCCTCCGGGGCAGCTTGGGGTACAATTACCAACCCTGATAGTTTATTGCGGGGTGCAGAAAAACTCATCCGTGACGGGGGGGCTGAAGCGATCGCCGTAGTATCTCGGTTCCCCGATGAACCAAACAGTCCATCCCTTCAAGCCTATCGCCATGGACAGGGGGTTGATCATCTTGCAGGGGCGGAAGCGGTCATTAGTCATTTAGTCGTTCGTACATTTCACATTCCCTGTGCCCATGCCCCGGCACTTCAACCCCTGCCCTTAGATTTAGACCTGGCACCCCGTTCAGCAGCCGAAGAGTTGGGGTATACTTTTTTACCAAGTGTTTTAGTTGGCTTGAATCGGGCTCCCCAGTTCATCACCCATTCCCCACTCCGTCCGGTAGATAGGATTGATGGGTTGTGGGCGAATCAAGTAGATGCGGTGGTGGTGCCAGATTCAGCCTGCGGAGGGAGTGCCGTGTTGAACTTTAGTCACTCTGCAACCCGGTTGATCACCGTCACTGAGAATCAAACTCAGATGGCGGTTTTTCCTAATCAACTTCAGCTTCCAGCCCTAAGACTGAATTCATATTTAGAGGTAATTGGGGCGATCGCAGCTCATCGCGCCGGTGTTCATGTGGAAACACTAGTTTCCCACCTTTCTTCTATAAAACCCATCCCCTAGTCATTCCTATTCATCCTTTATCCCTGAGCGAGGGTTCCGTTGACTAATTCTAACCAACCTGAGTTGAGTGGTTTAACCCGTACCCAAGTGCTGGTGACCATCGCCATTAGTGCAATTGTTTTTTTAGCGCTGACTAAACTCTGGCTTTATTTTAGTTCCCTATCCCTATTGACTGCCCGTTCTGAACCCTGGGATTATGTCATTGGTATGGGGTTAGGAATCGGAATTACCCTGATGGGGTTCCTAGTCTACTGGTTATGGCCTGGTTATCGCCGTAGTGTAGACTCTTACCTTAACTTAGTATTGCCTCCATTGACATGGGCTGATTTAATATGGTTAGGGCTATTACCCGGGTTGAGTGAAGAACTATTCTTTAGGGGTACATTACTCCCTACTTTTGGGCTCAATACTGAAGGGGTTTTACTCACAGCGGTATGCTTTGGTCTTTTGCACTTTAGTAAATTAGAAAACTGGCCCTATGTAATCTGGGCAATCATTGTAGGTACCATTCTTGGCGTTAGCACACTTTGGACCGATAATTTATTGGTACCGGTGATAGCCCACATTGTCACCAATGGATTATCTGGGGGTTTCTGGAAATGGCGGACCCTGGGTGGGTCTGGGATTGCTCGCTAGTCACCACCCATTATTTATTTCCTGACTGAACATCAATCAATGAAAGATTATGAAACTAGCATTAGAGTATAAACTCAGTGATACCAATCTGGATGTAGCACAAACCAGCCAGCAACGCCAACTGTCAATTTCAATTTCAGCCATAACAGAGTCCCCCTCAGGGCGAAATGTACCTCTCAATTTGTGTCTCATTTTAGACCATAGCGGGTCGATGAAAGGCAGACCTTTGGAAACGGTCAAACAGGCTGCTTGTGAATTAGTCCAACAGTTGAGTGTGGGGGATCGCCTGTCCATTGTTGCCTTTGACCATCGGGCTACATTGTTATTACCCACCAAGGTTATTGATAGCCCTGAAGCCGCCGGGGGGCCAGGGGGGATTTGTGAAAAAATCAAACGATTGGAAGCAGAAGGGGGGACTGCCATTGATGAAGGGTTAAAACTAGGAATTGAACAAATGGCCGTCGGCAAATCAGGAGCCATCTCCCAAATCCTACTATTAACCGATGGGGAAAATGAACATGGTAGTAATGACCGTTGCTTGAAACTGGCGGGGGTTGCAGCGAGCTACAACCTGACGGTCAACACCTTGGGTTTTGGAGATCATTGGAATCAAGATGTCTTAGAAAAAATCGCTGACCTTGGTGCCGGCACCCTAGCTTACATTCCTCGACCTGAAGCGGCTATCACTGAATTCAGTCGCTTATTTGAACGGATACAAACGATTGGATTAACCAATGCCCATTTAGTCATTACCCCCGCTGCCCATGTCCGTCTGGCAGAACTCAAACCCATCGCTCAAGTTTTACCCGAGACCATTGAATTAACGGCAAAACAAGAGGGAAATCAATTGGTGGTTCGGTTGGGAGATTTAATGAATGGCAACCCACGGATTATACTTGCAAACCTTTATGTAGCCCAACTACCGACCGGAGAGCAACAAATTGCCCAACTACAGGTTCGTTATGACGACCCAGCCCATCAACGGGAAGGGATAGCATCTCCAACTGTCCCTGTATATGCCACCATCCAAACGAATTACCAATCTCAACCCAATTCAGAAGTACAGCAACATGTTCTTGCCCTAGCTAAGTACCGCCAAACCCAAATTGCTGAGGCAAAACTAAAGTCAGGGGACCCAACTGGGGCAGCAACCATGTTGCAATCTGCCGCCAAAACCGCCCTTCAAATGGGGGATCAAGAAGCTGCAACCGTATTACAAAAAAATGCCACCCAATTACAAGCGGGAGAAGCATTGTCTGAAAGTCAGCGTAAACAAACCCGCATGGTTTCTAAAACCACCTTACAGTAATTTTCCAGGGGGTTGGAGTCCATTGGGAACTTCCCATATCGTCATCTTTAGTTTTTTATATTTGATTGGTACCAATGTCTCTGATTGAAACCGCAATTCGTTGGCGCCATGGCACTTTTGTTAGCGTTTGCCTGTTAGGTTTGTTGGGGTTATTTTGTGGGATGCACCTCCCCTTAGAATTACAACCGGGGGGCGATCGCCAGGAAATTACCATTACCACCAATTATCCAGGAGCCGCTCCGTCGGATGTGGAAGACTTGATTACCCGACCCATTGAAGAACAAATGGAAGGGGTTCTGGGTGTTCAGGAAATTAGCAGTTCATCCCGTTCCGGACGTAGTAGTATCACGTTGGAATTTGGGGTTAATCGTAACCTACAGGAAGGATTGTTGGATGTCATTACCCAATTACAACGGGTATCTGGTTTGCCCACGGAAGCCAATTCATCTGAAGTAAGGTTGGT
The DNA here is from genome assembly GCA_903897715.1 of uncultured Synechococcales cyanobacterium. Taxonomy (GTDB): domain Bacteria; phylum Cyanobacteriota; class Cyanobacteriia; order CAIUCS01; family CAIUCS01; genus CAIUCS01. Next base: position 55,430 of record CAIUCS010000033.1, read on the forward strand.
TGGCGGTAACACTTCCCCAATGATGTGGATTCCCCTAGATTCTAAACCCGGTTTTACTCCCGATGCCGATCGCTATCGAGACTTGGTGGAAGATGTATTAGCACCCCGATTACGACAAGTGGACGGAGTCGGGCAATTACTCATTACTGGCGGACAACTGCGGGAAGTGGAGGTTCGGGTAGACCCCCAATCCCTGGCTGATCGCAACCTAACCATCGGGGATGTAGTACGGGTATTACGGGATAATAATCGTGATATTCGGGGTGGTCCCTTAGTGGTGGGACGACGGGAATATCGGGTGAGGACGGTAAGTCGCTCCCAGAATCTCAATCAACTAGGAGAGTTTATTCTCCGTCGCAATGAGAGGGGGGTGGTATATCTTCGGGACGTGGCGACCATTGTGATGGGACGAAAACTCCAGGATAGTGCGTTGATGCTAAATGGAAAACCAGCGGTAGCATTAGGTATTATCCGTCAGGTAGGGGCTAATGTCCCTGCAGTCTCCCGGGGGGTGCGACAAGTAATTGCCCAGACGCAATCTGAATTGGATCGGTTAAATTTTGGGGTTCAGTTTTCCTATAACTATGATGAAAGCGATTACATTACCCAAGCGGTTTCCCTGGTTCAACAGAATTTATTCAGTGGGGCTCTGCTGGCTGTTCTTATCTTGATATTATTTTTGGGCTCTATGAGAACGGTGGCAGTGGTGGCTTTGACAATTCCCACCAGTTTGGTCAGTGTGTTCATCATCATGGCATTGACTGGGCGAACCCTAAATATTATTAGTCTTGCAGCCCTGGGGTTTGCCTCTGGCATGGTGGTGGATAGTGCAATTGTTGTAATTGAAAATATTTTCACCCATTTACAACAGGGGAAGGGTCCGGTGCGGGCAGCAATTGACGGAACCCATGAGGTATGGGGGGCGTTGGTGGGCTCCAGCCTCACCAATGTGGCAGTGTTCTTACCCCTTGCCTTGGTACAGGGGGAAGTAGCCCAGTTATTTATTGATATGACCATCACCATGACCGCTGCCACTGGCTTTTCACTACTGTCAGCAATCACCATTGTACCCATGTTATCAGGATTATTTCTCAGCCAGTCAGAGGCACTGCAAGTACTATCAGGAGACTATTCCCTCACGGGTAATTGGATGTGGCGGGCGATCGCCCGCAGCTCTGCTATTTTTCGGATATGGCAGGGACGCTTGGAAAAGGGGTTGTTGACAACGGTAACATGGGGTATTGGTCGGGGACGATTAAAGCAGCGACTCATAGTATTAACCATCCCCCTATTCCTAATTGGGTTTAGTTATTTCACCCTCCCACCAGCGGATTATTTACCCCAGGGAAACCGCAATCAGATTTTATGGCGGGCTGAACCATTACCAGGCACCAGTATCCCTGAATCTATCGCCTTATCCCAACCCCTCCAGCAATTCTTACGCCAACAACCCGAAATTGACCGAACCTTGTTTATTGACCGTCCCGGTGGTCTACGAGCCATTTCCATTATCCTTAAGCCGGAGTATGGAACCGATGGGATGTTATCGGCAATGGTGCAACGGCTCCGACAACAGAGTGGTAACTTTGCAGGGTATCGTTTTTTGATCCCAAGTCGTTCATCCATTTTTCGGGATCCTGGGAAGGAATTTAAGATTCATATAATCGGTTCCGACCTAGATCAACTGAATCAATTTGATCAAGAAATCACCACCTCCTTACGCACCCTACCGGGGGTGAATAGTGTCCGGTCTAATTTTGTTTTCGGAGCTGCTGAATTACAAATCATTCCCAACCGTGAACGATTGGCAGAAGCGGGCATTTCTGAATCTGACCTGGCGGGATTGGTGGAAGTAGGATTAGGAGGACGACTGGCTTCTAAATTGGTTGATGGTGCAAATGAATTAGATGTGGTAGTCAAGTTGAAAAAGGGGACTGTGGGAACCCCATCTCAACTTCGTCAGTTACCCCTATTCACTGGGAATGGTCGCCGCTTACAATTGAGTGATGTGGCGGAAGTTAGGGAAACCACCGCACCCGATGTCATTCATCGGATCAATTCACAACGGTCTATCACCCTCACCATTGGACTGGCTGATGACGCTCCCCTCGGTGCCCTATTAAAACGGGTTCAGGATCAAATTATCCTTCCATTTCAGGAGGCGGCTCCCCCTGGGTACCAGATTAATTTAGCGGGTTCAGCAGACCGATTAGCTGAGACTACTGCCCAGCTCGCCGCCGCATTTTCAGTCTCCATTGGGGTGATTTATCTACTGCTAGTTGCCCTCTATCGCTCTTGGATCTATCCATTAGTCATTATGGCAACAGTTCCCATGGGAATGAGTGGCGGATTATTAAGTTTGGTATTGGTCAATTGGATCCCTGGTGTCCTCATTCCCTTCGATATGATCACTGCCTTAGGGTTTATTATGCTCTCAGGCATTGTGGTGAACAATGCCATCCTGATCGTGGAACGTTCATTACAACTACAACGGTCTGGCATAGCCTATGAACAATCCCTCTATGAAGCCACCCAGGATCGGCTACGAGCAATTTTTATGTCGGCTGGCACCAGTGTTTTAGGTATGTTACCTCTGGCATTAGTGCCAGGACAGGGAGCAGAACTTTATCAGGGATTAGGGATTGTTTTAACTGGTGGTCTTGCTCTATCAACCCTCCTCACCCCTACGGTAGTTCCTGCGTTAATGGGGTTAATCCAGGATATTGTTCCGTCTAAATCGTGAACTCAATTTAAATTTACATCAGGTTGAACCCTAAGAACCCCATTACCGTCGTTGGTAAACCAGACCCTAGGGAAGAGGTAACACTTGAACGGGTAACTGAGCTTGGCGTAACTGTTTTTCCACTTCGTCAGCAGTTTGTCGATCCCGAAATAACCCAGCCTGCATGACAACTTGACCATTTAATTGAGTTCGGAAAGCATCAGGAACGATGGTTCTGACTTGGTTTTGTTGGATAGGATTAGTAGCAGGTACAACTACCCGATACTTAAAACCTGATGGTATAACTCTAGGGGGGGTGGTAGGAGTTGAGGGATTGGTGGGTCTGACCGAACTATTGGCTGTGGAAACGGGAACGGCACTAAACTCGATCTCCCTGAGGGGACCCTTACCAGTGGGTTGATTAGGGATATTGCTGGGTGGTTTAGATGTACGGATAGTGGGCGGGGGCGGCAAGATAGAAGGTGCTTGAGAGGTGGAGGGAGGTACGGTGGGCTTTGGACTCACTGGCTTTGGACTAGAGGGAGGCGTGACTGAATTGGGAGTAGGGACGGTAGCAATAAGACCAGGGATGGCTTGATCATTGGTAAGGTAAATGTGTCCAACTGCTTTGCCCTCAAATACCCGTCGCGTCATCCTCCAACCAGGATTCATGATGATCTTGGTAAAACCACTGGTTACTCCGCGAGTCCGACCAATTTCCACCGAACTGGCTTTGGAAGACCTTGTAGGAACACCCATCAGCACTAAGTCGTTCCCCTGATTAACCATTCGAAGGCTATATTGTAATCCTAAATCCTGACCAGCAACTCTTAGAGAGTATCCATTGCTATCTGTACTGCGCCCACATATCCCCGTAAAGTCAAACTTGAGGAGTAAAGGATCAATGGAAACTGGATTATTTCCCGATTCAGTCCAGCAAGGACGACTGTTGGAAATTTGTTCAAGGATCAATAACTGATGGGTAAGACCACCAGCAAGTTTTCTATTTGACCCAATGGGCGCTGCGATCGCCACCACTCGCTGGGGTTCAATTTCAATATTTTGAAAGCGAAAGGCTAAGACGGACTGACTACTGAACCATCCCCAACCTAAACCGGACAAAATTGCCAACCCGAACCACTGATGTGTTTTCATGATAGATTTCCTGATTAAGACAAAGTTGAGTGCTAGTGATATTTTCAGAAATTCACTAATTTTTAACCGTAATGAAAGGTAATGAACCATCCTCCCCAAAAACCAGGATTATGTTTCTCTACTCTACGAATTTATTGAAGTCACTCAATCAAAGTTTGCTATAAATTCGCTTCACTTCTTCTAAGGACGATTCAGGAAGAAATAGGTTGCAGTTTTTCTAAAAAACCTTTCAATTCAAACTTAAATGATATAAATTAACATCTTTATTCCATCCTCAGGGTGAGGGAATTAACCACCACACTGATGGAACTGAAAGCCATCAGTGCTCCTGCGGTGGCGGGGTTGAGAACTATTCCCCAAGAGGGTAATAAAACACCAGCGGCAATAGGAATTCCTATTATATTGTAGGTCATAGCCCAGAAAAGGTTTTGACGAATTTTGTTGAAAATAGACCGACTTAACCAAATTGCAGACACCACATCCTGGAGGCGATCGCCCATTAAGACAATTTGGGAGGATTCAACCGCCACATCAGTGCCAGAATGAAGGGCAATTCCCACATCCGCTTGTGCTAGGGCTGGTCCATCATTGATCCCATCTCCAACCATTCCAACCCGTTCTCCAGCTTGTTGCAGACGGGCGATCACTGCCGCCTTTTCATCAGGACGAACATTTGCCAGCACCTGGGTATTCGTCAGCCCCAGTTGGTTGGCAACCGCTTGAGCAGGGACTTCCTGATCTCCGGTCATTATCATTACGTTTAAGCCAGATTTTTGTAAAATCGCTATGGTAGATTGAGCATCTGCCCGTAAGTCGTGGCTAATAGCCAATAGACCAGCTAATTGATGATTAACAGCCAAAAAAGTGATTGACTTATTGGCATGAACCAATAGGTCTGCCTGGATAGTTGCTTCGGCAGGGATGATTACTCCTTCCGATTGAAGCCAGGGTACTGTTCCCACTAATACCCGCTGCTCCACTGCTGTGCTATTGAGATCCACCAAGGCACTTACCCCTTCACCGGGAGCAGTATAAAAATTTCGGGCAGGGAGTAGGGTAATGCCTTCGGCGGTTGCCTGTTGTTGAATGGCAGCCGCAAATGGATGATAAGTGCCACTTTCCACAGTAGCCGCAAGTTGTAGCAGGGAAGATGGTGAGAAATCACCAGTAGTCGGGATATAATCTGTGAGGCGAGGTACAGGGAGAGTCAGTGTACCTGTTTTATCAAAAATAATGGTGGTTAAATTATGTACAGATTCCAAAACATCTCCACCACGAATTAATAAACCCCTTGCCGCTCCAATGCCCGACCCAACAAGTATGGCGGTGGGTGTAGCTAGTCCAAGGGCGCAGGGACATGCTACCACTAAGACTGCAATGGCAAGTTTCAGACTGAATAAAAGGGGCGAACCGGTGGAAGAGGGGAGTTGATGATGCCCCATGGATGAAGCCGACTCCCATAACTGGGGCCATAAATGGGTACCGATACCATACCAAAATAAAAAAGTCAGGAAGGCAATGGTCATAACAATGTAAGTGAACTTGCCAGCTACCCAATCAGCTATTCCCTGAATAGGGGCTTTACGAGTTTGGGCAGTTTCTACAAGGCTAATAATTTGGGCGAGGGTAGTTTCTTCTCCAATGCGAGTAGCTCGAATTGTAATCAACCCCGATTGATTGAATGTACCGGCAATTACCCCATCCCCTGGTTGCTTGCCTATAGAAACTGACTCTCCCGTAATCCATGATTCATCTGTTGTGGTTTTTCCATCCATTACTTCCCCATCCACAGGGATTTTTTCCCCTGGCATGACTTGCAACCAATCTCCCACTTGGACCTGTTCCGTGGGTATGTCTAGGGTTGATTGGGTCTTGATAGTTATGGGATGGGATTGTAATACCAAATGAACTGTAGATGGTAATAAAGAAATTAAATGATGTAATGCACCATGGGCTCGGGTACGAGCCCGATGTTCTAGGGTTTGTCCCAGTAGAATAAAACCAATCAGCATCACTGGTTCGTCAAAGAAACAATCCCAGCCGAGTTTTGGAAAAAATAAAGCGACCATACTAGCAGTATAGGCAGTCACTATTCCCAATCCAATTAATGTGTCCATGGTGGGAGCATTATTCCTGAGACCCCGCCAGCCATTTATCAACATGAATCGTCCTGGTCCCACCATGGATAGGGTTGCCAGTCCGGCATGAAACCAAATATTAGATAGTAGGACTAAATCTAAACCAAAAAAATTGGCTATATGTCCCAAACTTGAAAAACACAGGAGGAGACTGGCAAAAACTAACCGTTGTATTTGAGTGGTAAACTCACGTTTTTCCAGTTCCTGCCGCTGTTGTAAAACCTTAGTGGTGGTGCCTTGACGGGGTTGACTGGGGAATCCTGCTTCAGTGAGTATCCCAGCCAGGTTTGCAGGTGTGGCCATCCCTGGTTCGTATTCCACTACAGCTAGTTTGGTAACCCAATTTACCGTTGCCGCAATTACACCGGGATGTTGGATCAGCCGTTGTTCTACAGTTTGTACGCATCCTGCGCATCTCATTCCATCAACATCTAAAGTGGCTATGGTTTGTAGTGGCGGTATTCGCGATTGGGTTTCCATGATCCTGACAACTGAAATTAATAACCAAACATACTCTATCGAATCCCGATTCTAGTTTTAGCAAGCACACATTAAAAGGAGACTTTTAAAAACCTCATTCTTTATATTTTATGGTTTGATAAAATAAACCTAAAATCCTCAAACTGGGTTGATATTCTATCATAGATGAAGCTGAACTGTTTTCCATAGTCATTTCCAGTTCCATTAGTCCTTCACTGGATGTCAACACTGAGCCAGTCGTTGGTAGAAATTTCTGTAGCACGGTTATACGCTACACTAGTTAAAAATCCTTAAATTGTTAAGATATTCTTAAATTTAGTATCAATATATCGATTTACAGCAATGACAGAAATCATTTCATCTATTACTCTTCCCCCCGTGGTTAATGCCGATGAAGAAGGACAATGGTTATATCATGCCCTTCACCAATGGCTGGATCAGGAATTTTTACCCGAATTAATTAATACAACCATTGCCAAAAGAACCTCCCAGGTGTATGTTCGACAACGGTTAGAGGGGGAAAATGACCTGGGTGCATTAGTAATTGCCATTCTTACAGAAATGCGGGGGTTTGATTTTTCTAAAAGTTTTTATAGTGAGTTTGCTGTAGCCAATGCCGTTAGTGAACTATTACTTGCTAGTTTGGGAATTGATCAGTGTTGTGGTCAACCATAATTCCCAGTCAACGGGTGCCCCAAATTGTTTCTAGATAATGGGCAATACGGTGAGCCGCTCCTGGTTTTCCTAGACGATTGCGCCCATTTTGGCTAATTATATACAATCGGTCTGGATCGTCAAGGATAGTTTTGAGTGTCGTTCCAGCTTGAGTTGGGTTAGTAATTAGGGTGACGGATGATCCTAATAGGCGGGTTTGGGCTTCTGCAAAGGCTCGAGTAAATTGGGGTCCTTGTCCGGGAATGGAAATAACCGGCTTTCCCAACCCCGCAAATTGTTCAGTTGCGGTTCCTGCCATGGCGATCGCCACATGGGCACGGTGTAAATAATCTGCAAAATCCCGTTGACTAATGGAGAATTGTACCGGTCCTTTGTTGAGATGAACAGCAGCATCAGATAGATTGATATGGGTAGTCTGTAGTTGCCAACCCTTAGTCAAGAGGGATTGAACGAAGGGTTGACAATCAAGATTAGCAGCAATGGCTGCTAAAATTTGCAAGTCTACCCTCCGGTATTCTCCCATCACCCTATCTAATGCCATCAATAGTTGTTCCCAATTACGATATACTTCAGGAGCCCTAGAACCAGGGAGTAGTAGCACTGTGAGTCGGGCAGATTCATTGATTTCATAATTGGTGGAAGGATGTAACCCATCCATCATGGGGTTGCCTAAATCCACAGCAGGAATTTTAAATCGTTGTAAAGTCAATGATGTCAACCGGTCTCTTGGAAATACGCCGCGACAACGGGTTCGGCTCATCAGCCAACGTTCCCACGGAAAGTAAATACACTGAGTCATTCGTTCAAGCCCATAACTCCACCAGTTTTTTGAGGGAAGCCAACCCGCTTCATCGCGGAGATAGTACTCTGATTTAGCAGTGCCTACAAAAGCATAGTCCACCCCACTCCACCATGCCATTAATAGAGGTACAATATCCCCTACCGCTAGAATCTTAGCACCCTGTTTTGACCACGACTTGATTGCTGTTAGTTGTTGAAGAGTCAGGGGAAATAGACCACTTCCCACATCCTTTAATAATTCCTTACTGTCCATGTTAATAAAGCCACCGGAAGGCATATTTTTAACTGAACCAATTATGGGAATATGGCTTTGCTGATAGACCACTCCTTCCCCAACTAAGGGTAATGCAACAGCTTGTAAGTCTAAGTTCTGTTGTTGCCAAGACTGGAGAATACAAGCCCCAATCATATCTTCCCCATGACCGTTACTTAAACAAAGGATGTGCATAATTTGCAAAATCTGAATATTTGTAAAGTAGATAGCAACGTTATGATGGATGAATCAGTGTAGGATAAGTGAGTCAATATTGACCATAGCTTAAACCCTTCCCATTGATACTGCCATGGGTGATGCTTAACAGAGAACCAAGTTGAATGATTATCAAAGTGGATTGTATCCAATTTATATTATCCTATGATTCCCGTTTTCCAGCCACAACGGCAACCATTTCCTGGATTTTCAACCAACGCTTTACTTATCGTTTGGATAACGGTAGCGGCTACTAGTTTTGTTATTGGTTGGTTTAGTTTTAGTAAAGTTGAAGAGGCAATTCCTTTACCCGGCACGTTAGAAGAAACTTCTACTTTTAAATCTGTCCTAGCCCCGACGGGTACAATTATCAAACAGGTTTACGTCCAACCAGGACAACACGTTACTAAGGGGGATCTTTTAATTAGTTTTGATCAATCGGTCAGCAGGGCAAAATTTGATCAACTCCAGCAGTATAAACATCAGTTGACCCAACGGCAACGGTTTTTTCAAGCTGTCATCCAACCTAATTTATCTTTGCACCAACTAGATAAATTAACCATGAAGGTTCAGTTACCCTTGGAAGCCGTTGCTTTGAGTCGGGAACGATTGTCTTTGCTAGAAAATATGAAACAGACCCCGTCACCGACCCCAACTGTTGCATCCAGTGACCGGTTTCCGGAATTAGAAAGGTGGCAAGGGCAATTGAAACAACTTCGACTACGGCTGGATGAGGTGCAATTCCAATTGATAGGAGATCAGGCATCGTTAGCCGAATTAGAATCAGGGGGACGCCAGGAAGGGGATCCACTCTTATCTTCAGAAGTAACCCCATCCAGTGCCAAAGAACGAGAGCTCAGTCGGTTACGGGAGGCAGTTCGGGTTCATCAGTCTACGGTAAATGGGTTAACAGAACAAATAAACCAAATTGAACAGGTATTGGACTTAGCCAATCAAACCTATCCCCTTGGTAATCTGGATAGTTCTTCCCCGTCCCCAGTGGATGGCTTACAACAGGAACGTTTAAGGCTGAAGGAAATTGATCGTCAATTCCAAAATGCCCTAGCTGCTGATACTAATCAACTAAAACGATTAGATCAGGAACTAATAAAATATCAACGTACCCTTAAAGATGAACTACTCACTGCTCCCATTTCAGGGATTATTACCGATCTACGGGCAGTGAATCCTGGTTTTGTAAACGATGGGGTGGAACCATTACTAAAAATTGTTCCTGACGGGGCATTGGCAGCCAGAATTTTGATTCGTCTCAGGGACTTGCCATTTGTAGAAACGGGAAAGGGGGTGGAAGTCAAGTTAAATCATGCTGATAACCATTCCTTGCTAAAGGGACGAATTGTTCGTATTGATGGACAGAACCAACGCAGTTCAGCCCAAGATGGAGTCCCCGCTGTTGTTCATTTCACCCAACTCCCCGTCCATTCATCAAGTCGTTCCCTTTATTCAGGGATGCCGGTCACGGCGATTGTTCGGATTCAAGACCGTTGGTTAATTCAGGCGATCGCCAACCAGGTAACCAAATGGTTGGATTGAAGTCTCTATCGCTGAACATTTGACAGTAACATCAATCAATTTTTGTAGCAGTAAAGGAGAGAACCCACGATGAACCCAGTAGACATTTTTCAAAAAGGGGGGATTGTCATGTTTCCCTTACTCATTCTTTCCATCCTTTCCTTAAGCACAATCCTTGAAAGACTGTGGTTTTGGACTTCCATCCTGACAAAAGAGAGAATCTTAGTAGATCAAATCTTAGCAGCTGCCCACCAAGACTGGTCGGTAGCGGCAGGGTTAGCAAAGCAGTCCCATGGACAACCCGTTGGTCGATTTTTATCAACTGCGTTGCAGTTAGACAACCCGGAACCTGAAATATTCAGACTTTGCTTAGAATCGTCTGCCCACGATGAACTGACAGCCATGCGTCGGGGGGAAAAATTACTGGAAGCAGTAATTGCCATTTCTCCCCTATTGGGTTTATTTGGAACGGTGGTGGGATTAATTCGATCCTTATTATCCATTCGTATTGGTGATATTGGGACTGCTGCTACTTCAGGGGTCACCTTGGGGATTGGGGAGGCATTGATCAGTACTGCCGCTGGCTTAGTGGTTGCCATTACCAGTTTGGTTTTTTATCGTCTGTTCCAGGGTTTTTTGTTTAACCAAGTCAAGCTATTTCGCAAATCTGGCAATGACTTGGAATTGTTATATTTACAACGCAAGGCTGATGGTTAGATATCCACCTTATCTTCTTAGTGCCCTATAAAGGAGTTATGGTTTTTGAGAACGGGAACGCCCTTCTGTCCAAAATGCAGACACAATTAAACAAATAACCCCAATGTTAATAAATACGTCAGCCATGTTAAAAATAGGAAATTGAATGAGTCGAACATCAATAAAATCAATGACTTTACCACTGGCAAACCGATCAATACCATTCCCCAAAGCCCCACTAAAAATAAATCCAAAGCCCAATTGTTCTCCGAAACTTAACTGGGGACCCCACACCACCATTCCGAATAAAACTAAACTTACTAGTAAAGATACCCACCTGAGCCATTCCCCCTGTTCATGGAAAAGGCTAAAGGCTGCTCCACTGTTCACCACGAAAGTAAAGTGAAATACCCCAGGCCACACATGCCAAGATTCACCAATCTGAAAAACTTCCATCACCCAGTCTTTTGTGAAACGGTCAATGGATAATCCTAAAATCGCCGCACCCCAAAATAAGGGGTTTTTAAGTACTTTATTGATAAATCACCTCGGGAATTCCCTCCCCTAACTTAAAACATAATTAGACGAAGAATAAATGCTAAAACTGTAACGGCACAGGTTATTCCTAAATGCCCTAGTAAGGTATGACTGGAAAACTTAACCATGGCTAATTCCATGGGAACCTGCATTTCACCTATAAAACCCAATTGGTGGATAATGCCCAGATAGCATAACCCAATCAGATGAATGATGACTAAACCGCTAAAGCAACAAAATGCAATGGATTCTAGTCGGGGAGGAGTTAGGAAGGCAAGCCAACCACAAACCCAAGCACCGGGAATAAAACCAAGTAGATAGCCAAATGCAGGTTGCTGAAAGTAGGATACTCCGCCCCCTTGGTCAAAAATGGGAAAACCTGATAAACCTAAGGTTAAGTAAGCGATTTGGGACAATGCCCCAGCATTCCGCCCCCCAATACAGGCAATTAGTAATACTGCCCCAACTTGATAAGTAACTCCCAACGATTGGGTGGAGATTTGACCATCATTCCATGCCCAAGGAGGATCAGCAATAAATGCCTGGACAAATGTTCCACTAATCGTCAGAATTAAACCAATTAATGCCCAGAGTAGATCCTCTGGAGTCACTAAATTGGATTTAGGTGGCGGTGCCATAGGATATTAGTTCATTCACATAGGTTCCAGGGATGGGAGCTTCTCCGCCATGTAGCCCCAATTCGGTCAAAATGGCTTGGTCTTGCTCTGGGGGCTGACCGAGGGTGGTCAAATAATGACCAATTAGCATGGCATTAATCCCCGCCTTCAAGCCCAAGTGTTGAAGTTCACCCATGACAGCTTCCCGCCCCCCGGCATAACGGATGATTTGTTCTGGGAGAATAAGCCGAAAAATGGCGATCGCCTTTAATGCTTCATAGGGATCCAATTTGGGACGGTTATCCAAGGGAGTCCCTGATCGGGGATTTAACAGGTTTAAGGGAACTGATTCAACTTCCAATTCCCTAAGGGAAAGTGCCAGATCAACTCGGTCAGCCCAACTTTCCCCCATACCCAAAATCCCCCCAGTACAGGCTTGAATCCCAACTGATTTTAAATGTTTGACAGTTGCAACTCGGTCATGCCAACGGTGGGTAGAGACAATTTCCGGAAAAAATGCTTCTGACGCCTCTAAGTTATGGTTATAACGGGTGACCCCAGCATCGTATAAAGACTGAGCCTGTTCGAGGGTTAGTTCACCCAAGGCGCAGCAGGGTTTGATGTTGGTTTCTTGGACGATGAGACGAACTGTATCCAGAATTTGATCAAACTCAGATGATTTAGAACCGGTGTACTTAGGACCACGCCCTTGGCTGACTAAGCAAAACCGCTTCGCTCCGGCTGCTTCTGCGGACTTAGCCTGGGTCAAAATTGCTTCCGGGGATTGTAGTCCGTAAATCGGAGATTCTTTACCGGGATGATGGGCGGATTGGGAGCAAAACCCACAATTTTCAGAGCAATTCCCAGATTTAACATTGATAATGCTGCATAAGTCTACAGTGTTCCCACAACACGATTGTCTAACCTTATCCGCTGCCGCACAAAGGGATAAAATATTCTCCTGACCTTGAATTTCAGTAAGGGCGATGGCTGTGTCTCGATTGATCCGTTCACCTTCAATAATTTGCTCCGTTAAGGTTGTCAACCAATTTTTAAGTTCAACGGGGGATAATTGAGATAAATTCAGGGGGGGATTAGCAACCATTAGACTCATAAGCTGACTCCTAATGACATGGGGGATTATTATTCTCCATCTTAAAAAACCTTGACCTTATCAATTTTTATAAAGCTTAACTCACTTTATCAAAAAAATATTCCAGTAAGCCGGGAATTACTTTTTTATGCTTTCAAGTATTTCTAAGTCCAAGTAATGATAGTTAGGAACGCGGATCTTTTAAGCTGTATTTTTTGAAGATACTCCATTGTGACTGGTTGTTGTCGGTCGGGACAGTTCCTCCCGACTGGGTGTTGAGGTCTGAGGTAGGGTACTAAACCGCACGGTTCAATCTGGTTTACGGTCAGTGAAGTCTCGAATTCCGGCGTTGGAGCGAATAATCAGTAATTGTTCATCACTCAGGTTGTTAAAGCGAGACTTTCCTATCAAACTGTCTGAAATCCTGAGAAAATATAGTATTCCATATGCCCCATTTATAAATCTTAAAGTTAGTCGTGGAGGATTTTGGATAAAAACTGTTGTGCCCTGGGGGACTCTGGATGGTGAAAGAAATCAACTTTAGGACGATCTTCCAAAATTTCACCCTTATCCATAAAAATTACCCGGTCAGCGACTTTCTTAGCAAAGCCCATTTCATGGGTAACCACAGCCATGGTCATACCCTCATGGGCTAGTTCCACCATCACATCCAATACTTCATTCACCATTTCTGGATCTAATGCAGAGGTAGGTTCATCAAATAACATCACAATCGGATTCATTGCCAAAGCACGGACGATGGCCACCCGTTGCTGTTGACCCCCTGACAACTGACCAGGATATTTATGGATTTGTTCAGTTAAACCCACCCTCTGGAGTAATCCCTTCGCTACTTCAACTGACTGTTCTTTGGATCGTTTCAGTATTCTTACAGGACCTAACGTTAAATTTTCTAAAACAGAAAGATGGGGAAATAACTCAAAATGCTGAAAAACCATGCCTACCCTGGCTCGCAGCTTGGGTAGATTCTTTTTTAAGTGTCCTACGGATAAGCCATCCACATGGACGGTTCCAGACTGAAAGGATTCCAACCCATTTATACATTTCAAAAGAGTGGATTTACCCGAACCGGAGGGACCACAAATCACAACAACCTGCCCCTCATAAATATCAAGGGAACAATCTTTTAAGACTTGAAACTGTCCATACCATTTTGATAACTCACGAATTTGAATCATTGTTTTTATTAAACTTTAAAACTGGGTTGATGTTGCAGTCGCTTAACCCCTTGGGATACCAGATAACAAAGAATAAAGTAGACTAGGGCTACAAAAGTATACATCTCCACTAGTCGACTATCTCGTTGAGCAATCTTAGATGCCGCCCCCAAAAAATCTGTTCCTGAAATAACATAGACCAATGACGTATCTTGAAAAAGAACAATGGTTTGGGTCAGCAAAACTGGGAGCATGGTGTGAAAAGCTTGGGGCATAATGACATACCTCATTTGTTGAAGATAATTTAATCCCAGAGCTTTTGCAGCATTTCGTTGTCCTGAAGGAACAGACTGAATTCCAGCCCGTATAATTTCACAATAGTAAGCACTTTCAAATAATATAAAACTGATCAATGCCGTTTGGTCAGGTCCAATGGTGATGGGTTGTTCAGTTTTAGTCATCCCTTGGAGCAGAAGAGGAACTAAAAAATACAACCAAAAGATAACTAAAATCAAAGGGATAGAGCGAAAAAAGTTAACATAAAGACTAGCTAGACGCTCTATTATCCTAATTCCCGACAACCGTGCCATGGCTAAAAAGGAACCACATATAATCCCTCCAACCATGGCAGTGAATGTCAAGAATAGGGAATATTGTAACCCTTTCCAAAGATAGGGTAGGGAGAACCATAGAACAGAACCATCAAAGGATTCCACCTTAGCGTCCCTCCAAATAGCCAGGAATCTTTACCCGTTCTTCGATTCCCGCCATGATGGCATTGACCACCAAAGCAATACCAACATAAAGTAAGGTAACTACAGAAAAAACTTCCATACCCTGGAAGGTATATTCATTCACCTGTTGACCCGTTGCCATCAGTTCTAATAAACCAATGGTAAGGGCAACTGAGGAATTCTTGAAGATATTAATGAATTCACTGGTTAAGGGAGGTATCATTATCCGCAAAACACAGGGTAAAAGAATATAACGATAAACCTGAAGTAGGGTAAAACCCATCGCTAAACCCGCTGATTTCTGACCAAGAGGGATGGACATTATTCCAGCTTTAACTTGTTCTGCAATCCGAGCCGCAGTAAAAAAAGCCAAACTAAAAACAGCAGTGTAAAATTCTGGAAAGGGTAATCCTGTTTTCAACCAATTGCCCCAAGATGGGGGCAAAATTTCAGGAAGTACAAAAAACCAAAGAAACATCTGAACAATTAAGGGGATATTTCGGAAGACTTCTACGTAAATATCCCCAATCCAACAAACCCACTTCAGTGGTGTAGTTGTGCAGACTCCCAGTAAAATTCCTAGGAATAGGGCTAAACACCACGCTAGTAGAGAAGTGGCGATGGTTAACAATAAACCGGAGACCAACCATTGATAATATTGTTCACCACCATAATCAACGGTATTCCAGAAAACCTGCCAGTTCCAACGGTAGGAATCCATTAATTATTATTTACCTTGATCACTGGGTTTTTGAAAGGCTGATTTCAATGCATCTCCTAAAGGCAGGTTTAACTTTATTCCCCGAGGGGGGATGGGACGAAGAAACCACTTCGTATAAAGTCGGTTGACTTCACCACTCTTAAAAACACTCTTTAGGGTGTCATCCACAACTTTTTTGAAAGCAGGGTCATCTTTGCGTAACATCAGACCGTAGGGTTCAACCGAAAGGGGAGCCCCCACAATTTGAAAATCATCAGGTTTTTTGGAATTGGCGATGAGACCAGCCAACAACACATCATCCATTACAAATGCAGAAGCGCGACCGGTTTCCAGGATGAGAAATGATTCAGCGTGGTCTTTGCCATACAAGTTAACCACATTAATTTTTTTGCCCCGTTCATTTTGCTTGATGAGGCTGTCTGAAGTAGTTCCGGAAGTTGTCACTACTGGTTTACCATCGAGATCATCCAACGTTTTGATATTGGAGTTCGCCTTAACCGCCATTCTGACAGAACTGATATAATGGGCAACACTAAATGCAACTTGCTTCTGACGCTCCTTGGTATTGGTAGTTGAACCACATTCCAAGTCAATTACCCCACTAGCCATCAACGGGATTCGGGTTTGGGAGGTGACGGGGTTTGTTTCAACTTTTAAGTTGGGTAGTTGTAGTTGCTTTTTGAGTGAATCCACCACCTTCAGACAAAGGTCAATGGAATAACCAATGGATTTTTGATTATTGTCTAAATAAGAAAAAGGAATTGAAGATTCTCGCACTCCCAGAACAATTCTGCCAGATTCCTTGATTTTCTTTAATGTTCCGGTGAACTCTGTAGTCTGAGATTGTCCATTACTTGACTGGATTAAACCAAGCCCAATGGAAAACCCCACTAAAACTATGGAAACTATTTTTTTCATTGTTATCAATCTCTGTAAATTAAGTCTAATAATAAATATACGAAATACATACTATTTTTTTTGTAGTTTAAGTTGCAATTTCAATTTATTTAGAATTTATTTAAATTGAATATATTGATCTAATACAAGTTCTATCTTCCCCAAGACGACGGAATGAGTCATCTTCCATAAATCACTTGTAACGTTATGTATCTTTTTCCACCATTCGTGGCATAACTTTACTAAAGACTTGACAACCCTAACATCGCCTTCAACGTAAATGTCATAAAAACTAACCCTGAAATCAATAAACCCACCAAGGCAACCCCAGTCAACGGTTTCTTAAACAATGGAGTTAACCAGCCCAAGGACGCTGCAAAAATACCTAAGGTAACTGTAATCAAAAAACGTGGGTAACGGGAAATATTATTAAAAAAATCTTGCATAATTCTAAAGCACCTTAATTCACTGACCAATATAGTTATTGAAGAATTATCACCTTAATGTATAACCTAACATGACAATATAACCAAACATAACACCGTAACATGAACAGTTGATTGACTGACAAAACTTCTCAGCCAAAACCCCGAAAGCCATCAGCTTAGCCCTCTCCCGATGGGAGAGGGAGCCTGAGGGGTGGATCGGCTCCCCTCGCCCCCTGAGAAAGGGGTTGGGGGTGAGGGCGTACAACTTTTGTTAGTCAACCAGCATGATATAGTTAGCATAGAAACTTTTTCTGTCCTGCTCTCCGCAAAAAATATATAAGAATTAATACTAGTTAACAGCTTAAAACAAGCCATGCCGTTTAAAAATCAGCGTGGTTCTGCTATCCCATCTGTAAGGAATAAACCCCATGGCAACCCCTCCCATCAACATTGGTATTGATGAAGCAACTCGTAAAGAAATCGCCACTGGTCTGTCGCGTCTTTTGGCAGACACTTACTCCCTGTACCTAAAAACCCACAACTTCCATTGGAATGTAACCGGTCCCATGTTTCAAACCTTACATCTGATGTTTGAACAACAATATACCGAACTAGCATTAGCAGTTGATCAGGTGGCAGAACGAATCCGAGCCCTTGGCTTTCCTGCTCCTGGCACCTATTCCGAATATAGCCGGCTTAGTTCCATTCCTGAAACTGAAGGAGTCCCTCGGTCTCATGACATGATTCAATTATTAGTCGAAGGACAGGAAGCAGTTATCCGCACTGCTCGAAGCATCTTTTCCATTGCCGAAGCAGCTAAAGACGAACCTACGGCTGACTTGCTGACCCAACGGATGCAGATTCACGAGAAGACTGCATGGATGTTACGGAGCTTGCTGGAATAGGGACTAAAGCCTGTTTTTGGTGGGCAACGGTTTTCAGTCGCAGGTAAAAGTCAGAAGACCGAGTTGCCGGGACAAATTCCTGGATAGAGTGGTGATGGGTAAGCCATCGTCGCCGTTCCATGGGAACTAGGTACTCCCTTGTTCCCCCACCAGTACTCGTTAATGAGTCATCTGGTGGACGTGGTGCTTCTGTTTGACGGAATGGAGTATAGGGCTGTCCATGGTTTTCTGGCACATCCACCATAACTCGAGTTAGGAAAGTTTGACGACCATAATAATTTATCTCTGGTGGGAATAGGTTCTGGTTCCCATCAAGGAATTGTGACCCAGGGCGATCGCAAATAATTCGTTCAAAGTCATAGGTGAAATGACAAAGAGGATGTCCCCGTCGTTTCCAGAATCCTAGGATTTGTTCCACAGAAACCGCCTTATACCGTCCCTGATATAAAGATTCCACCACCGCTAGACGGATCCACTCCATAGTAAAATGATAACTCCACGCTACAATAAATGACTCAGGTGCAAAACCTTCCAAGTCAAAGCTATAGTGGCGGAGTAAATCCATTAGTACAATTGCTTGATCATCCCTTAGCCATAGATTCATTGGGTCACTGGAAATCTAAGAACATTAATATGACAGTATTCGAGCATTTGAACCAAACCCACCCTCATCAAGTGATGGTCAAAGTTCCAGCCACTACGGCTAATTTAGGACCTGGATTTGACTGCATTGGTGCGGCGTTGAATTTATATAATTGCTTTCATTTTTCACTTCCCACCTCCCGGTCAACTCCCACCTTGACTATTATAGCCAATGGTGTTGGAGCAGAGCGGGTTGCAATAGATGCCAGTAATTTAGTGTATCGATCCTTCGCATCCTTTTTTCAACAGTTAGGCAAAACCCCTCCACCAGTGGTAATTACAATCCATATGAGTATCCCGTTAGCACGAGGGTTGGGAAGTTCGGCTACTGCAATTGTGGGGGGCATTATGGCTGCCAACCATCTGATGCATTCACCCTTCAGTCAGGCAGATGTTATGCAGTTGGCTATCGCCTTAGAAGGACACCCGGATAACGTTGTCCCCGCATTGGTTGGCGGATGTCAACTGGCAACAACCATTAACCCCACCTCAAACCCCAGCCACCTCATTACCCCCATATCCTGGCATCCATCCCTCACGCCTATAATTGCCATTCCCGACTTTGAACTATCCACCCAGGCTGCCCGTCAAGTCTTACCCCTTCAATACCCTCGAGAGGATGTAATTTTTAATACGTCCCATTTGGGGTTATTAATTCGGGCATTGGAGACTAAAAACCCTGAATGGCTGCGAATTGCACTAGCCGATCGCATCCATCAGCCCTATCGTCAAGCATTAATTCCAGGATATGAACAGGTGCATGGAGCGGCTATCGCTGCCGGTGCCTATGGAGTTGTCATTAGTGGAGCCGGTCCCAGTTTATTAGCGCTCGTGGATCAATCCCAAGCAGCAGGAGTAATCCTAGCCATGGAACAGGCATGGCTAGAAGTTGGTCTCACGTCAACCGTCCAAGCCATGACTCTCGACCAAGGGGGTGCCACCCTGATCGAGCCAGTTCATCCTATGGCATAGCCCCAACTAAAGAACCGTCAGCAGGAAAAACCCAGAGATGGAAGCCCATGGTTCTTTGCCACTATAGAAAAAATTAACGACCACCCACTGTAATACTGTCCACCTTCAGGTGGGGTTGTCCCACGGTGACATAAATACTGCCACTCACAGAACCACAGAAGCCCGCAGCTAATCCTAAATCATTGGAACACATGGAAATTTTATTCATAATATCCTGAGCTTCTCCAACTAGGGTTGCTCCTTTCAGGGGCTTCGTTAGTTGACCATGGTCAATCCAATAGGCTTCATCAACGGCAAAGTTAAATTGACCCGTTGCTCCCACACTGCCGCCACCCATCTTTTTACAATAAATACCCCGATCCACTGACGATAGTAAGTCATCTAAACTAAAATCACCAGGGGCGATATAGGTATTTCGCATCCGACTAGCGGCAGGATAGGCAAAACTTTGGCGCCTTCCACTTCCTGTACGGGGTTGTCCAGTACGGAGAGAACCGGCGCGGTCAGAGAGAAAATTCTTCAGAACTCCATTTTCAATTAACAATGTACGCTGAGAAGGCATCCCTTCATCGTCCATATCAATGGTACCAAAAGCTTGATCTGATAAACCCTCATCCCAGGCTGTCAAACTTTCATGGGCAATCTTTTCTCCCTTTCTTTGAGCAAAGGGGGTGGTCTGACGTTCCAATTGGGTGGTTTCTAGTAAATGACCACACGCTTCATGAAAAATAACCCCACCGAATTGATTAGCCATGATAATAGGATAATTGCCAGATTCAACATAGTCTGCATAAAGCATGTGACCCGCTGATGCAGCCACCTCTTCGGCATTATCTGCATAATTCCATTTCCTTAGGAAATCCGGTTGTCCGGTATTACCAACGCGCTGGTTAATGGAAGAGCGATGATTCCCATCTGCACATAGGAGGCTGTAACCAACAGATTGAGTCAGACGAATATCCCGGGCAAATGTACCATCACTGGCGGCAACTAAAACCTCTTGCCAATCTCGAAAATAGGCAGCCCGACGGGACTGCACATGGGTTGCTTTTTTATTAAGGGCATCGTTGGCAGACAGAAGTACCTCTTCCATTTCCGCCATAGAACTGCAATGAGTCAGCCATGTTTCTTTGTGACGGAGCTTGGTATAATCCCGCAGTAAACCCAGGTTAATTTCAGGGATGTAGGCATGGGAACTGGGAAGCTGAAGTCCAAGGATATCCAAGGCTTTCTCCAGGGATGATTTCAATCCAGCAAAAGAAACATCATTGGTACTTACATACCCATCTCTTTTGCCACGAAATACCCTAACTCCTGCTCCCACTGACAAACGGGGAGAGATGCTGGTGAGGGTATCGTCTTCGGCTAAGGAGCTAATGTAATTAACCCGTTCAAGAAAGAATTCAATAAAGTCAGCACCTGCCGAACGCCCTAGCCCTAAAAGAGTTGAAAGGGGGGTTTCCCATGATTGGTCAAACCGGTCTGGGGAGGGAGAATACTCTAACGTGGGGAGTTGATAAGATAGTAAAAGGGAGGGGGTGGCTAGAATCATGAAGAATAACCTTAAAATTTATCGGTTGAACTCGCCGTTATCAGTAGTTAGTTATCTCTTTCAGTTTAACATAAGGTCTAAGAGTGGGTGGGAGTCTGCCCAGCTTGGATAAAAACCCGTTATCTTCCCCAGTCCAAGGAAAAAAGTCCATTTTCAGTCATCAGTCCACCACTCCCAATCCGAATCGAAGCCATGAATGTGGCTTCCTTAGGATATTTTCAGCCTCATGATGAACCATAGTTCTCATCATTTGACCAATTACATCATCCAACAGTTTTAATTTCCCATGATTCACTCCCAATCTGTCAGTGCACACGTTGCTCGTCTTTACAACACCTACCCATTTCCCCCCGAACCAATTTTAGATGAGCCTCCCCCTGGATATAACTGGCGTTGGAACTGGATTACAGCTGCAGCATTTTGCAGTGGTCGTAAACCTACTCGTCTTGATGTGCGGATCTTAGATGCTGGTTGTGGCACAGGGGTTAGCACGGAGTATTTAGCCCATCTGAATCCCCATGCCCATGTAACTGGAATTGATATTAGTGAAGGAGCTTTGGACATAGCTCGGGAACGCTGTCAACGATCAGGGGCAGGTCGGGTTGAATTTCGTCATCTCAGTCTCTATGACGTGGAACAATTGTCTGGAGAATTTGATTATATCAACTGCGTTGGAGTGTTACATCATCTAAGGGAACCTCAACGGGGGCTCCAGTCTCTAGCAGCCAAACTAGCTCCGGCAGGATATATCCATATTTTTGTGTATGCTGCTCTGGGACGGTGGGAAATTCAATTAATGCAAGAAGCACTAGCACTTTTGCAGGGTGATTCCATGGGGGATTTTCGAGGCGGGGTACAACTGGGGCGCACACTTTTTGCGGCTTTACCAGAAGGCAATCGGCTGCGTAGACGGGAAGAGGAACGGTGGGCGATGGAAAATCAACGGGATGAATGTTTTGCTGACATGTACCTCCATCCTCAAGAAACTGACTATACCATTGATACCCTCTTTGAACTCATTGATAAATCAGGTCTGGAGTTTTTAGGGTTCTCCAATCCTGGCTTTTGGCAGTTGGAGCGATTGTTTAGCAAACAACCAGATTTAATAAAGCGGGCAGCCTTACTAACTGAACGACAACGGTATCGACTGACTGAATTATTGGATCCAGATGTCAGTCACTATGAGTTTTTTCTAGCAAAGCCCCCAGTGACCCGGATTAACTGGAGTCATGATACTGATTTATGGAATGCCACTGCTGAATTAAGTCCCTGTACGCAGGGTTGGCCCCACCAGTTATTATTCAACGGCGACTACCAAGTTGTTCATCTAACTGAGGGGGAGTACCTCTTTCTGGAACAATGCACTTCCCGACCAGATGCTACGGTGGGGGACATTCTAGAAACTATCTCCTTTGACTTAGATGGCGTTCGTTTGTTGCTCCACCGCCAACTCATTTTATTGACCCCCCACGGTTAATTGCCAGATTGAATTGCAGGGGATTAACTTGACAAGCCCCAAAATGCTCCTTCGATATAATCCTGGAGAGTAAGTTGGAACCCCGATCGCCCTTGTGGATGATCCCTAACCGGGGTACATCGGTCACGGGTATCATCAGAATGTTGATGGGCTGGCAAACGTTGGCAATTCACCAGTGCCACATCAAATCGACATTCAGTGATGGTCAAACCGGGATGAATGATGGAGTAATCTACTAAAAATAGTTGGGCAGTTTGCCATAACTTAGCCTGTTTCTTGGGTGTAATCGAGAATAGCCCATCCCCATCCCAATTCCCTCGCCGACGTGTCTTGACTTCCACAAATATTAGGGTAACCCCTGTTCCCCCCTGGGTTGATGCCATTGAAACAGGCTGGGAGAAGGGATTAACCCTACAATCATGGGATAATTCTCCATAGGGACGTTGGGCAATAATATCGATCTCACCCCAACGGCATTGCCACCTGCGATTGACAATATCCCACCCTTGGGCTAGAAGCCATTCGGCGACGAAGTCTTCTCCTAATTGACCGCTATTGATTTCCCCAAAAAGCTTGACCATAATGCACTAGGGATAATTGGGTTTTTATGACTTAGACTTTAAGTATAAAACTGTAGGATGGATTCAGGTTTGAGGAATGGTGGATGTTGATCAATTAACAGTCGGGGCATCACTCCAGATGCAACCCCAAGGGAGTTCAGCCGTTATTTTTCATTTAGCCTTTCCAGTGAAGGATCTAGAGGAAACAAAATCCTTTTATGTCAACGGTTTGGGGTGTGCATTGGGACGAGAAACCAATACAGCCCTAATTCTCAACCTATATGGGCATCAACTGGTAGCCCATGTTACTGATGAACCGACGACAAAGCAAAAAGGAATTTATCCCTGTCATTTTGGACTGATCTTCTTGGTTGAAACCCATTGGCATGAACTATTGGTTAAAGCCTCAGAACGTCAACTCCTTTTTTACCAAGGGGCTAAACAGCGGTTCATTGGTTCTCCCCTGGAACATCGGACTTTCTTTTTGCAAGACCCCTCTGGTAACTTAATGGAATTTAAGTTTTACCGATATCCTGAAGCAATATTTGGCGATCGCGCCCTTCATTGCATTGGAGATGGATGATTTTTTTCCATGGCAATTAATGGAAGCTAAAATGGAGCAGTTAGGGGAACTTTGAGAAGTAATACCGCAGTTGTATCAATTAATCCATGAAGAAAAACTGAACACCAAAGACGATTCGTCTCCCCAAATGCTAATCCGTAAAAAGTCGCCGCAATTGAACCTAAGAAAATATAAACGGCTTTAAATTCCAGTTCTGATAGCAAACTACCATCCCCTGGATTATTACCAAAGTGAAATACTCCGAAAATGATAGCAGTGATAACCGTACTCATTATCACCAATTGGTTCTGACTTTGGGGTGCTTTTTGCCACCGATACAAGGAATCTCGTACGAATACCATTAACCCAGATCGAAATAAAATTTCCTCCATTACCCCAACGCGAAAACTAAAAAGAATCAGGTAGGTAACTATCTCCATAGGACTAGGGATACCACTTAACGGTCGATTAAATTGTAATCCCAAGGTTAAAGGGATGAGAACAATGCAAGCGATCGCTGTGATCTTAAGGTAGTATTTTAAATCCATCAGCCTGACTTGAAAACTATAGCCAAAATGCTCCCTACCCAACCCTGTTCCATACATCACCACAACAATGAACAGATGAACACTGATGAAGGAAGCAAAGTCAAAATGTAAACTAGAAAAGAGGATCATGGCTCCTAAACAAGTCAGAACCAAGAAAAAATCAAAAACTTGTAACCGCTGCCCACAGCCTGGCTGTCGGCTGAATGGTAGGTTCATGCCGAGAAATAGCACTATATAGGCAAATCCTAAGAGATATCCATCTGTAATCAGCACCGAGCAGGCAATTAAATGAAGGGTTAGAAAAATGGTAATTTCCAGATGGTGACTGAACAGTTTAGATATATGGGAAATATGCTTGATTAAAGGAGGTTGGGATCGCAGTTTCAGGAATAGGAAGGGCAGACGTAAGACAATAAAAGCAGCGGATAAAAATGCCATAGCATTGAAGCTAAAGGGATTATCGGATATCACTCGACGGAGGGGACCTAGCCAACTGAATTTATTTGGATCCCATCCTAGATACGCCACTGGGAAAATATAGAGGGCTAATGCACAACAAATCCCTAACTGAAAAAATAAGCCATCGTATTTCAACAAAACTGAACGAACCCACCGTGAGCCAGGGGGGGTGGCGAAAAAGAAAACTGGAACCCCAGAAAATCCAACTAAGGCAATACATTCCACTAATTTTTCCATCCAGGTCCAGCTATCATCTCTTACACTTAACCGGAAGAATAAAGCGATAAACCATAACCCACATCCAATTCCGGCAAAGAGTAGCTCACCCTGTCCACCGAAAGGCGAGGGTTTGACCAATTCGCAACGACGCAAGAGAACTAATTTCATCGGTGTACTGCAACAGTAATCATCAATTTTTGATCATCCATCCAAATGCAAGGACCGAATTATGCGTCGGATCAGCGGTGGAAAGACAAGTGCGTGCAGGACATTGGTTGTTATACTTACCAAGAGCCATCCAAGTGATGGCACTGATGGATGATCTCCTTTAATTGGGGAGATTGGTTGGTTGTTGTTTCAAGTTGGTGAGTATGGTTTGAATACGGGGGGTTTCCAGGAATTGCTTAGCTTCGGTTAATAATTTCTCCCCCCATAGATTTTCCTTTAGAAATGCCAGATCTGCATACCGACGATCAATTTTAAGGGCAGCTTCACCTAATTCTAAACCCTTGCTTTGTTCGCCTCGAAAATAAATGGCAATTGCGAGAGCTAAACGGGGTTCAGCCGCATCTTCTTCTAAGTTTGCGGCCATTTGCCATTGCTTTAAGGCAGCATCAACCCTGCCGAGTTCATAATCAATCAATCCAATGTTATTAATGGCAGGCCAAAATTTAGCATCCAGACGGACTGTTTTATTGTATTGGGCGATCGCCTCCTGATACCGCTTTAGCATATAAAAGGCGTTACCCAAATCAAACAAGGCTCCCGGAGTTTGGGGACGAAGCTTTAATCCAGATTGAATATAATCCACTGCTTCTTTATACTTTTGCTTTTGGAAATGGGCAGTCCCCAACGCAAAAAATACAGCCGATTCTTTAGGGTTCAGTTTAATGGCTTGTTTTAGAGCCCCAATCCCCTCATCAAGACGTTGAGATTGAATATAAAGACTTCCTAACAAAGCCCACACTTGGAAATTTCGAGGAGCCAACTGAACGGCTAACTGGGCTCGGGGTAATGCGAGTTGGAATTGTTGTAACTGAGATAATTGGGCAGCTTCTTGGGCTAAACTAAGCCCCTGGCGAGTCATTTGTTCTGAATCTAACTCTAACAATCGGGGTAGGAGGGACTGTCCCACAACCGGAGTGGGATAACAAAATGCCCAACTCAGGGTAAGGCTAACGGCAGCCGCCACCAGTAAACTCTTTGATTGAAAGGGTTTGGGGGAAAACCTATTGATAAAATGGGACACGGTAAATGATGATAACAAGGGATAAAAAAATAATCACAAAGGGTGACAAATCTCACCGTCAACCGCTAAGAGCGGTCTGAAGGGGGCTTCTCAAATTCATAAATGAGAGTTCTTGTCTCACAAGCTGTGCATCCACTGAGCCTCCACAAGCAGCAAACGGTTGTCCTACCCTCCGTTTAAGTATATTCAAGCTTGCGTTTAATCCCTGTCTAAACTGACTCCACAATTAGGGTAATCATGAACTCGAATCGACAAGTCTTTAACAACACTTTCCTCACAATTAAAACATCAGATGCTCAGGGCAACTGCACACAAAACTTTATTTATCAATAAGAACCAATTTTCATCACTTTATTGCAAAAATTCTCATTAGTCAAGGCTTATTGAGAATAAAAATCTTCTAAACTAGTGTTTTTAATATTGAGGTACACATTATATAGCCCGTTAAGAAACGTGTGCGGTTGCCCTGATCGCTGCCTATACTCCCTTGTCAATTTACCTAGGGGTGGGACTCCTCCCTCACCACCAACCGCTAAGAGCAGTCTAGGGGGGTACCCCGCAGTTTAGATGGATATCCATCGGGCAATAACCCAGTAACTCCCATCAATGAAATGGGTTAGCCCAATGAACAGGAATAACCAGTTAGCTATTTTGGTAATGGAAGAACCACGATTTAAAAAATAACGGGTATGCTTGACCAGACCCGTAAAAATACTGGAAATAAAAATAACAATGGTATATCCAATGGCAAAGAAAAGCATGGTGAGAGTACTTAGCCATGGCGAACCACTAGCGGCACCCACTGTCAAAACTGAAAATAAAACCGGACTGGCACAAGGGGAACCAACTAAGGCAAATGTGACTCCAACGCCATAGGGTCGCAATAGTGCCAGACCAGTATGCAGTTTATGATTGATGACAGAATGGTGGAATAGTGGAATAGCAAGGGTACCGGTTGGGATACGCCAATGGTTTATCCTTCCCATCACCATGCCTATAAAATTGGTTCCCATGGACATCACCACTAATCCAACGGAAATTTGAAGAAACCCCCGATACTGAATGAATACGATGGAAGCAAAACCGGTCATGAGTCCTAACAAACTTAGAACGGTAATCACCCCGGTGACAAATGCGGTTGCCTTGAGGGTGGCATCCCAACGGGAATGGCTTGCCTGGGTGCCAATGTAGCTAATATTAATGGGGAGTAAGGTGAGAATACA
>CAIUCS010000034.1 GCA_903897715.1 uncultured Synechococcales cyanobacterium
CTTGAACTGCGATTCCGGCACGGTGAGGCGTTCACTGTCCATCACATAGGCGTTGCCCAACACCTGCCGATAGACGGCTCGAATGATGGTTTCGGCTTCTTCTTGTGAGCGACCGGGCACCCACTCAACGGGAGGGGTTTCGTCAAATAAGCTCACCCCTAGGCGCGACGCTGGTCCAAATGGCATTACTAAAGTATCTCCTAGTTAACAACAGAATTTAAGAAACACGTTACGAGATATTAAGAGAATCTCAGATTGCTCAGGCACCTTGATTGAACAGATAGATTGAGTAGAAGATTCAACAAATCTGCACTGACTTGCTCAAACGCCTACTGCCTGGATGCTTCAATCTCCACAAGCGGTTTAACCCTTACCCCAGAGTAACCCGAAGTTTTCCTCGGAAAAACCATGGATCGCTAAAACAATGGTGTTTATACGCTTTGTTATGATTGATTCTCCTATAAGCTCGTACCACTGATTGTCAATTTTTATAAACTGTAATGAATTTGTTCAAATTGGACATCAGCAGCATAGGCTATTCTGCTCAATTGATGGGTCTCGGTCTTCATTCTGCCTTCGCGGGCTATTCTGAGTCCTTTTGCTCAACCCCAAACCCTACCAAGACAACCTCTTGCAGTGATTCGCCCTCTGCGGGGCGGCGATAATTAAGAATTTTGCGGATTCGGAGCGTCGGGTTGATTAGGGTGATGGAATCTACGGAGACAACCCGGCTATAGGTCGTGGTCATCAGCAGTTCGCGGCTTACGGGGTTGAACTGGAATTGGGAGACAATCGGTCGTGCTTCTTCGTAGGCCCGATCGCGCAGATAGTCTCCCACAATCATTGGTCCATCCTGTTGACGTGGCACAAAGAGCAGATTCAGGGATTGGTTGACCCGATCGCCCTTGTCGGAAACTGTCACAAACTCCATATGATATCCCGGTAGCTGGTCTAAATCCGGCACTGCGGGGTATTGGTTGTCTGCCAGTACCTGGGCTTTGCCTTCTACCGTGACGGGCTGGATCGCAAATTCAGTGTGCGATCGCTCCACCTCTTGAAGAGTTAAGTAATGGTAGGTTCGTTCCGTCGTCCAGGTGCCAACACAGGCGTCAAAAAACTCTTGAAATGGGGACATATCTGATTCAGTAAGCGTAGTGAACAAATGGAGAAAACCGCCCAAGGGAATACTTATGGCTTGGGTAGACTGGCTTCCAAGGCAGCAGCCACGACATAGTGGTTTTCATCCTGCTGCAATTTTGTCAGGATGGCAGCAGCATCTGGGTCAGAGGCACAGGTCAGGGCGGTAGCAGTACGCCAGCGATCGCGCCAAAAGTCGGCTATGGCTAGCTCGCCCAGTAAAGCCATAGCCTCTGACTGCAAATCACCTTTGAGTACCCGCCCCAATGCCAGGATAGCCGTTTCTCTCACCGTCTGAGTCTCATCTTGTAAAGCTTCCCGAATGACAGCCAGCAACACGTCATCCTGATTAGACTCCATCAAGATCGACAAAATTGTCTGTCGGGTAAGCCAGTGCTGATTGCGGATGAATAAGCTCTGGAGCAGTGGCACCGAGCGATCACCAAATTCAAACAGAGAATTAGCAATTTCTGCCATCACATTCTGATCTTGTTCTTGCTCTAACAAGACTTTCAGTATCTGGAACGAAGCCTCGGTGCGGTGATTACCCAAGCCCATAGCCACAAACCGACGACAAATAAAGTCTGGATCCGTTGCCAGTCGTTGCAATATTGGGATCGCAATATCAGATGGGCAGGTTGCCAGTTCATCGATCGCCCGCTTGCGCTGGTCGATTGCACTTGAACGGAGCCAGGATTCTAGTTGAGCTAAACGATTGGCATTCATACTATTCAATTGCTCCTGCTCGGATTAGCAACTTAGAGGCTTGAGCCGAACGAAAAGATTTGCGCGCTTCACTCAATGCCGTGGCTCCCCAACGGTTAATAGGGCGAAAATCCGCACCATGCTCTAATAACAACGCAATCATTTCCACCGTGCCTTGTGCTGCTGCCATCATCAGAGGAGTCCACCCACCCAAGTTTGCCGTATTTATGTCAGACCCCAAGTCGATCAATGCTTTCACCGTGTAAGCATGCCCCCGTTCTGTAGCAAGGTAGAGGGCGGTGTTGCCAATTTTGTTCGTTGCATGGATTTCCGCACCCAGACTCACTAAACGCTGCACAAGGTCGGTTTGGCCATGTCGCGCCATTGCCATGAGCACGGTTTCTGCATAGGAATTGCGATCGCCAATGTCAGCCCCATGATCCAACAAGACCGAAACGATCTCACGGCGATCGCCCTCCGCTGCAAACATCAGGGCCGTATACCCAGCCGCATTTTTAGCATTCACCTCAGCACCCTGTGCCAACAGTTGCTGCACAATATCCAAATAGCCTTCGGCGGCGGCCCACATCAGAGCCGTATTGCTGGCACCCACTGCTGTCACACCACCGGTGGTATTGGCATCAGCCCCTTGCTCCAGCAAGGTTTTGACAGTGTTTGCATCGCCTCGAATAATCACCCGGATCAGGTCTTGATTGAGTGCAGTCATAGTTCAGGCTTCCTTCCATTCAACCTTGAAGACGCTGTCTGGCGATCGCTGAGCAACGGTGGACTCCCAGGCAATTGATTGCAAAAAAGCTGCCCCAGAGGAAGTCTCAACCACATCCACGCCCCAATCTCCCGGTTGTAGTGCATCAGGAGAGTCACTGGTGGGAGGCGTGGTTTTGATGCCCCCCAGGATCAATATTTTTGGAAACACAGTGGGGCTAATCTGTTGAGTACGACGTTGATCGGCGAGGGCTTTGGCACAGCTTTCCCCAACCTGAGAGGGTGTAACTCCATCCACAGGAAACCGAATTTCGACTATCCAATGGGGATGATCGACCAATCGGCACTGCAAGCCCTCCTGCTCACCCAACCCAACTTGAAACACCGATGCAAACTCCTCTCGGCTCAAGGCTGGAACCAGATCCGGTGAGACATCAAAGTTGTGCGAGAGCAACATACGTCCCTGGGGTACAGTATGGACAGTCATTAATTTTGGTAATAAAAGGTTGCTTGGATTACTTTAGACTACCATAAATCCTTGTTCTGTGAATACTAGGTTAGGTGGAGCCGTAAAAAACTTGGTGGCACGACTGCAAGATTAAGCCCCTGAATTTGCTCAATTGCCGTGACTACATTGCTAACCTGAATCACGACGCCAATCCGGTGGGGCGGAGTGGGCGGTGGTCAATCAACCCCTTTGACTTTGGTGAGGGCGATCCCACGAGGTTCGTGATCGGTGCTTAAGGCTGCAAAGGTTAGTTTCCCGTGGGGTGGAATCTTAAAAACAGTGTAGAGATAGGAATTCGCTGAGGCTTCGCCGACATAATCTAGCTTGAAGCCCAGAATCTGCTGGTAAATGGTTAGGCTCTGCTTTAAATCAGCAATAACCAGGCAGGGACGTTTGAGATGGAGACCTCGCTTGGTCACTGGACCAGCCTTGGATAATGGCTCTGGGAATGGGTTATCAGCATGATAAGGTGGCAGGGTAAACTCAACGGATATACAGTGATCTCAAATTTGTTTAACTTTTTTTAAAAAAGTAGGCTTTACGATTGATTGCCCACCCAAGAATTGTATGGTTGAAAACAGTTGCAAACTATGGATTGTATAAATAGGGGTGGGCAATTAGTATGGGACGAGTAGGAGTCTTGCTGCTAAACCTGGGGGGACCAGACAAATTAGAAGATGTTCGCCCTTTTTTATATAACTTATTTGCTGATCCAGAAATTATTCGGTTGCCCTCTCCTTTGTTACAAGCCCCGTTAGCCTGGCTGATTTCCACGTTGCGGGCTAAAAAGTCCCAGGAGAATTATCAGAAAATTGGGGGTGGGTCGCCGCTGCGGCGAATTACGGAAGCCCAAGCTCAGGCGCTACAACAGCAGTTGCAACAGGAAGGACAGGAGGTTAAGGTTTACGTAGCCATGCGCTACTGGCATCCGTTCACAGAAGCTGCGATCGGCCATATCAAACGAGATAAAATTGCCCAGTTGGTAATTTTGCCTCTGTATCCCCAGTTTTCAATCAGCACCAGTGGTTCCAGTTTCCGATTGCTAGAAAGGCTCTGGAATGCGGATCCGGAGTTGCAAAAAATTCAATACACGGTAGTTCCCTCCTGGTACAAGCATGGGGGCTACCTGCAAGCCATGGCCGATCTGATCGAACGCACGATCGCCCAAGTTTCTCATCCCAGTCAGGCTCATATCTTTTTCAGTGCTCATGGAGTGCCCGTCAGCTACGTTGAAGAAGCGGGCGACCCCTACCAGCAAGAGATTGAAGACTGCGCCGCCTTGATCATGAAACGGCTGAATCGTCCCCATGCCTATACGCTGGCGTATCAAAGTCGAGTGGGACCCGTAGAATGGTTGCAACCTTATACAGATGAGGCGATGGAACGCCTTGCCCACAACGGAGTCAAAGAATTGGTAGTAGTGCCAATTAGTTTTGTCTCAGAACACATCGAAACACTCGAAGAAATCGATATGGAGTATCGGGAGCTGGCAGAAGCCGCAGGGATTGAAACCTTTGCGCGAGTACCCGCTCCCGATGCTGATCCAGCCTTCATTCAAGCGTTGGCAGATCTCGTGCTCAAGGCGCTTAACGAACCGCCGATTTCCTTCTCTGACACGATGCACCCACAACCAAACTTGAAACATTATCCCCAAAGTCCCTGGGCCTGGGGTCTAACCCCTTCTGCCGAAGTCTGGAATGGTCGTCTAGCCATGCTAGGGCTAGTGTCCGTACTGCTTGAACTGTGGTTGGGGCAGGGACCTTTACATGCTGTTGGGTTGCTATGATTCCATCGAATAAATATTGGCATAGTGGCAATTTACTTCTTGGGTGCTTCTCGCAAGGAATTTTAATAAAGACTCTCATCCGATTCAAATTACGATGAGTAGGTTAGATGGTTTGCAGATTTTTATTTGACTAAGGTAATGCACCATGAGCAGTAATTTAGCAGTCAAGCTGCGTGAGGGAACCAAGAAAGCTCACACGATGGCAGAGAATGTCGGGTTTGTAAAATGTTTCTTAAAAGGCGTTGTGGAGAAAACGTCTTACCGAAAGTTAGTTGCCAATCTCTACTTCGTCTATGCGGCAATGGAAGCAGAGATGGAGTGTCACCGCAATCATCCGATTGTGTCCAAGATTTACTTTCCTGAACTGAACCGCAAGACTAGCTTAGAGCAGGATCTTTACTATTACTACGGTGGCAACTGGCAAGATGAAATTGCTCCTTCGATCGCAGCGCAAGCTTATGTAGAACGCATTCATGAAATCGCTGCTACGGCACCTGAGTTATTGATTGCTCACTCCTACACCCGTTACTTAGGTGACCTGTCGGGGGGGCAAATTTTGAAGGGAATTGCCCAACGAGGAATGAATTTGGCCAACGGTGCAGGAACAGCGTTTTATGAATTCGATGCCATCTCTGATGAAAAGGCATTCAAAAATGCTTACCGTCAAGCGATGAACGATCTGCCACTTGACGATGCGACTGCAGCTCAGATCGTGGATGAAGCCAATGCTGCTTTTGGCATGAATATGGCGATGTTTAATGAGTTGGAAGGTAACTTGATTAAGGCGATCGGAACCATGCTTTTCAACACCCTGACCCAGCGACGTGCCCAGGGCAGCACAGAACTGACGACAGCAGAATAAACCCGCCTATCCAATGTTTATGCAAACATCATTGCGAACTCGTCAAAATCCTCTGATTCGCCAGTTGGCAGACTGCATTGAAGAAGTTTGGCACAATCACCTGGAACTTTCACCTTTCTCCGTTCCAGAGGGTTTGGGCTATGTTGAAGGTGCTCTGGAAGGAGAAAAGCTGGTGATCGAAAATCACTGTTACCAGACGCCGCAATTTCGTAAACTGCATCTGGAACTGGCTCAGGTTGGAACTGGTTTAGATATTTTGCACTGTGTCATGTTCCCCAACCCTGAATATGCTCTTCCCATCTTTGGAGCCGATCTGGTGGGTGGGCGGGGTGGAGCCATTAGCGCCGCGGTTGCGGATTTGTCTCCGGTCAATGCCGATCGATCGCTGCCAGAACATTATCATCAAGCTCTTTTGGCACTACCTGATCTGCAATTTTCCCAGCCCCGCGCCTTACCCGAATGGGCAGATATCTTTTCCGAATTTTGCATATTTGTCCGTCCCATCGGATCTCAGGAAGAAGAAGCATTTCTTCTACGCGTGCGGGAGTTTGTGAGTATCCATTGTCAAATGGCTTGCATAGAAGCACCCCTGACATCTGATCTAGCGGTTGCTCAAGTGATCGCAGGGCAGCAATACTATTGCACCAAGCAACAGCAAAATGATAAGACCCGCCGGGTTCTGGAAAAGTCCTTTGGCACCGAGTGGGCTGACCGCTACATGACGACCATGTTGTTTGATGCGGTCACCTGACCTTTCTACGAACAATGGCCAAATGGACAGTATGAGTCAACCCAGCCTGGAACACATTGGGACCCTGTTACAAAGCCCAGATGTCAAAGACCGGGTTTTAGGGATGATTGAACTGCAAAAAGAAACAATGCCCATTGAGACAGCACTGCCCTTGATCAAGCGAGCGTTGGCAGATAAGAATGTTCAGGTGCGGGGCATGGCAGCGTTTTCATTAGGAATTAAGCCATCGCCTGTAAATCTGGACATGCTGGTGCAGATTCTGGACACTTACTCGGATCACACTATGCGGGCGATCGCCGCCGGGGCATTGGGCTATTTAAAAGACAAGCAGGCACTCCCATCCCTCCGCCATGGGTTCTACGAAGACATCCACTGGTTAGTACAATTTAGTGACGCCGTGGGGTTGGGAAATTTATGGGATCATCGAGCAAAAGCCGTATTACTGGAAGCCCTTGATAGTACCAATGCCCTGTTACAGGAAGCCGGTATCATGGCATTGGGGGAAATTGGAGCCATAGACGTGCTGGATTGCCTTTTGCCCTTTGCCCAGCCCAAAGACTGGATAATCCGGAAGCATTTAGCCGAAGGGTTGGGGAATCTTGGCGAGGTTCGCAGTCAAACCGCACTCAAAACTCTAGGCAGCGATAGCAATCCCCATGTTGCCGAAGCTCTTCAGCAATCGCTGCAACATTTAGAGAACTCCATAGAAGAGACAATCCCATAGTCAAATTGGTCTACCGATAATTTTCGAGCAACCACTTCGACGCTCCTTCTCAAACAAACTGAATTCCATAGCGTCAAACAAGGAACTGGGGGTGAATGAGATCGTATCCTGCTGCTTTAAGCTTCTGGTTACTGACCCGTAAGCTCTTGCGCTGAAAGCTCAATTTAGAAGAGTCCCAATGCACTGGTGGTAGACCGTAGCGAAAACAGACCCGTTTGACCTGTTCTTTGATGGTGAGTTGGCTGTCATCAACCAGATTGTAAACGCCTTCAAGCTCGTTTAATCGCAGAAATTCGATGGCTCCGATGATGTCATCCCGGTGAATCCAATTGATAAAGCGATCCCCCTTCCCTGGAATGGTCGTACCAGCCAAACCGCCAAACATATCTACCAGCTCTCTGTCGGGACCATAGATTCCCCCCAACCTCAACACACAGACTCTTTGACGATCGTTCGCTGCCTGCAAGATTGTTTGTTCAGCCTCATAAAGCACTTGGCTTCTGTGATCCACAGGGTCAATGTGGGCAGTCTCATCGACCCATTCACCCTGGCGATCGCCATAGACAGAGCAGCTACTCAAATAGATGACTTGCGTCACACTAGGAGTCTGACTCAAGGCTTTGACCAAATGCTTCGTAGTGGTGATATAAGTGGTTTCATAAGTCGCTGTATCTGCTTGTCGGAAACCCGTGGGAGCAACGCTGACGACCAAAGTATCTTGACCTTGCAGCAGGGAATGCACAGCCGTGAAGTCATCCCCTTTCATTAAGACGGCTTTAGAGACAGTTTTTGCAAGTGAAGCCACTCGTTCTCTGCTTGTGGTTGTACCCGTAACAAAGTGTCCTCGCTCTTGCCAATAATCGGCTAAGGCGCTGCCCACATAGCCACAACCAAGAATCGCAATATTCTCAAAGATTGAGCGCTTCTGAGCCTGCTGACGGATCAACTGACTGAGGAGATCCATGTTTAGCGTAGGAGCAACCTCGTCAAAAGGATTGTTTCTGTCAATGGAGTTGTTCATTGTGCCTTTTCAGTGTTTGTTGAACTTGGGTACAGGCAGAAGATGAGCCTTTAGCTCCCATGAGCAATCGACTCAGTAAATGACGATGGCAGCTTGGCAAAAGCAATTGAGCTTGCCCTTGACATCCCTCGATTGATGCCAGCCGACTTGCGTCAACCTGTCCTGTTACAAATCTTAACATTAATTTTCTTAACAATCCATTGACAATCTATCCGCTTTATTTTTTCAGCGATAAGTGTAAAAATCCTTGAAGCCCAGCCCTGGCAAGCCTTTTATAAATTTCATGGAAAAAACCTTGAAAAGCGATTATTTTCAGGGTTTTCAGGGCTTTTGATTCCTATTTCCCAGCCGTCCTAATTATGAAGCAAAGGACGGATAACCGTCATCGCGACTCGCGGGAGTGCCGAGCGGCTTTTGTATGGCGTTTGTATAGCTGGTAGAGGATGTAAAGATCAGAGGCAGATTCAGATTGAATTGCTCCCAGATCAATTTTTTTTGTGGAGCTTTCTGAGCAGCGATCGCTGCTCACAACCTGCGCCTAGTGAAACTGCTTTAATTGATCAATCAGGTGATCAAAATAGGGAGCAATGATGGCTTGTTGTTCTAATTCCACCCGCTTTAAGCTGGCGGCTTTGATGCCTTCCAGACCTACCACCATGGCATCTAACGGGACCTGCAATTCTTGATAGAGCAGTTGCATATAATGCAAGCCTTCGGCGCTGGTGTAATCGATGTGCTGTCCAGCCATGCCGTAGGTGATGCAGCGTAAAAAGTGCCAGAAATCTCGCCAGCAAGCATCTGCCCGCTCAGGGGGATAAAGTCCGCCCCCAGGCTGAGTAATAGTGGGAAAGGTTTCTAATACCTGGCTTCTGGCTTCGTCTACAATGTCGCTGATACGATCACGCAATTGCTGCACCACGGTCATGAGTTGGGTGGTCGCAGGAACAATCTGCTGAATCTGCTGCACATCTTCATCAGTCAGATAGCGCCCCTCGTCGTCTGCCACCTGAAAGTGCTGAATAACCTCCGCTGAGTGGGTATCTTGCCAGGTGGCAAAACTGACAATTCTGGCTTTTTGAATTAATTCGCGAACGTTGTCACTCAATTGTGCGTTAGGCATTGCTAAGTGTTACCTCTGGATTACTCTGGTTGGCAGATAGGTTTCATTTTCCCATTCTTTATTTACGATTGCGAATCAATTTGATTTTCTGTCACGAGCATTACACGCTCAACTGATCGCCTGTAGATCTATCGCCTTTAGATCTATAGTGGAGAAAAGCTTGACTACTGATCATCATGGAACTCAGTCAAATCGAAACCGACTTGCAAAACCCGGATTTTCAATACCGGATTAAGGCGATCGTTGCCCTTAAAAATTATCTACCTGAAATCGCGGTCCCCATTCTGATCCAGCACATCCAGGATCCAGAGTTTCTGGTGCGGACCTTTGTGGCAAGAGAATTAGGCAGGCAAAAAACCTCCGAGTCCTTTGCTGCCTTGCTTCAAATCATGCGGTTCGACAACACCCCCAATGTGCGGGCAGAAGCCGCCAATTCTCTGTCCTTGTTTGGTAGAGTCTCTGCCTCCCATTTGGTAGAGACCTTTTTTAGAGACGACCACTGGCTAGTGCGCCGCAGCATCCTGGCCGCTTTGGTCGAAATGGAATGTCCTGAAGAAGTTTTGGAAGTGTGTGGTTTTGGACTAGAAGGCGACGATGCCGCTGTCCAGGAAGCATCGGTTGATGGCTTGGGAGCGTTGGCAAATTCCCGCCAGTCTGAAGCCGCTCTAGCCCAACTCCTAACGCTAAAAAATTCAGCGGCTGAATATATCCGAGTTCGGGTTGCATATGCCCTGAAACATTTTGACACCCTCGAAGCAAAGGAAGCACTTGCTCAACTGAGGCAGGATGAGGATCATCGGGTAGTTGGGGCAGCCATGGAAGATTTGATTTCGTAAAGCAAGATACATTTCCGTCGATGGCCCTATCCAAAAAAGTACCCCTTTGTGGTAGGGCTTCCTGATTGTGGGAAACCTATACTGTATATACGCTTTACAGTAACACGGCAAAATTGTCTACCATTAATGTAGTAATATTTACAGAATTTAATAACCAAGCTGACAGAATTGGGAAAATCAAATCATTGCTCAATCGTTTTGGTCAAATGACAGGAGGAACCTATGGCGGATATACCAACCAGTGGTCAAATGCTCTGGAAGCTAGAGGGAGAGGATCGGGTCTTGCACCTACGGCATAACGACTTAGAACCGTGGCTTCCCTACGAGGAGTTTCCCCAGTATGTTCTACCCGATCCGGAGGGGTTCTCTAAAGGGATCGCTACCTTTATGGCGTTGCTGAAAAAGAATTGGACAGCGATGAAATCCTAGATA
This sequence comes from uncultured Synechococcales cyanobacterium, assembly GCA_903897715.1. Classification (GTDB taxonomy): domain Bacteria; phylum Cyanobacteriota; class Cyanobacteriia; order CAIUCS01; family CAIUCS01; genus CAIUCS01. The sequence goes on from CAIUCS010000034.1 coordinate 10,609, forward strand.
AGTACAGGTCGATCAACTGATTTAGTTAGCCTCTGCTAAGACAACAATTCCAAAGGCAACGATTCCTTATGACTTTTTTCCCTCAATTCGTTCAATTTTCTACTGATGCCCTAGTTTCTACTAATGTTTTGGTAAGAAGTTTTTTCCAGCAATCAGTAGGCAACTGGCGATCGCAGCGGCGCTATTCCACTCTGAAGGACAGTGCCCAGTTCGCCATGGGGGAGACCCTAACGCCATGGTGTTGCGCAGCGAGTACAGTGGAAATGCGTTTGAAGAAGAAGTGAAATTGATTGGCACCCAATATCGCACTCGCCAGACCATCATTTCTTGCGCTGGGGAAGAACAAATGATCGAGCAATATTTAGAAACAAGAACAGGCTAAGGCTTACGACAATGGACTGAGACTTTCCCGTGTGGTTATGAGTGTTACTGGGTGCATAGTTTCCAGTTGTGCGGCGGGATGGCTGAGTAGGCGCGATCGCATCCCATCGCTGAGTCCCTGAACCAGGGTGAAATCTGCTCCAGCAATACTTTCAAATTGCTCAAACTCAACCCCTGTTAGATCTGCTGCTCGCAAATCGGCTCCCGCTAAATTTGCCCCATTCAAGCGCGCGCTGCGTAAAAAAACGCCCGTCAATATGGCTGTGCGTAAGTCTGCCTGCACTAGGCGTGCCCCTCGCAGATTTGCGCCCGTCAAATCCGCACCGCTCAGGTATGCCCCCAACAAATTGATCTCTTGTAAATCGGCATGACGTAGATTTGCGGTGTTCAAGGGTGCCCCATTCAGATTCGCCCCTGGACCGATCGCCCCAGAAGATTTGTAGGCAAAGACTTCTGGAAAAATCGTTAGGCTATCGTACCGCGCCCATTGCAGTTGGGTGCTGGTCAAATTTGCACCGCTCAGATCGGCTCCAGTCAGATCAGCGCGATATAAACAGGCTCCGGTTAGATTGGCTTGTTGCAATAGGGCTTGATGTAAATTGGCTCCTCGCAAATCCGCCGCTTGTAAATCTGCCTGACTCAGGTTGGCTCGACTCAGATTGGCTCGCAGCAACGTCGCCCTGTTAAATGTAGCGCTTTGCAGATCTAGACCGCTGAGATTGAACTGGTACAAATCTGACTGGCTTAACGACAGTCCTGCTTTGAGTCGAGTTAAAATGTCTTGAGGGGTTTTCAGCATTTCTCAATGGCGTGAAGCACTAAAGTTACAGTATATTCATTATGCACAGATATTGCATTGTCTCTGGAACTCATGACGACACTCACCGAATTCCCACCTCAATTAATTGAATATCCTGAAGCAGATGGTTTACCAATGGCAGAAAGCGACCAAACTCGTGACTACCTAGTGTACGCAACGAAGGTACTCTCTGCCTTTTTTGGGCAACGACTGGATGTTTACCATCGGGCAATCTCTTCATTTACTATGAACAGGGAAACCCCGAGGCGGTTGTGGCTCCCGATGTATTTGTTGTGTTTGGGGTGGAAAATCGCCAGCGTCGCATTTATACGGTGTGGGAAGAGGGCGATCGCCCTCCTAATTTTGTCTTAGAAATCACCTCGAAAACGACCCTGAGCAAGGATCAGGGGGCAAAAAAAGGAATTTATGCCTTTCTCGGCGTAGAAGAGTATTATCAGTATGACCCAACTGGAGACTATCTCACCCCGACTTTACAGGGTTTGCGTTTAGTGGATGGAAACTATCTGACGGTGCCCACCAGCACCCTGTCAGATGGCACGATGGTGTTGCCCAGTGCTGTTTTGAGTTTAGAGTTGCATCTGAAAGGACAGGTGATGCGGTTTTATAACCCTGCTACCCAACAATATTTACTGACCCATGAAGAAGAGACAGCAGCTCGGCAAACCGCTGAAGAACGGGCACAAAGGCTTGCAGCGAAACTGCGAGAACTGAATATTGATCCGGATGCGGTTTGAAGGGTATTATCTTGGATGTACCCTGTAATTGAAACTAGAGGAAATCCTACGCCGATGGTGCCACCGATGACGATGATGGACTTTTTTCGCAAAAGCGAAGGAGTGTGGTTTACCCAACGCAGCGTGCATCACTTCGATACCGTTGCCGATCAATCGGGAGAATCGAAGCTTCATGTGCAAGTGGTCGAATCAGAGGACCCTCGGGTGAAACTGGTTTGTGAATCGCAGGGCATTGATCCAGCGATCGCATCCGGTGGAGCCAGTTTTATGTGGCAAGAACATGAGGATAAGGAGGCACCGAATCCCGATCATGCGGCGGTGTTGATTGATGTGCCCGATGATGCAACGGGGCGATCGGGTCGGCTATTGCGTAACCAGGGTTATGTAGAAAAGATTCCCGTGGTCAGTCGTTACTGGTTTGGTCAAGACGGTATTTTGACGATCGATACGGACTATGAGCAAAATCAGGGGCAAGAGCGCTGTTGGTTCATCACCGATGATTTTCGGGTGCGGGTGAGTACCATTCGCATGACGGGCGGGGTTTATTTGATGACCTATTGCTCTGAACGACGCTGGGTGTCTGAGCAAGATTTAGCGGCTATGATACACCATAATCTGGCTAGAGCTTCTGGAGCGAGGGCATAAGGAATACGCCTCTCCAAAACATTAAGGATTGTTTCTTTGTTTCTCTCATTTGAGAAGATGAGTTTCAAAGTCCCTTAAGCTGAGAAATTAAGACAGATCAGTTTATAAATCCATGTATAAACCTTTTCTTCAGCATCTGGAGCAAGCCCTGAAACAGCGCTTTGACTTACAAAGTCGTCCAATTCCAAGGGATCTAGAGTCTCAGGTCAGTGAGCGGGGTAAGCATCCTGCCACGATTCAAAGCTGGTGTTATGAATGTCCTGAGTTTCGCAAAATCCGCTATACGTACATTGATGCGAGTGCCAGTGCCCAGATCCTCAATAGTGTCATTTACCCCAGTCACTGTTACGAGTTGCCATTGATCGGGATTGATTTTCTGTCATTTGGGCAAGTCAAAAATTTGATTGTGATGGACTTTCAACCGTTATTCCAAGATGAAGCCTATCTGGAAAAGTACATCCACCCCTTGAAAGGATTGCACGATCGCTACCCCGACCTGGCACAAGGTTTAGAAATGAAATTTTACGATGCCAACCAGTACTTTTCCAAGTACTTATTATTTGCCAAAACCGATGCGGAAACCGTCAGAACGCGGGTTTTTGAAGCCTTCAAAGATTATTTGAATCTGTACTGGCAGATGTTAGGCGAAGCTGAACCGCTAACCGATCCATCTGATATTCAGCGGATTGTCAAAGCTCAAAAAGATTACGACCAATACAGCGCTGACCGTGACCCAGCATCGGGTTTATTCAGCAGCTATTTTGGGCATGAATGGTCTGAAAAGTTTTTGTATGGATTTTTATTTGAAGATGCGATGCCCCTGGCGGCTGGAGTTGCCTCAAAATAGCCTGGATTTACCATGACGCTTTATCAACCCTTTTTAGACTACGCGATCGCCCTTTTACAAGAACGTCTTGACTTGCAGCCCTATCCCATTCCAGTGGGGTTTGAGTCTAAATCAGCGGTGGTCGGCAAGGGCAAACATCAAGATCAAGTCCTGACCACCAGTTATGGATACCAGGCTCCTAAACTGCGACAAATTCGGGCGGCCCATGTGCAAGGGGGCAACGTGCTGCAAGTTTTGAACTTTGTCATTTTTCCTCACCTGAATTACGATCTGCCTTTTTTTGGTGCGGATCTGGTGACCTTACCCGGAGGGCATCTGATTGCGCTGGATATGCAACCTCTGTTTCGGGATGACCCAGCCTATCAGGAAAAATATACCAAACCGATTCTGCCAATCTTTCAGGCGTATCAGCCCCAATTGCCTTGGGGCGGAGACTTTCCCGAAGAAGCTCGCCCGTTTTTCTCTCCGGCCTTTCTCTGGACTCGACCGCAAGCTACTGAGGCGGTAGAAAATGATGTCTTTGCAGCATTTCAAGACTATCTCCAGGCTTACCTCGATTTTGTTGACCAGGCAGAACCTGCAACCGATGCTCAAGCCCTGCGGGAGATAGAGGAGGCTCAACTCCGTTACCTGCGCTATCGGGCTGAAAAAGACCCCGCCCGGGGGATGTTTACTCGGTTCTATGGCACGGAGTGGACAGAAGAATATATCCACGGCTTCTTGTTTGATCTGGAACGAAAATTGTCAGGTGTCGCCGATCATTAGAGATTGCAGCGTGCCCCCTAAACAGGACGCAAGCTTGGAATTGGTCTTTGTTCTCTTTACTCATAATTTTGTTGTCTAAATCGAGTCATTCAAATTGTCATTCTGGCGATATGGGCTAATACTCAAGACTGAGTCACGCTTCCAGCCTCCATTTGTTCTACTCTGCACAACAAATCTGTTCATCAAGTGTAGATATCATTCTTAATTTTAAGTCTTTAATAATTTGTAACGAACAGCGATCCAACGACATAGTATAAATATAAATATTGGGAGATTTACAAAGACTTGAAGCGATTCCACCAAGCATCTAGATGAAGTCTCCCAGTTTTTTAAGAAATGTAAATTCCTCAAGCCTTCCGCTGGAGGAACTAGGAGACATTTCATCGGTCTTGATCTGTTGGTTTTGTCTGCCTCAATCTGCCTCGGCGTATTGATTTTTGAGCTTAACCTAGTCTGATTGTGACCTCAGCCATCCCCAACTAAATCTATTAGGAGATTAGAGTTTATGTTCGACGCATTTGCAAAAGTGGTTTCTCAGGCGGACGCACGGGGCGCGTACCTCAGCGCTGCTCAGATTGATGCCCTAAGCGCAATGGTTGCTGATGGCAACAAGCGTATGGATGTTGTGAACCGGATTACCAGCAATGCTTCCGCGATTGTCGCAAATGCTGCTCGCGCTCTGTTTGCAGAGCAGCCTGGGCTGATCGCCCCCGGTGGAAATGCTTATACCAGCCGTCGCATGGCTGCTTGCCTGCGTGATATGGAAATCATCCTACGCTACGTCACCTATGCTATTTATGCGGGTGATTCCAGCATTTTAGACGATCGTTGCCTCAATGGATTGAAAGAGACCTATCTGGCTCTGGGCACCCCCGGTGCATCTGTAGCTGTCGGTGTTAATAAAATGAAAGATGCTGCCCTCGCGATTGCTGGTGATTCCAGCGGGATTACCCGTGGTGACTGCGCTTCTTTGATGTCTGAAGTGGGTAGTTACTTTGATAAAGCAGCGGCTTCAATCGCTTAAATTGTCAATTTGCCTCAAACTCTTTTTGATTTGGTATCTGTAGCCCCAAGGGCTCGCCTGCAACAGGTTAGATAAACATAATGTATTTTGGAGATGATTAATCAATGAAGACCCCTCTGACCGAAGCCATTTCGACTGCTGATTCCCAAGGTCGCTTCCTCAGCTCTACTGAAATTCAGACTGCTTTTGGTCGTTTCCGTCAGGCGACAGCTGGTTTAGAAGCAGCCAAGGCTTTAAGTTCAAAAGCTTCAACCTTGGCTTCTGGAGCAGCCAACGCAGTGTACAGCAAGTTCCCCTACACCACCAGCATGACAGGACCGAACTTTGCCTCTACCCAGGTGGGTAAGGACAAGTGCGTTCGGGACATTGGCTACTATCTCCGCATGGTGACCTACTGCTGTGTTGTGGGTGGTACAGGTCCGATGGATGATTACCTCGTTGGTGGCATTGCTGAAATCAACCGCACCTTTGATTTGTCTCCCAGTTGGTACATTGAAGCGCTCAAGTACATCAAAGCCAACCACGGTTTAAGTGGTGACGCTGCGGTAGAAGCCAATTCCTACCTCGACTATGCCATCAATGCTCTGAGCTAGTCGTTGACGGATTTGCTTGGGGAGGGACACAATTTCTGACTCAGGTTAGTTGTTGTTTGCTTCCCCAAGCATTATTTTTGTAAAGCCAATGGACGACGAATTGACGATACAAAGTGACAGTTCCCTCACGGTGGAGCAGGCGATCGTCAATCTTCAGGGGCAAGATTTGGGATTGCGAGTCTATGCTGCCTGGTGGTTAGGGCGGTTTCGCGTTGATGCTCCAGAAGCGATTGACGTGTTGATCGCGGCGCTAGAAGACGAAGACGATCGGACTCATGTGGGTGGCTATCCGCTTCGGCGTAATGCTGCAAGGGCATTAGGTAAGTTGGGACATCATCGAGCGGTTCCAGTCTTGATCCAAGCGCTGGAATGCTCTGACTTTTATGTGCGGGAAGCCGCTGCCCAGTCTTTGGAAATGCTAGAAGACTTGAGCTGCATTCCCAGGTTGATTGAGCTACTCAATGACCAAGTGCCTGGAACCCTCCCCGCAACTGAACCGCCCCACATGGCTCAGCCTTTTGATGCTATCCTTGAAGCTTTGGGAACCCTAGGTGCCATGGATGCCGTACCTGACATTCTGCCATTTTTAGATCACGATATTCCGCGGATTCAATTTGCTGCAGCCCGAGCGATGTACCAGCTCACGCCCAATCCTCAGATTGCTAGCCAATATGGCGAGCGCCTCGTACAAGCCCTCTCCCATGAAGATTTGCAACTCCGACGAGCGACGCTGGCAGATTTAGGAGCGATCGGGTATTTACCAGCCGCCGAGGCGATCGCTCAAACCCTGGCAGAAAACAGCCTCAAATTGATTGCCCTGAAAGGGTTACTGGAAAAACAACTCCTGTACACGACTCCTCTAGAACTATCGGATGGAGCGATCAAAGTCATGGGATTAATGGATGACTTGTTGTAGCAGAAAGAGTGTGAATAGTAGAAATAGAACCTGCTGGCACCTCCTCCCATGACTGACCAACTTTCTTCCTTGATTCAAGCGGTAGAAGACGCGGATTCTTCCAGTCTTTTACTGGAAGCAGTACAGAATCTGGCTGCGGCTCGTTTGGAAGGAGCCATCCCCGTCTTAATTGCGGCTCTCAGCTACAACAATCCGGGGGCGGCAGTCTCAGCAGTAGATGGACTCATTCAATTGGGTGAACCTGCTGTGTCTCCACTGACTCTGGCGACCTCTCAAGCGAAAGTAGGAGTTTCGATTCAGGGTCGCTATATTCGGATTCCAGGGTTAGGAAAACTACTGGTGAAAGGGTTGGATACTCGCCTGCCCAAAGGTGTTCGGACTGCGACCCTAAGCATTTGTAAGGTTGCATCTGGAGACTAACTGCAACTTGGTGTGGAATTACCAGAAGTGCTATTGCCAGATTCCGACCTTACCTGCGGTGTTGATGTGGGGGTCGAGTATCTCTATGCCACCGATCATGGTCGATTGGTGGAACCGCCCAGCTACTTTAAGCAATCGGCATATACCAGCTGGGACTGTCCCCGTTGTGGACACCGTAACCAACTTGATGTAAACCAATGGATATTTTGTTGTGAACAGTGTGGCTATCAATCTCAGCTAAAGCACGCGGCAGCAAACGTAATCCATCAGAGTGCAGTCTTCGCAAGAAGCTACCGGGGTTGTCACCGGGACGTAATGCCTATGGAGTCTCCTTTAGTGGAGACGATGAAGCAGGAATCCCAACTCGAGAGGGTAGGAACTGTACCCACCAATGAACAGGTCGATAGACCTGTCGATCACCTAATTTCTCAGACCTCTCCCACGGTTTTACCGTCAAGCCCTAAACCTCCTTCCAATTCCGACTCAACTGGGCAAAGCCCGAGACTGTGCCTCCAAAACCACCGTGAGGGAAGGCTTAGAGGGAAGACGATCTCAACCGTACCTGATTGCTGGTTAATAAATATTTCGCCAATGACCATTGAGGCTCAGTTTAATGTGCTATGGGCGAGATATGTTCCACAATAATCCTGCAAATCCTTTACTACTATCCTGACCTAACTTCTCTATCGCTACTGTGAACATTAGAATGATAGATTAAAATTAGTCCATAGGCATTTGATCACCGTGCCCAACGATGGGCAAGATCTGCAAAGATCGAACATAGACCCAGATAAATTTACGTTTAGGAAACACAGCAGATATGACAGATCTACAAGAACTTACTCCAATCGATCAGGCAACCCCTGAAGAATTGACTGAAATCATTGCTGAGTTGGAAGAATATCGGGAACGCTTGGTGAACGATACCCTGTCTATGGCTCAACGGGCTAAAATCATGAAAGTACAAGCAATGGCTAATCTGGAGCCTCGGCTCGCTGAAATTGATGCCCAACTCCAGGTACTCCGCCAGCGGCAACCAGTGCTAACGGCTGGTAACTAGAGATTGAACCATAACGGCAAATAGGAAATTTGTGATGAGTCCCTCGCTAAACTCCGATGCTCCGGTAGCTAATGATCCGGTCTTGCAAATTCAAGCCGAGAATGATGCTTTGATTCAGCAAGTCAATGAGCAAATTACCCTGGACAGCTTTGACTCAACGGATCAGCAAGTGCTTCAACGATTGGTGGAAGGGCTGGGAGATCCCCGTGGATTGGTGCGATTGCGCTTTGCTGAAACCTTAGGTGAAATTGGTGAACCAGCAACGCCCTTCCTAGAGGAAGCCCTGACCCACCATGAGAATGTGGTCGTGCGGCGAGCCGCAGCTAAAACCCTGACGCTGATTGCAGACTCTAGCGCTGTGCCAACGTTGCTCCATTCGTTCCTCAATGATGAAGATACAGTCGTCAGAAGTTCATCGGCTGGCGCCCTGGCAAGAACTGGCGAAGCGGCTGTCCCGGCGTTGCTGGATATTCTGGCATCGACGGATCAGCCTGAGGACATTAAAGGTCATGCTGCGTGGGCACTGGCTTTTATTGGCTCGGAAGCGGCTGATTATTTGTATCAGGCTTTGAATAATGCATCACTGGATGTGCGTTGTGCCGTCATTGGGGCATTAGGGCATGTGGCACAGGAGCAGTCCGATGAAAAGTCTTGCAATCTTCTGGTGGTTGCCCTCACCGATCTGGAACCCTTAATCCGGACTGAGGCGGCAGCCGCCTTGGCGCAGGTGAATTATCCACCGGCAGTGCCGCATTTGATTTTGGCTGTTCAAGATGCCGACTTAGATGTGAGAAAAGCCGCCATTAATGCCCTCGGCAAAATTGGCGATCGCTCAGCACTGAAATCACTGCAAGCCCTACTCAACGATGAAGAGAATGTGATCCGGGTGCTGGCTAAGTTGGCGATCGCTCACATTGAGCGCCAATCTGAAGCTGATGATTGGTAGGAGCTTTGAGGGGGCTTCTCCGCTCTGGGAATTTGGGCATGTAGACGCTGAGGCACCGTGCCGCAGGGTAATCGCCAGAAGCACTCTACCAAGGTAAAAGATGAGCGTTGGAGATTCCTTTAATTCGACATCCAACGCCGCCCAGTTCTTGTAAGCTTTTTTGCGCAGCTGCGATTGGACTAAAGATTACGTCTGTCACAATTTTCCACTCTTTCACCATCAAAGCCGCAAATTGCTCCTCTTGCTCTAGGGGTCCACCATTGGTGATGTAGTAGTTCAGTCCATTTTTCCCCGTTACAAACTCACCATTAAAGAAGTTAAACGTAACGCTATCTTCTAACTTCTTGCGGATTACTTTTATCCCTGCTGCTTGTAAATCCCTTGCAGCTTCTTCTTCTAATGCAAGTTGTAACGTCAGCTTCGCGGCTGCGGTTTTAGTCGTCAGGCAAGGAACCGCCTCTGCCATTTCTATGGCATCTTTGCAGGCGATACTGCTGTTGTTCAGCACCACTACACCATGACCGATAAACAGGATCGCCAGATCCAAATGAAATTGACCGGGCTGCTCTACACAGATGATTTGGTCGATCGTATCCAGCCCGAAATCTTCACAAATAATTTCTCGCGCCTGTTCTCTTGTGAACTGATAAATACGGGCTGTCGCATCGATCGCATCTTTGCCGATCAGGATGACAGGTTTTCCTGCGGCATCCTCTCCGGCAATCATATTCCCTCCTTCGATATAGGCTCGAATGTGCCCAACGCCATGCTGCTTTACTACAGCAAAAGATTCCACTACGCCACCTATTTCACTGGCGTTGACTCTAACCCCTAGCGGAATCCACAAATGATCATCCTGGAGTGCGGCTTCTAAAATTTCTGATGAGACCTTGTCTTGCCAGCGGGATCGTCTGCCTGACTTCATCGCCCATTCTAAAAGCTGGCTATCAAAGGATTTGAGTACAGCAATCTTGCCATTCTCCAGATATTCCAGACCGTCCTCTGCCCACTTCGTGATCGGCTGAGAACTCTCAATGACACGGTACATAGCCTCCCGACAGTGGTCTTGACTCAATTCTTGTTCGACATCGCTTCGGCTATCCCGATCGGTCAAAATGTTTAATTGCAAGCCTAGCGCTCTGACGACAGTTGCAAAGAATCGCAAATGCGCCCTTTCTGCCTCAGTTTGCCTTTCTGTATATCCCCGAACGTAATTCATGTGAAGAATCTGCGTGTTGCCGCTGGGAGTTTTCTTGTGTGGCATTGCCCCTCCCGTATCGAAAGGTGGCAGCAATGGCTGAGAATCGGTTGTCAGCCGTTCCATACTGGTGGGTTGGGTCTGATGATTCACTTCCACTTTGCGGCATTCTCAGTCAGTAGGGCTTAATAGAATAATTTGTTGATGTTGCAGCGATCGCACATCCGCCAAGCTGGCTTCTGTACTCTGCAAAATCTGCTCCACAGTTTTCTGCGCCGCAGGATTTCCAGCACAACCTTTTAGGAATTGCCACTTTGAGTCACTGAGGCGAACGATTTGATAGTCAAAATTGAGAAACTGTTGACTCTCTTGCCATCCTTGAATACAAGGACTTGGTTCCGGTGTGGCGGCGAGCAGCAGGGTATCTGACGACCAATCCTGTCGGACAATGGGGCTGCGTCCCAGGAAAAACTCATAGTGGGTAATTGCTTGCGGATCCAGCAGTTCAATCAGGCGATAGTGCTGGCGATCGCTCAACTGCTTGGCACGCTCCATCAATTCTGGTGCTTGCCCCATTAATCGATCTAACGTCCAAATCTGTGGATTAGAAAAACCAATAAATTCCAACCCCGACGCATCAATCAATTCAAACACGGTCTTGATGTTGTAATCAATCTCTTGCGGATGCACGTACATATCGGCAAAGTAAGCATCGCGATGATTTTCCCAAGACCACCGTTCCTCTTCCCGTTTTCGTAGACGGTTGTCTTCAGGCAACGCTGCAAATAGTTGTCGCCCAATGGCAACACCATCGGTATAATCACCTCGTTGTTCGCCTTGTAATAGGGCGATCGCCTCCTGCATCAACTGAATCTCCCAGCGACCCAACTCGCCATAGACAAAAATATGGAGCAGTCCCCCTGGTGCCAGTTTTTTAGCCAAAGCCTGAATGCCGCCAATCGGATCGGGAGTATGGTGCAACACTCCCACGCAGTTAATCAGATCAAACTCACCTGGTAGTTGATCAACATCAAACAAACTGAGGTGATGAAACTCTACTCCCTTTGCCCCTGACTTCTGGCACCGCTCCTTTGCTACCGCCAACGCGACCGCACTCAGATCAATTCCCATTACTGTTGCATCCGGATTCAAATGCACCAGATATTCCGTTCCAACTCCTGTGCCACAGCCCGCATCCAGAATCCGAGCGTTCTGCCGTGCTGGTTTTTGACCGGTGCAAAAGTTGTAGGCACTTAGCCAATGCCAGCGCCAGTTATAACCTGGAGGGGGTTCGTCCAGCATCGGTTCGGGTGGAAAGGGATAGGTGTTGTAGAGCTGGGCAACGGCGGCATTAATAGACTGGGAATCTGACATAATCGCTAAGGCTATTGGGGCGGCTGGTTCTTGATCAATAGTTCCAGGCGAGATAGGGCGCTAACTGTTGCTTCGCGCACATAGGAGTCAGTGGATTCATCCTGGCTCAAAGCCTTCAATACTTCAACTCCCCGCTCATCGCCGATCGACCCCAAAGCATTGACAATCGAAATTGCCAGAGCCGGATTGTCTGTGGCTTGCAATGCTTTAATCAAAGCATCGACAACGGAAGTGCCAATCTCTCCCATGGCCATCACTGCGGCAATATGGACAACTGGATTGGGGTCATGCAGTGCTGTTGACAAGCCTTGCACCCCCTCCGCAGGAAACGGATCATCCGGATAATTAATCGCAACCTGTGCTAGGGCTTTAGCCGCGCTCCCGCGAACCGTCACATTGTCACTATTGAGCAACGCCTCGACCAGGGGTGGCACGGCATCAAACCCGATCGCTCCTAAGGCTTTCACCGCCGCCCGTCGATAGGTAGTATCTTCCTCATCCAAAATGCTCATCAGGCGCGGAATCGTGGTTTCGTCTGGGTTTTCTGCCAGTTCCCACATTGCCTGGTCGCGGAGGTTGGGATTAGGATGCTTCAGTCGTTGAAAAAGTTCATCAGTTGACATAGTTGAGAATGGAGTAGAGGAGTTAGAGAAGGAGGAACAAGTGATTGTCGTTGTTGCATCCTCTTGTCATTGCGTTATCCCATCTTTAAGTCAATGGAACAATCAATGAACAGTCACCAGTTTTGTATTCGCCTTTTCTCGGATTAACCAATCATCGTCATGGGTGATTTTGGCATAACCACCGATGTCGCCAAAGGTTTCCAACGCCATCAACGCGGCATATTTCAGATCCCAGATTTTGCTATCCAAACAAGCGTGTAGGTGGGGAATCGCACGTGGATCTCCCAGTTCTGCTAGGGCGATCGCCGCCGCTGCCCGCGATTTCTGAAACTGCGGTTGTTTGTTATACAGGGACTCAATCAACAGATCATAGGCTGGAACATGTTTGAGCCAACCAAATAGCTTCATCACATGAAAGTGTGCCCCATAGTCATTTTTGCCTTCTTCAGCGTAGGTTGCAAATAGGGCATCTGGCGCGGCTTCAGCATGATGCTCCAGAATTGTCTTGGTTGCTAAATAGCAGCGTCCAAAGTCAGTCTCATACAATTCCTGAATCAGAAAGGGTAAGGTAGGAGGCTGATCATAGGTATGAACTAAGTCCAGATCCCCGGGATGATCGCGGAGGGATTGTTCCAAGTAGGGTTGAATGGCGGTAAAGGGAATGGCTCCAACAGGAACTCCAGACTCAGCCAACATCCGAATTCCACGCAGGCGGAACACCAGCGAGACAGGACATCTGGCAATCTGGGGAATGGCATCGTAGTACTGGGAATCAATCAAATCCTGAATGGATAAGCGTCGAGCCAGCACATTCGAGTTTTGTAACATCCCCACCACTTTGTCCATCTGGGAATAATCCCTGGTAAAGCGGCAAACAGTTGTAATGGCAGCGCTTGCGGTTGGCAAGTCAGCATTATCCGTAAAACGGCGAATGCGTTCTAGAGCGGGCTGATAATGTAACTTTGCCAGGGTGTGGATAATCACCCGATAGGTTTGCCCTGGCTTGTGGAGTAATTGAGCCACATCTTCCAAAATGACTGGGTCGTGGGTGCCAATCTCACCGATGGCCCAGACCGCATTTTCGACGGTGTACCTGTCGTCATCGCTCAGACACGAGTGGATCACCGGCAAAGCTTGCACTGCTTCTAATCGCCCCAGGGTTTCCACCGACTTGCGCCGCACAATCCGGTTCTCCATAGCTGGATCGGTTTGCTGGATCGCTCGTATCAGGGCAGCGATCGCCTGCTCCGTCGGGAAATTGACCAAATGGGAAGCCGCGATATAACGCGAATCGTCCTCGCTGATCTGATCTTGAGGGGTATCTAAAAGGGCGATCGCCTGATCTTCCGTGAGATTGAAAAGATTAAAAAAACGTTTATCCATGTCTGTGTCAGCATTCCCCTAAGGAACGTGGATTCAATAACCTGTATTTCTGTTATTGTGAGCGTTAGCGAAGAATCTCCAAAGATGCTTCCCTCAGCATGACAAGTTCAGGTTAATCTAACCACAATCCTAAACACTTTTTTAATTTCAAACAAAACAAACCTGGAAATTCTTTACCAGCTACTCAACCTTAACAGGTCAGCAAATTGCTAAGAATCTCCAGGCTTGTCCAGGAGGAATCTATCCCCTTAAACAATTACACAGTGGTAATTGACTAAGACAGGGAGTTGATTGCATAGTCCAGCAGTGCATTGTACTCGGTCAATGCTTGAGCAGACATATCGCGAGGAGTGCAACCACGGTTACGAGCAAAGCTCAATGCTTCAACGTAGGGAGCGGTGGGCAGGCTCAGTGCACGATACACTTCACGCTGACCCGCAATACCCCACTCATCCAAAGGACCGGTACCACCTACGATCAGGCTGTACTGGATCAAACGCATGTAGTGCTTGATGTCGCGAGCGCACTTAGCCTTGAAGGTGTCGGTGGAGTTAGCTTCACCAGGGTTGTTCAGGTAGGGATACTTTTTGATGCAAGCATCGTAAGCTTCGCCAGCCACGCGATCCAGGTTTGCACCCAACTTCTCAGCCGCTTCCAGCCGAGCTGCAGCCCGCTGGATGGAACCTTGTACGGATTCTAGGTCAGAGGTGCTAGGAAAGCGACCAGCTGCATCAGCAGCAGCAATGACGGTAGTAACAACGGATTTCATTTCTTAAAATCTCCAAAATTGGTTTTGTACTGTGAGCTGAAGTTTCAATTTTCCTGAGCGAATTGCGCGGGGCAATTGACTAGCTCAGAGCCGAAATCACGCGATCGAAGTAGCTGGATGCTTCAGCAACCAAGCTGGCGCAACGATCTTCGGTCACAATCGAACCCATCAAGCGCTTCTTGGAACCTGCACGCGCATCGCTGGGGGTGTCCTTGATATGAGCAGCAGCCTGAGCCTTCATGATTTGCACAGCACGTACGGTGGAGGTGGTGGGTACGCCCAGAGCTGCATAGGTTTCTTTCAAACCGTTTAAACAACGATCGTCTAGAACGGAAGCATCACCAGCTAGCAAAGCATAGGTGACATAGCGCAGGATGATTTCAGCATCGCGCAGGCAAGCAGCCATACGACGGTTGGGATAGCAGTTACCACCGGCTTGGATCAGACCTTGGTTTTCGCAAATCATCCCAGCAACGGCATCAGAAACCATACAGCTGGCATTGCTCGCGATCGCATTCACAGCATCCAACCGACGATTGCCACTGGCAACAAATGCCTTCAGGGCATTAATGTCGGACACGGTAGAAGTGCTGGCATCGGCTGCAACTACAGCTCTAGAAAAAGCGTCAAGCATCTCGCTCTCCTTAATAAATAAGTTATCAATAAAGTAAGTTATCTGTAAAACCTTTTGCTTGTTGTTTGAACAAGACAATCAAGAATATAAAAGATGGGAGTGACTCTAGTCTCAGTTATGAGAAACAAAGCAATAATCCGTAACATCCAAAAACTATCCCCACTCAGTTAAGTCTGAATGGGGATAATCCAGTTGCAGCTAATTGGATGCCCAACGGCAAAGTCGCCAGCGAAAGATAGAGCGTTAGCTCACCTGCTTCATAACATGCTTGAGTATATTATCTTTCACCATTAGCTGACGCAAAACCTCAAGCAAAAACTCTTGTGATTCCTCATAGCTCAACGATTTAACCTGCTCTTGGTACATCTTGAGGTTAAACTTCTGCTCCAAAGTAAGCTCCATTGGAAAATCCATATCTGTTTACTCTCCACAGCTTTGCAAGAACACCTAACTAAACTTATGTTAACATAGGTTACAAGTGGTTGACAAGAGTGGCGTTTTATACACTTCACGTCAGTTATGGATAAGCCTGGGGGAGCAAGTTTGAGTCAAGCGCAATCGAGGGTTTTTCGGTTGGTGGCAGTAGGCAAGTAATCCCCCCGACCAGGTTGACCAGAAAGTTGACCGGGGAGGGATGCCAGGAGTGCTCGATGGGAGAGATGTTTTTCAACTGGGCAATGATGGTTTCGATGATGGATCCCTTTCGCAATAGCAAGGGATTCTTCATAGTGCGCCGCAGTTTGGTGATGAGTTGTACTCCAGTCTGCTGCCAGAGTTGTTTTGCTAACTTTTGCGAAACATAGCCTTTGTCGGCGAAGACCTTGCCGAAGATCTGCTGCCATAGCCTGGGCACAGGAGTTCGGTCATCGGTGTTACCAGGAGTCAGGGTAAAGTTGACCAATTCCCCCTGGTCATTGACGACCAAATGGAGTGTGAAGCCGAAGAACCAGTCCACTGATGTCTGCCCCGCTCAGTTAACAAATCAAACACTTTGTGCTGATTGATGGGGTGATTGTGGCACAAGACTGGTCGAGTCCATGAAGCTAATCCCACTGCCCAAAGCAGGAGCGCAGGTAAGCACACAACGGCATAACACTGAAGGCACCAACTGATAAAGCGGGGATAGTTCACCAAATGGGGGAATGCCTTGTGCCAGTAGCGGCAACGTGTTTGGTGTAGTAGTCCTTGAACGTGGGGTAGCCCTGTTGATGAAAAGCAATCACAATCGTTATGATTTCCCTCAGGCAAAGTTATCGGCTCCGATTCTGGGTTTGCAGCCCGCTCTGCAAAAGTTGCGGTTGCCACAGGGGTTCAAAGCGTTGGCAGAAGTCATCGACTGAGCAGAAGAGGTCTTCTAAGCTAGACATAGGGGGGACTTGCTGAATGGTTTGTTTATTTCAGCCTACGGCTCCCGCCTTTTCTTATCCAGAACTCACGTTAGTTTAAGATAAGTTGGATGATCCTAGGTTATCTGTTAACAGCAATTCATCAAAGGATTCGTTGGATTGAAGAACACTAGGAGTATGATGATCTCCAATCTGGGCATTTCCGATGGTTCATCTTTGTCAGAAGTGGTTTATTCCGTCAAGATGAATGACTGATTGAGTATGGAGAATAATTTTGATCGGATTCTTTAAAGAACTCGCAACTATGGTAAAGTAGAAAAAGTTAACGACGTGATGTGTGAGAGAATTGGTTAAAATGTAATATTTGAAAGTTATACTTTGTTAAATTTTAAATTACTTATACTTTGGCTTATTCAATAAATTGTAAATGTTCATACCCATTACAAAATTACTTTAGAAAATAATGAAGTTAATCTATTTAAGCTTTTTTGTCACCTCAATCTCTAAGGTTAACTATAACAATGCGCTTTATCTGAAATGATGCGAGTATACCTAGCATCTTCTTTTTTTGTTAATCACACAGTCAATACTGTACTGAATCTAGTCGGAGGTCTTCTCAAATATGTCTATTCGTCTTTACATTGGCAATCTACCTAAAGAGTTGGAGCGTCAAGAACTGGAAACCTTGTTTGCTGATGAATCTGAAACCGTTTCTACTAAAGTGATTACCGATCGCAAGACTGGTAAATGTAGGGGTTTTGGCTTTGTAACGGTGAAGACTGATGAGCAAGCCGATGACTTGATTGCCAAGTATAATGGGTTGGTTCTCAAAGATAGCACCATCAAACTTGAAAAGGCATTGCCTCGAACTAAGGGTAAGTCGGGGGAAGATGAAGGGGGTGTGCAAGAAGCTGAATCCGCCATTCCCACTGCCACCCCTTCCAGTAATGGAGGTGGTAATCGCCGGAAGCAGAAGTCTAAGAAGCCCCACTCTGTGGGAAGTAGTCCTTCACCTGCTCCTGAAAATCATCAACCAGACCCTCGCTGGGCACAAGAATTAGAGAAACTGAAGCAGTTATTGGCTGCTCAGCCCACCGCTCCATAGGGTTACCAACCTAAGTGCATACAACAACCTAAGTCCATACAATACAGTAAGATGGGTTAGGCATTAAGCCTTAACCCATTATTTCTGCTTTATTTTCAAGCTTACTCTTAGGAAAATAAAACGATACCAAAAACAGTGAATAAACTATCTAAATGGGGTTAGATGTTCCGGAGACTACTATGAACTTGGGGTTAAATCTAATTTCAGCACTAGGGATTGTACTGCTTTGTGGAATTGCATGGTTGGGTTCGGAGGATCGCAGCCGACCCCCTTGGCGTGTAATTGCCTGGGGCATTGGTATCCAGTTTGTTTTAGCACTCCTGGTATTTACTGTACCGCCAACTCGTATCCTATTTTCTGCATTGAATAATGGTGTCAATGCAGTTTTAGATTCAGCAGAGGCTGGTTCGCGATTTGTCTTTGGCTCTCTATTGGTTCCTAATCCAACTATTACCCCTGGTCCAGTTTTAGCAGGTCGGTGGATTGCTCGAGCCTTGACCTCCCCTTATGTACCCATTCCGGGCGATCGCCTCAGCCCAGATCACATTAGTTTAGGTTATATTTTTGCATTTAGAGCACTGCCGTCCGTTATCTTTTTTTCCTCTTTCATTGCGTTGCTCTATCATTTGAGGGTCATACAACCCATCATTAATTTTTTTGCCCGTTTATTTTGTCGTTCAATGTACTTAAGCGGGGCAGAATCATTGAGTGGAGCAGCGAATATTTTTGTTGGTATTGAATCAGTCTTAGTCGTCAGACCATTTTTATCTGCCATGACCCGTAGTGAATTATGCACCATTTTAGCATCTGGCATGGGAAGCATCGCCTCTACAGTGTTGGCACTTTATTCAAGTATTTTAAGACCGGTGTTTCCCGGAATTACTGGACATTTAATATCTGCTTCATTTATGGCGATACCTGCCTGTTTTGTCATGTCTAAACTATTAGTACCAGAACGAGAGCTGCCTCAAACATTGGGAAGTTTACCACCAGAAATTGATGAAGACAGTTTGGATACTCTACGGATAAGCCCCATGGACAGTGTCATTGAAGGAGCCATGGAAGGAGTTAAACTGGCTGTTACAATCGCCGCCATTTTGATTGCAGTCCTTGGATTGGTGTCCTTAGTCAATCTGGTTTTTCTTAACTTTGCTTCCTTAGCACAAAGCCCTAACGTAGGGTTACAGTTCATCGGTAATTTTTTCCAAGTAGTTAGCATTCAAAACATATTGGGGGTTTTCTTTTTACCCTTGACCTTTTGTCTAGGAATCTCATTCCAATGGACTGAACTTTGGGCTGGGGCTGTGTTACTAGGACAAAGGGTATTAGAAACTGAAATCCCTGCTTATTTACAATTGGCTAATTTGTCCAATCAAGGGGTATTGAGTCATCGCGCCCTATTAATCTTGAGTTATGCCCTTTGCGGTTTTACCCATATTCCTTCGGTTGGTATATTTGTGGGGGGGCTGGTAGGGTTGGTTCCTCAACGTAAGTCTGAAATAGTTGAAATTGGATGGAAAGCTCTGTGGGCAGCAACTTTAGCTACATTAATGATTGGTTGTATGGCTGGTCTTTTTGACATTGGTAACCCGGCTATACTCGGTTTATAGCAGGGCAAGCGCACACATATCTTAACAGAAATGGAACTACTTCCACTGAATATCGCTACTATCTACTTAGTTTTGAGTATGATGTTCAGAAGTTTGCCGAATCTGTTAGAAATCATTGGAGTATTGAAAATCAACTGCATTGGGTTCTTGATGGTGGTTTTAATCAAGATGCTTCCCGCTGTTGTCGGGGCTATAGTGCTGAGAATCTAGTAGTGATTCGTCATATTGGCTTAAATTTGGGCGATGGACAAAAAAACAAAGGTTGGGGTTAAGGCGAAAAGACTGAAGGTTGGCTGGAATAACAACTATCTCAGGACAATCCTTGAGGCTTTAATATAGTCATTGCTTGGTTTTTTGCCGATTGTTGTGAAATATTTACTTGCGTGTTAAAAAATGTATGCAGTTGTCCTCCTCGATCTATCAGAGCAACCGCACGCGTTTCTTAACACGCTATAGGTACTGCCTTTCATTAAAAACACTAGATTAGAAGATGTTTATTCTCAATAAGTCTTAACTAATAAGAATTTTTGCAATAAGTCACTGGAAATTGGTTCTTATTGATATATTAAGTTTTGTGTGCGGTTGCCCTGCGGTTTATAGGTCATATTTTACAGGTTACTATCATTCATTTTATGGGTAAATTAGTATTTGGGAGCTGATTGACTGACAAAACTTCTCAGCCAAAACCCCGCAAGCCCTCACCCTAGCCTCTCCCGATGGGAGAGGGAACCGGAGGGGTGGATCGGCTCCCCTCGCCCCCTGGGAGAGGGGTTGGGGGTGAGGGCGTACAACTTTTGTCAGTTAACCAGATTTGGGAGGCTACTTACCCCAAACCAAGTTGACCTATGCTCAAGATTAAGATGATTGCGCTGGTCGAACACGAAACAATCCCCGTGCCAAAGACTGTCTGATTTTGAGACTGTTTGTAAATAATGAATAATGCCACCGTCTAATTGATACACCTGTTTAAAACCTTCCTTCAATAAATAGGACGAAGCCTTTTCACACCGGATTCCTCCAGTACAAAACATAGCAACTTTCTTTGACTGCAACGGCATTAACTGTTGCTTAGCATACTGGGGAAACTGACGAAAACAAAACATTTGTGGATTGATTGCCCCAAAAAAAGTACCCATTTCCACTTCATGGATATTACGAGTATCAACCACGGTGACAGTTGGATCAGTCAAAATAGTATTCCAATCTGAAGGATGAACAAACTCACCGGTGCCTTGACTAGGATCAACTGTGGGCATTCCTAAGGTAACAATTTCTTGTTTAAACTTAACCTTTAACTGATCAAAGGGATGAACATTCCAAACACTTTCCTGATGCTTTAATGTACTTAAACCGGGATGGCTGCAAATATACTGAAGCACCTGATTGATTGCATCACGACTTCCTGAAATAGTGGCATTAATCCCCTCCGGAGCCATGAGGATGGTACCCCGAATCTGTTGAACCTGACAGTAGGCGAGCCAAGCGGATCTGAGGTGAATGGAGTCAGGAAAGGGGAAAAATTTGTAAAAGCTGGCTACGATAACCATGGGTTTTATGATAAGACAAGGACTAAAGGGCTTTAAGACAAAGACTAAGTATTACCGTCTTTCATGGAGGGGAAAGGGAATCAAAGGGTACCGACAAATTTTTTTCAAATTTTTTTCAAGAAAATTGTTAATTCTCATCGCTTAGGATTACTATAGTATTTAGGGGAGGCGGGGGTTTAGCTCAGTTGGTAGAGCGCCTGCTTTGCAAGCAGGATGTCAGCGGTTCGAGTCCGCTAACCTCCATTTTTGTTTATAGTTATAATTGGGTCATTCAATCTATTAACCCTGATCCACAGGGTCATTCATAGTTACGGAACGAGCTGCATGATTTGCTAATTGATCAACTTCTTCGTTTAATGAAACCCCTGCATGACCTTTAACCCAATGCCATGTGACCGTCTGACTGAATTGATGTCGTTCTAGGGCACATAGTAATCGTTCCCATAGGTCTCGGTTTTTAACCTGTTGTTTATTCGCAGTTCGCCAACCATTTTTCTTCCACCCTTTAATCCATCGGGTAATTCCATCCCGAACATAGGAACTATCGGTGTAAAGGTCAATGTTGCAAGGCTGGGTAAGAACTTCCAATGCTGCGATCGCCCCCCAAAGTTCCATGCGGTTGTTAGTTGTTTCCCTGAACCGTCCGCTAATTTCACGACGATGGGAACCCCATTGTAAAATTGCTGCCCATCCCCCCGGACCAGGATTTCCAATACAACTGCCGTCAGTATGAATGACAACATGAGTAGAATGATGGGGGTTAGATGGATGATCTTCTTCAGCGAAACGTTCAGGCAAAATAGTTTTGATGTTGGACATAATTGCACTTGTTTGACTCAGATTTCTCGAGAAAGGCTACATAGCGGGGGATGTATTCAACAAGATAGGATGATAAATCATGCCTTACAACGAGGAAAAACCATCGATTACCAAAAATAATGGGTTGAAAGCTCTGCCCTTTAGGGCATAAGAAGCTACACTAAGAATACATTGTCGAGGGATTGATCGTTCGGTTCGATACTGTAAGACGGGCTACGCCACAATCACCCTTTGGCGTTAGAATCCTCTCGGCTTTAGCCAAGGAAATGGGTGAATTATTTTTTAGCCTATATTATATTATCATTCACTTCTCTGATTCTTGAAATGGTGGTAATACCTCCATTAACTTGTTTAGCTTTCCTATTCATGTTGAAGTTATGAAGGCAGATTTTACTGTAGGGTCAGAAGTCATTGCCAGTGTGACTCGTACCGCCTACGAAACCGCTACGGATTTAGCTAAAAGTAAAGGAGTGGATCGTAACCATGCCTTACATCTAATGGCATCAGCGATTAAGAAGCATCAGAATGCCATTCTAGAAGCAAATACGCTAGACCTAGAAGCTAGTCGGGAGATGGCAGTGCCTGAACTGTTGGTTGATTGGTTAAAGTTGACCCCAGAACGAATCCAGGCAACAGTTCAAATTTTGCAGCGATTGGGTGAATTATCGGATCCAACTCAACCGATTATGAACTCCATCTATCAGGTGGATCAATGTCAAACATATACTCAATTAGTACCACTGGGGGTTATTGCCCTCATTTATGAATCTTTTCCTGAACTGGGGGCGATTGTTGCAGGTCTTTGCCTTAAAACAGGTAATAGCGTGATCCTACGGGGTGGAACAGAGGCTGCCCATACTAACGGGATAATTGCTGAAATTTTACAAACTAGTTTGGATGGGGCAGGATTTTCTCCAACCTGTTTGCAATTGTTGACCACCGAACAAGGTACTTCCACCCGAGATTTGATTATCCAGGATCAGTATATTAACCTAGTAATTCCCTATGGTCGTCCTAGTCTAGTTCAACAGGTGATGCGTCAAGCGGCTACTCCGGTCTTAAAACCTGGTATTGGAAACTGTTATCTTTATTGGTCAGCTTCAGCTAGTTTTGATTTGGTTCGTTTTATGATTTTGGATAGTCACCAAGGAGAACCCGACCGGGTCAATGCAATTGAAAAAGTTTTACTCGATCCCACCCTCAACCATACTGTTTTATCTATGTTATGGAATAGTCTAAGGGAAAAAGGCTTTGTAATTCGGGGAGATGAGGAGTTGGTATCGGAATTTCCTGATGTATCCCTGACCAAGACTCATGAATGGACGGAGCCCTACTTTAAAAAGATAGTTGCCTTTAAGTGGATTGACTCATTAGATGGGGCTATCGCTTGGATGAACTCCCATAGTAGCGGTCATGCTGATTGTTTAGCAACAGAGTCTTATCAGGAAAGTCGTCAATTTGCAACTGGAATAATCGCTGCATTTTCCTATATTAATGCGTCTCCGCGGTTTTATCGTAACCCTAAGGGTGGACGAGCCATCGCGTTAGGTATTTCTAATCAGAAAGGATACCGTAGGGGATTAATTGGATTAGAGGCTTTAACCACCGTTAAGTACATCTTGCAAGGAA
Organism: uncultured Synechococcales cyanobacterium; assembly: GCA_903897715.1. GTDB lineage: Bacteria > Cyanobacteriota > Cyanobacteriia > CAIUCS01 > CAIUCS01 > CAIUCS01. The sequence continues at coordinate 33,797 of CAIUCS010000034.1, forward strand.
ATGGTTAGTTTTGTCAGATGTGCTTGGTTCGTTACAACTTTTCCGATGGAGAAATCACTGAAGACGTGGTCGTCCGACCGATGGAAGTCAATTCAAACTTATACCCCACTCCGCGCACGGTATGAATCATCGAAGGCTGTGCCAAATTCTCTTCAATTTTTTTACGGATTTGACCAATATGTACATCCACTACCCGTTGGTCATTCCCTACATAATCAAACTTCCATACTTTTTCAATTAGTTCTGACCGCTGCCAAACTCGCCCCGGTTCACTGGCTAAGAAATACAATAAATTAAATTCAAGGGCAGTTAAACCAATCAATTGATTATCTAAGGTTACTTCCCGTCGGACTGGATCAATGGCTAAAGAACCATATCTGAGGCATTGGGGTTCAGACGGGGCAATCATTCGTTGTCGTTTCAGAATTGCTTCAACCCTGTACTTTAATTCTTCTAGGTCAAATGGTTTGGTAAAATAATCGTCTGCCCCTTTGGAAAAACCAGTCACCTTATCGGATGAATCTGTGCGACTGGTTAACATTAGAACAAAAACCCCCGTGCGTCTTTGCATTTCTTCACATAATAGATAGCCATTGCCATCCGGCAGGTTCACATCCAATATGACCAGATCCGGGTTAAATTGTTCAAAAACAATCAACGCAGTAGTACTATCTTTAGCAGATTCAACCTGATACTTTAGTTCACCCGATTCTTCTGACTGTTTTGACAGAAAACGTTGTATCAGATTAAGAATTGCCGGCTCATCGTCAACAATTAGGATTTTGGCAGAAGGCATGGGAATAACCTGTGTCTAATTGACACCATTAGCATAACTGGTTCTTCTAGTTTTGTGATGAGTTGCCTTATACCAAACCATTGAAACAGGACTCAAATCCTGGCAACCTGATTTATAGGTAATACTTTAATCCTTCACTGACCGTTCAGTAACGAATCAATCATTAAGTTGTGTTAAGTTATGAGGCTGAACCTGGGATAAATCCTGATGACAATTGTGTTGTATTGTCGTGGTGAGATAAAAAATTTCCAGGAGCGATCGCCTGATTATCAGCCATGGAGTGATTTGGAAGTTGACGAATCTGGCGCATCAAAGTCCCCATTTCAATTGCATTCATGGCATATTCCCACCCTAGATTTGACTTAATTCCAGCCCGTTCCAATGCCTGCTGCAGTGAGTCAACCGTAAGCACTCCAAAAATAACTGGTACTCCTGTTTGAAAACCGGCTGCTGCCACTCCTTTTGCCACTTCGGCTGACACATAGTCAAAATGGGGAGTTTGTCCACGGATGACTGCACCTAAGCAAATAATGGCATCATAACGATGGGTTAGGGCAAGCTGTCGAGCAACCAAGGGAATCTCAAAACTTCCTGGCACCCAAGCATAGTCTACTTGATTACCATGGGGGTTTGGGTCTACACCATGCCGACGCAAACAATCCTGACATGCTTCTAATAATTTGTTAGTGACTAGGTCGTTAAATCGACCAATGACTAGGGCAAATCGTAAAGATTCTGGGGATAAAAAAGTTCCTTCAAAGACAGACATGGGGGATTGGGGGTAGGACTGGGAAATATGATGGTGGGGATTACCCACACCATTCTGTAACGGCTCAATCTGGAGTAACTGCCTCTAGACCACTAAGAAGTTAAGGGCGCCAACAATGACCACTAGCCCAACCCAAATACCCGAGCCAAGAAAAATTAAACGTTTGGACTGTTCCCAGTTTTCGGTTGAAGCATAGGCAACGGGTACACCAACAACCATGGCAAAAGACATAACAACCAATGCAAATAAAGCAAGTTGAAAAATAAATGTCATTCTATTTCTCCCAGTGGACTCACTAAACCTAGATTAATATTTTTAACTGAAGATATATTCTACGCTACCAGATAAAGGGTGCGATGATCCCACTTTATCTTCTGAATCTGCCAGATTTTATGAATGAAGAATGATGATTAATGGATACATCAGGATGTCCAATGGGTCTCCATTGCAAATACTTTTCTATAGTTTGGTTGTAACCGCTTATTACCGAGAAGAAAGCGAAAAAAAATGACGGGCAATGTGGCAATCAACCGCAATTTGATCCTGAAGAGCGGGTAATGATGACAACGTTTGTTCTGGGCGCAAAAACTTTTCTAAACTCAATACCAATGTTTTTCCGTATAAGTCTCCAGTCCAATCTAATAAATGAACTTCAATACTCTGTTGCGTTCCCCCTAGGGTGGGACGATATCCAATATTCATCACCCCTGGTCGTCGTTCCCACCCATCCGTTGCCATGGTGTGATAAGGAATAGAGAAAGAATCACCTTGGTGCCATGCTGTGGTTAGATTCATCAACTCCCATACCCAAACACAATATACCCCTGAGCATGGTAAAAACTTTTCCGATGGGATTTCCAGGTTTGCGGTGGGGAAGCCTAAAGTGCGCCCAATTTGTTTTCCTGGTATTACTTGTCCTTGAATGGTATAAGAACGCCCTAAAAGGGAGTTTACCCTTTCCAATTGACCAGATTCAAGTGCTGCTCGGATTTCAGAACTACTAATTCGTTCTTGATTGTGGGTATGGAGCGGAACAAGGGTAACTGGAATACCAAAACGTTCCGCGATCGCCCTTAAATCTGCTGCTGTTCCTGTCCGTTGATACCCAAATCTAAAGTCTTCTCCAATGGAAATTTTTTGACACTTAAGCAAATCCAATAAAATAGTTTCCACAAAGGCTTGGGGAGTCAGGTTGGATAACTCTTGATTGAAGGGGAGTAATACCAATTGTTCCACGCCAAGGAATGCCAGTTGCCTTATTTTCTCAGTCAACGGTGATAAAAGTAACCGGGGTTTTCCGGAGAAAAACTCTTGGGGATGGGGCGAAAATGTAAGAACAGTGGAGTAAGGGGGCTCACCAATGGACTCAGGAACACTATTTTTCCCGTCTCCCCACCGTTGATCAGGATTGAGATCAGGGGGCAGGACTGGCTGAATAACTTGGCGATGTCCTAGATGGATACCATCAAAATTTCCCAGTGCTGTAATGGTAGGAACCCGAATGTTATTGAAAGAAGAAGTAACCCACACCTCTGAGTACCGATAATGGTTTGAACTCTTTTTCTTGATTATATCCTGATACTCTTCATTTCCAAGGTATAGGTTGGCAACGAACCACAGGTGTATCCTACCATTTCCTTCCATGGAGTTTAGTACCAGTTATGGGGACATACAATCAAGGACGAAGGAGAGTGGTGATATGCCCCCAAAAGAAAAGTACAGGGAACCTAACCCTATGGTTCCATTCCCAGAGGGAATGAACGATCCCTTGGGAGTTTTTCTAATCGGTAAAGACTGGGTTCACTAAGATTGGTATCATTTAATTACCCATTCCTTTAGTTTGGCAACTGATTGACTGACAAAACTTCTGAGTCAAAACCCCGAAACCCCTCACCCTAGCCCTCTCCCATCGGGAGAGGGCTAGGGTGAGGGCGTACAACTTTTGTCAGTCAACTAGGTTTGGCAATCATTCACCATGGATTGATAGGGAAAGTATGGGATTCAGGACGGAGAATCACATTTCATCCCATCCTTATACCCATCTTCCCTACTGACTTTAATGATTTACCCCTTTTCTTCCTCATTCCCATGCTACTGACCCCCAGCCCGGAATTTATTTCCCTATGCCGATCGCAAGTTATCCTGGCTCAAGGATTGGGGGCTTCGTTCAGTATTGTTTATTTAGCGAAAGACCTTGTCAATGGAGGGGATACCGAATTAATTCCATTGATCGTCCATCCTGAATCTGCTGTTGAGTGGTCAGTGACCCATCCTTGGATCCCCCCCAACTTACCGTCCCCTGTCTCCCGTCCCCTTCCCCCTGCCCCGTCCACCCATTCATTATCGGGAAGTTCCCCTGTCTCCCTCCAAAGGGCAGTGGATTCAATTTTACCCACCTCTGCCTGGAATCGGGAACAGTCAGTGAACCCTGAATCAGGCTCCTCATTAGATTCTGAACAACCAGTTTATTTAGAATCAGTGGAGCCCCTTTCTGGGTCAACTCTGACCTACCTGAATGAATCCGTGAATCCTGACCACCAGATCGTACTCCCTTTAGTACACGAGGGTACCGCCATAGGACTACTGGTCTGTTGCCGAAATGACCGACCCTGGAACCCTACTGAACGGAAGGAAGTAGACCATATTGCCCGTACTTTAGCCCTTGGATATGTTTTGGAACAGCGTACCCAGTGGCTCATGGAAATCCGAGATCAACGGCAGTCACAAGAACGCCACCATCGTTTTTTAATGGATGCCTTGTTACATCAATTTCGGAATCCTCTCACTGCTTTACGCACCTTTGGCAAGCTGTTGATGAAGCGATTGGTGAGTTATGACCCCAACCAGGAAGTGGCGGTAAGTATTGTACGGGAAAGTGAACGTTTGCAAGAACTACTGACCCAAATTGAGCATGTCACTAAAGAAGCAGTGGATATCAAATCTTCATTGCGGCTCAATCCGTCACTCCAAAATTATTCCAACTTTCTAGACCCGCTGCCATCCTCACCTGAACGGGAGCAGTCAGAAGAAAATCCTGATTTAGTGACTGATTGGCTGAGTGGCAATTCTCTGACTACGATGCCCATCAATCTGGATAGTGTGTTATCTCCCCTGTTGATGACTGCCGGTGCCATCGCCCAAGAACGGGGGGTAACCTTAGAAATTGGTCTGTCCCAAGGTTTGCCCGATGTGCAGGTAAATGGTAAAGCCTTGGGTGAGGTACTGAACAATCTGATAGAAAATGCCTTAAAATATACCCCCACTAATGGTCTAATCCAAATCCAATCTGCATCTGGTCATCCTGATGGATTATCTGGCAAAAATAGCCCCCTCTTTCTGGCAGTGGCCATTAGTGATACCGGTCCTGGGATTCCACCGGAAGACCTCCCCCATTTATTTGAGCCCTATTATCGGGGTATACAGTCTCAAGGTAATATTCCAGGTACTGGTTTGGGGATGGCGATCGCCCACCAACTCTTGAGCCGAATGGGGGGCACGTTACAAGTTTTTAGTCCCGGCAAACTTTGTTGTTCCACTGCTCCCGGCACCACTGTTGTAACCTGGCTACCCACCTCATCCCAGTGAACTATCCACCCTAAAAACACTGCCAATCCTTCCTATGTCACCCCTCTCCTACGATTTAGAACAAACCATTGCCCTATCCGCCGTAAAGTCAGCGGTGACTATTTGTGAAAGAGTACGAATGGAACGACCAGGACAAGCAATTACCAAACCAGATAGCAGTCCAGTCACTATCGCTGATTTTGCGGCTCAAGCTGTGATTTGTCAGATTATCCATGACCATTTTCCCGATGACCCTATTGTGGGAGAAGAAAGTGGGGCTTTATTGCTCCAACCGGAAATGGCAGAACACTGGCAACAGGTAACGAACTATGTGCAATTGGTATTTCCAAGTATTGCTCCATCTACCGTGGTTGAATCCATTAATTTGGGACGAGCCCAAGTACAGGAACGATTTTGGACGTTAGACCCAATCGACGGAACCAAGGGCTACCTTCGGGGTGACCAATATGCCATCGCTTTAGCGTTGATAGAGGGAGGAGAAGTTAAAGTTGGCATATTGGGTTGTCCGGCACTCTCCATCCCCCACCCTGTCAGTCCCAGACTAGGGTTAGTCCATGGGGTTATTTTTGTGGCTGTCCGGGGGCAAGGTACCCGGGTATTCACCCTAACTGATCACCAAACCTATCCGGTTGGAGCATCTGCTGATTTGCAAGGAGTTATACTACGACTGACAGAAAGTATTGAAACAGAGCATGGTGATTTACCACGACAACGGGCACTGGCTAAGGCAGTTGGGCTGGGAGAACCCCCTTTACAGTTAGACAGTCAGGTAAAATATGGGGCTGTCGCCTGTGGAGAGGCCGCCCTCTACACCAGATTAATTTGGAAAAAAGAACCTAACTATCGGGAAAATATCTGGGATCATGCTGCTGGAGCCATCGTTGTTGAAGAAGCTGGAGGAATTGTAACTGATGCACGGGGAAACCAGTTGGACTTTGGGTGTAGCTCCAAGTTAGTCAATAATTCTGGAATTGTGGCTTGCAACCGTGCCATCCATGGCGCTGTGTTGGATGCACTAAATCGGATTTGACAGACCTCTGTCAATCAGGGTGCATCCCAATTTTGAGGGCAAACGTACAACATGGGGATACTCTCGTCAATCATCAACTGCCATTGAGACTCATTATTATCAGCTCTTTTCTCCATTCCAAATATGTCCCAGATTTTCCATGAATTTATCGCAGCGATCGCCTTCTATAGCACCCTACCCATGCCCCATGGATGGTGTAAAGATTTTCGGTGGGCGGCGCGATGGGTGGTGGCAGTGGGACTGGTTTTAGGCAGTATTCTAACTAGTCTGGATTTTGGACTCAGTTGGTTGGGAATGTCGTCTTTGTCCAGGAGTAGTTTAGTTGTGGCAGTATGGGTAGGGCTTACTGGGGGGTTGCACTTAGACGGAGCAATGGATGCAGCCGACGGGTTAGCGGTACAAGACCCCTCCAGACGATTAGCTGTGATGGCAGATAGTGCTACGGGAGCATTTGGAGCCATGAGTGCAATTATTATTTTATTACTGAAAACATCCGCATTAAATGACCTCAACCAATCTCGGTGGTTAATTTTGGTATTGGTTATGGGTTGGAGTAGATGGGGACAAATGGTGGCGATCGCCCGCTATTCGTACCTAAAGCCTACAGGTAAGGGAGCCTTCCATCACCATGCCGTTAATTCCTTCAGGGATACCATACCCAGTGGGTTAATACTACTATTATTGAGCGGCATGACCCTTCTCATTCATGGATCCCAATGGTGGCTAGGAGTGCCATTGGCACTGGGACTGATGATACTAGGTCCGGGAGTAGCTTATATCATTGGGGCGTGGTTTAACCATCAACTAGGAGGACATACTGGGGATACCTACGGAGCGGTGGTAGAATGGACAGAATCATTACTCCTAATAGGGCTAACCCTGATAGATTAGTCTAAGGAAGGTAGCCATTCCACCATAATTCCCAGACGAGTATCCTGCCGTAGTTTAGAGCTTTGTTCTTGTAAATCTGCCGAAAGTCTCACTTGACGGGTGAGGGCATATCCGACTGAAAATGTAAATACACCAACCTCATTATCAGTGGCAACCCCTACCCAGTTTTGGCTAATAGATAGGTCTGCAGCCCCTCCCCGGGATAGGGCTAACATAAACCGTAAACCCAGATTCAGTCCTTCGGTGGAATAAGTGGGGGTACTGATGCTGCGATACCCAATGGTAGGGGCTACATTCCCATACCATCCCAACGGTAGAAAATAGTATCTTAAATCCACCCCGCCCCCCGTCTGACGTCCATCAAATGTTTCGTTGTAATCGGTACTCACCGTTAAGGGAGTACGGGCAATAAAAACATCTTCAATGCCCAAGGACCATCCATCTAGGTCCTGGGCATTGGGGAAATAAGTATAACCAAATCTGACCCTAGGGCGAAAAGCCGGATCCCAGTCAATCTCCTCTAAAACATTGGGTGTTTTTTGCTGCCAACGCTGTAACACTGGACTTTGTTCTACCACTTGGGCAGGTACGTCAATTTTAGACTGGGCTAGTTTAAGGGGAAGGGTGGTTACAGAGATGTCACTCAAGCCCGAGAAAACCCCAGATTTTTCTCCATGTTGAGGCGTTGTTTCCAAGGATTGAGCAAAAGACGGAACTGTAAGATGGGTGGGGAACGAGAAAGAATTAAGGACTTGGACATTAACAGAGGAATTTATCCCATTGGATTGGGTAGATGTTGGCTCCAATGGTAAAGGGGTGTTTGGACTGACAGAGCTAACAACAGAACCATGGGGAGGTTCTGCTAGGGATGGAACCCCGCTCCACCCTGCCACTAAACACGAAATCGAAAAGACTCTAAAGCCCACTTTTGGCAATGTGTGAACCGGGTTGCTCAGCCAGTTGATAATTCCCATCCGCTTACCTAAATAACAATTGATTCGTACAATGGTTTAATTTTAAGTCAATTATTCCCAAACTATGTTGAGGGCAATCTATTGTCAACCATCCGAGAGTATCTCGGTGTTGTGGCATACAGTTCAACCCCCAATAATAGCCCCTTCCTCAAAATTGATAGTAGCGATCGCCAATCCATAAACGAATTGGGACTCCCTTTCCCCTCCCATCCACCTTGACTTCCATCACCAAAGCTTGGAAGTTTCGTTGTTGGGTATCATTGATGGTTTTATTGATTTCGTCCCGTTGATCAGCGGGGATATAGTACTGTTCCACCCCATAGGTTACCTGCCCATCTTGGATAAAACCCGCCAAAGCCACCTGGTTGAAAGCAAGGTTAACCGGGTATGACGGGCTGATGGCAATGGGCTTCCATGGATAGGGTGGTTGGATGGATGTGGGAACCTCTTCTAATATGACATAGATGTTCGTTGGTTTAGGTCGAGGTGTTGTCAGCCAGGAGCCAGCACCAGGCAATTTCTGTAATTGCTCCACCATTGAAATATCATAACTGAGTACCTGGTAGTAACCCCTAAGTACATCATAGGGATCCACGGGTACGGTTTGTAAAATGACCGTTCGTCCAAATGTCACCGTATAGGCATTTTGAACCGGAATCAGCAAAACTAAGAAACCCTGAAGTACTAGGGGAATGAAAAATCGCCACGGGGGGATAGACCTTTCCTCTCCCTGTTGGTGGACTTTAGGAGGATGGGGAGGGGGGGAGGGCGGGTGTACGGTAGACGGGGAAGTTGGGTCAGTCATGGGAACGATTGGGTAGGGAGTTTAGGAGACGGATTTTGGTTTAGTTTTGATGAGGGTTTGCTCAAACCACCAACCACCTGCCATCATTCCCAGCCCACAAAGAATGAAGACGATGGACTTGAGAATCAGGTCAGTATTATATTCCACCATCCGGCTGAGGATGATCATGATTAATAAAACCATACCACCCCAAAATCGGGGACGTTCACTACACAATAAGCCGTCACGGATAAGAGCGATCGCCATTAAAGCCAGTAGAACATTAAATGCCAAGGGTGCGAGGACGGGAAGGGGATTGATTGTGGTATGCCAGACAGAAATCGTGGCAGTGGTGATTAAACAACCTAAAATCAAACCGCTGTTGATAAATTGAACCGGTAATTGACGGGAAGTAAGGTGCTTTAAACCCAAGGATATCCATCCTAACAGGGTAAACACAAAGCATATAAAGACATTAAACCAACTCCATACTCCAAATGCCGGACTGATAGACTCGGTTAATACAGGATTGGACACGCCATTGGATGCCCACACCCAATGGAACGAAAATCCATAGTATAGTAAACAAATAAACCAAATAGTGACCCATCGTGCAATTTGTTGGTATGGATCAGCCATTGGATGGGATGATTTGCGGAACCACTTACGCCAGTAGGGATGGGACGAATAGACCCATAGTAATGCGGGTGGTAACGTGATGGCAATGGTGAGCCATGGGTGAACCGGACGGGGAGTGGTGAGAAATGTGGTGGCGAAAGTGATGGCAATTAGACCAAAAACCGTGGAGGAACGGCACCAATAGACCAATGGGAGAAGACCCGTTGCAATGAGTAAGGGGAGTCCGTGGAGGAGCCAACCAGTAAAACTTTCATCTGAAATAGAACTCCACGGTTGAGAACCCCAGTAGGCTAAATTAACTACAATCAAACCAAATACCCCTAGGGAAGGGAGACGTAATCCATAGGACATCCCTAAGACACCCAGCCCCCAAAACCCAAACAGATGGGCAATGGATCCGGATTGATGGTACATCTGAGATAGAAGCCCCAAATTGGCTCCTAAAACCACCCCTCCCAGCAGTAATAACCCTAAACCATACCGCCGAACAATTCGTTTCGGCGATCGCCAAAGATAAAACCCACTAACATTGACCCCCACAAATAAACTGAATAACAATAAGACGCGGAGTAGGCGGGACCAACCTTGCCAATTCGCAGCAACAAATGTCAATACCCCCAAGCCAAGGAGAACCCCGCCTAACCCTATGAGAATGGAAAGAAAACGGTTATTGGCATCTCCCTCTAATTCATTAAATTGGTAACGTTCCGTAAGTAACTGATGAAAACGAGTATCGATTAAACCTTCCTGGAGCCAAGTTTGAGATTCCTGGCGTAATTGATGACGAAACTTTTCAGTACTCATGGATGAAAAATTGGTAACCATTCCTGTTGATTGTTAGGGCACCTTGAGGGTAGCAAACAACGGTTCAAATTTAATCTGGTGGGAAATAGACGGCTCCAACTGTTCCCTCTCCCCTAGGGGAAAAACAACCATCGGGCATAGCCCGCAACCCACTTTACCGGAGGGAGTGTAACGGTTATGGACGGTTACTATTAACGTTTAATAATTTAATCGCCATAGGGAACCTTGCTAAAACTAGACGGAGTAATGGTTTGAAAATTTAAGGCGTTGGGATACGGCTTATAATAAACACGTTATAATAAAGTTTTATACAGCAAATCAAACGGAAGTTCGTTTATTTTGTACCATGAATTAAACTGTCTCCTCTGGCATCGGGCTACGAATCATCTATTGTAAGGTTTGTATTTCTTAGGAAGAACCAAACAAATCACCCCTTATCAGGGAGCATGGATGAAGTAATCCTATTCATGGCGAATTCGTTGCTCAACAGACCTAGTTTAGGCTGCCAGAATATAGCACCCTTTTTTTAGTCGGGAATGGCTTAGGTTTATAATTAATAAGTAGGGATAGGGAAACTCTGGGAGGTTATGTCAATGACTCAACTCAACCCTTATACGCAACTCGGAGTCACCGAGGATGCTTCTTTTGAAGAAATTCAGCAAGCGAAGGCTCGCCTGTTTATACAATATAGCGGCGATCCTCACATTTTAGAAAGTATTGAAGCAGCTTATGATGCAGTATTAATGGATCGTCTCCGCCTGCGACAAACCGGGAAAATCAAGATTCCTGACGGTATTCGGTTTCCTGAACAAGCCATTCAGACGATGACCAAGCCATTGGTTGAAGTAGATGCCAAATCCCCAGCCTGGTTAGTTCGTTGTCTTGATAATCCTAGTCGGCAGGAAGTATTGGCATCTGTAGGTGTCTTTTTACCCTTATCAGTCTTCACCCTACTACCTGGAAATCCTCCTTTATTGCCATTAATCATGGCTTTGGGGTGTGGTTGTAGCCTTTACTTTTTGAACCGTAAAGAAAATAAATTCGGCAGGTCAGTTCTTTTGTCCCTGGGAGGGTTAATTTTAGGCTTAACCTTGGGGAGTTTACTCAGTGGACTGGTTCCACCTCCTATGTATTTCAATCCAGATAACTTTATCGCCCTGATGACATTGTTGATCGTCTGGTTAGTTTCGACGTTTCTAAAATAAGCATCTTGGTTGGTGCCAGTAGTCTTCTTGGTTCTCGTTAACAGAAAGCAGGGATTGCTGAATACCACCTTACATAAGATCTGATGCATTGAGGGGGTAGGAAACCATTACATCGGAGAACTGGTCAGAAAATGCAGCTAAGCCTATGTATGATTGTTAAAAACGAGGCGGAGTTACTTCCTGATTGTTTATCCAGCGTTCAAGGGTTAGCGGATGAAGTGATACTGGTGGATACGGGTTCCACTGATGCCACCATTGAAATTGGTCAACAATGGGGTGTACAGGTTTATTCCTACCCTTGGCGGTCTGACTTTGCCGCTGCCCGTAACCACTCCCTCAGTTATGCAAAAGGGGATTGGGTATTAGTACTTGATGCCGATGAAGTGGTGGTGCCTGATGTGATTCCGGTACTGCGTCAGGCTATGCAACAAGATGATTACCTGCTGATTAACTTACTCCGCCATGAATTGGGTTCCCATCAAAGTCCCTATTCTCTAGTGTCACGGCTATTCCGCAACAGAACTGATATATTTTTTCATCGACCCTACCATGAACTGGTAGATGATAGCATTCAAGTGATTTTGAACCGGGAGCCCCACTGGCGGGTGGGCTGCATTCAGGACGTTGCTTTACTTCATAAAGGTTATGAACCCGAACGCATCAATCGTAAGGATAAGTTTAATCGGGCAAAGGATATTTTAGAACAGGCTTTAATCGATAACCCCAATGATGCTTATCTCTACAGTAAATTTGGAGCCTTATGCTGGGAAATGGGAAATCGGGAAAGGGGATTAGGATTGTTACATCGGGGGCTGGAATTGGTTTCCGTTGCTGATTCTGCTGTTCAGTATGAATTACATTTTCATTTGGGCACCTTCTACAGTGAATTAAACCAATTTGATTCAGCCTTATTTCACTACCAGATGGCTTGGAAACAACCGATTCCCCCCCGCCTACGGTTAGGATCCCTCAATAACTGGGCTAATTTACTTCAGGGGAAGGGAGATTTGCCTGAAGCTTGTATGTTGTATGAAAAGGTGGTTGCCATTGCACCGGATTTTGCAGTGGGTTATTTTAATTTGGGGGCTGCTCTTAAAGCTATGGGGCTACTTCCAGAGTCGATAGTCCAGTATCGTAAGGCGATCGCCCTACAGCCTGAATATGCTGAGGCTTACCAAAACTTGGGGGTTGTTCTTTTTAAACAAGGTAAGGTTAGAGATAGTTTTTTGGCTTTTAAGCAGGCCATTAGTTTATATGAAACTCAGCGGTCGCCAGAAGGACAGTTATTGCGAGAGAAGTTAGGAGTTTTTGGGTTTTCGTGGGATGGGGTGTAGGGGCATGATTCCTGCCTACTGTCCCATACAACTTGTTAAGGTTCATGTTTCAGATTCCAGCTTCACTACTGAAAACCAAATGGAAAATCAATCTAAGAATTGGACTCTCTGTCATCGGTTGTTGCTGAACCAATGGTAAAATCTATCCAATTGGTTTGGATGGGAGTTTAGTTTTGGGTATAGAACTACGAAGTTATGTCTATTTAGATAATTTACAACCTCAGCACGCAGCCTACCTGGGAACGGTATGTGTGGGATTCTTACCCCTACCTGGTGATACATCATTATGGATTGAAATTTCACCGGGTATAGAGATTAATCGAATCATGGATATTGCATTAAAGGCGGCTGTAGTGCGACCAGGTGTACAAGTTGTGGAACGTTTATATGGCTTACTTGAGATACATTCTAGCAAACAAGGGGAAGCCCAGGCAGCAGGTCGGGCAATTTTAGAATCATTAGGGGTTAAACGGTCTGATGGACTTAAGCCTTCCATTGTCTCCAGCCAGATTATTCGCAATATTGATCCTCACCATACCCAATTAATTAATCGCACCCGTCGGGGACAAATGCTTCTTTCTGGACAAACCCTTTATGTATTTGAAGTAACCCCGGCTGCCTATGCAGCACTCGCTGCGAATCAAGCTGAGAAAGCAGCACTCATTAATATTTTAGAAATCCAGGCAGTAGGCAGTTTTGGACGGTTATACCTGGGAGGAGAAGAAAGAGATATTTTAGCAGCCGCCTCTGCTGTTGTGGATACAATTAGCCATATCCCCGGAAGAGTTTTGTCTATTTCTTCTCAACGGGAAGAATAAAATAAAGACCATATGAGCCTTTACGGGTGCATCCCAATTTTGCAGCCCCCACCCTAGCCCCCTCTCCCAAAACGGGAGAAGGGGCTAGGGTGGGGGGGAAACTTGCACCATTGGGATACTCTCGGAGCAATTCCACTCCTTAGGAAATTGGGAATCTGGTTCACCCATTGGAGCCAAGTTGGTATTGGTGGGATAAAAAAGAATCAATGAGTTGCAGGTAGGTTTCTGGGTCTTCTAACATGGGGAAATGACCTGTTTTTGTCAATACCTGAAACTGGATGTTTGGGTTAAGGTTGGCAGCCTGTTGTCCCATTGGAGTTGGGATAATCTGGTCATACTCTCCACATACCAACAGGGTAGGCATGGAAATTTGGGTAAATTCTTGGGGCATTGTCTCTGCTGCTCTTTGACTTACAGCGGTATAAATTGTACCCAGAGCAGCATTATCATCAGCCATTAAAAAATCTTCTAAAAAATTTCGTTGTTGAGAAAGTGGAATTGGTTGGTGGAGAAATCGCGCCATAAATAATCGTTCAACAAACGGAATAGATAATAGCCAATGGGGACGAAATTTCACCACATAGCCGCCAAATTTGTGGAAAGCAGAAAAGGCTTTTGGGTCATAAGGAAATATACCATTACAGGTTAGAATTGCCCGGTTTACCCGATGGGGATAACGGTTTAAAAAAAGAACCGCAATGGATGCTCCAGTGGAATGGGCATTGATAGTTATTTGGTTAATCCCTAAGGTGTCTAGTAAAAGAGCTAGGTCATCGGCATAGGTATGGAGTTCATAGTCAAGATCCCTATGGGGAGATTTGGGTAATCGGGTGCGTCCAAACCCCCTTAAGTCATAGAGTAGACAATCAAATTCATGGGTAAGGGCGATCGCCGTACTTTCCCAGTAGCGAGCAGAACCAGCCCACCCATGTACAAAAACCAATATTGGTTTGCCGGTCGGATAGTGTTCTCCTGAGGCATTTAGTTGGGACTGGGTAATCCATTGATAATAGTGTTCAACTCCACGAACTGAAGAATAGGGCATGGATTCAGCAATAGTTAAGGAATAAAACGTTAGGCAGATTCCGGCTTGGGTAATGAAGCTGGATGGACTAATAGTTCAGCCGTTGACCGGTTTTCTACCATTTCTTTGGTGACGACACAACGGGTTACATCTTTACGGGAAGGAAGCTCATACATAACATCCAACATTAATTCTTCCACAATACCCCGTAATGCCCGGGCACCGGTTTTACGACGATAAGCCTCCTTGGCGATCGCTCGCACGGCATCAGGACGAAAATCCAACTGAACATTATCCATCTTTAGTAACTTTTGATATTGTTTAACGATGGCACTGCGGGGTTCAGTGAGAATAGCAACCAATGCGTCCTCATCCAGTGGCTCAATAACAGCTGTCACGGGAACCCGTCCTATAAATTCCGGAATCAAACCAAATTTCACTAAATCATCGGGTTCAGTATGCTTAAGAACATCAGCCGCCCGTTTCTCCCTTGGTTGTCCATCAGATTGGATAAAACCAATGGACTTTTTGCCAATTCGTTGTTCTATTACTTTTTCTAAGCCAACAAATGCCCCACCACAAATAAACAAAATATTAGAAGTATCAATTTGGATGCAGTCTTGATAGGGATGTTTCCGTCCACCTTGGGGAGGAACATTGGCGACCGTGCCTTCCAACATTTTGAGCAATGCTTGCTGCACCCCTTCACCTGAAACATCCCTCGTTATGGAAGTATTTTCACTCTTACGAGCAATCTTATCAATCTCATCAATGTAAATGATTCCCCTCTGGGCATCTTCCACATTCAAGTTCGCTACTTGCAACAGGCGTAATAATATATTTTCCACATCCTCTCCCACGTATCCGGCTTCGGTTAGGGTCGTGGCATCGGCAACGGCAAAGGGTACATCTAATAATTCAGCTAAGGTTTGAGCAAGTAAGGTTTTACCACATCCAGTTGGACCCATTAATAGTACATTAGACTTTTGCAGTACAATGATTTCATCTCCCCGTCCAGTTGACTTCGATTCAAGA
The DNA here is from genome assembly GCA_903897715.1 of uncultured Synechococcales cyanobacterium. Lineage (GTDB taxonomy): Bacteria > Cyanobacteriota > Cyanobacteriia > CAIUCS01 > CAIUCS01 > CAIUCS01. The sequence goes on from CAIUCS010000034.1 coordinate 49,485, forward strand.
TGGGTCAATCGCTTGTAATGGTTATAGACTGCAACTGATAAAATCTTTTTAGCTTCATCCTGTCCCACCACATGTTCATCCAAAAATTTTTTTATTTCCCGTGGCTTGGGGACTTGCTTCATGGAAATAGAAGTTGCCCGAGTTTGACGTTGTTCTGAAGGTTGATCCCGACGGGGATCAGATTGGGAACCCGTAGAGTTTGAATCTAGGAATTCTTCGTCTAGGATTTCATTGCATAAATCGACACACTCGTCACAAATATACACCCCTGGACCCGCAATTAATTTCCGCACTTGTTCCTGGGACTTTCCGCAAAAGGAACATTTGAGATGGGAATCATATCTGGACATGAAAGCCTCTTTAATGGGTTGCTGTTCCTAAAACATTAACCGACGGAGAAAGTTCGCGGCGGCGGATAACCTGATCAATTAGACCATACTCCTTAGCTTCCTCGGCGGACATGAAGAAATCCCGCTCTGTGTCAGCTTCAATGCGGGTGAGTGGCTGTTGGGTGTGGGTTGCCAAGAGTTCATTTAATTTTTGCTTATGATATAAAATCTCCTTGGCTTGGATTTCAATATCAACTGCTTGACCTTGGGCTCCACCTAGGGGTTGATGAATCATAATCCGAGAACTGGGGAGGGACATTCGTTTTCCAGGGGTTCCCCCAGACAACAGGAAGGCTCCCATGCTGGCGGCTAATCCAAAACAAATGGTAACCACGTTAGGTCGAATTTGCTGCATCGTATCATAGATCGCCATGCCCGCAGTGACTGATCCACCCGGAGAATTGATATAAAGCTGGACATCTTTTTCAGGGTCTTCTGCATCCAAAAATAGTAACTGAGCTACTATGGAGTCAGCTACTCCATCATCTACTTGAGTTCCCAGAAAAATAATACGTTCCCGTAATAACCTGGAATAAATATCAAAGGAACGCTCCCCCCTGCCAGATTGCTCTACAACCATGGGAACCACACTACGGGGTGATGGAACATTGCCTGGAGAAACTAAGCTGGAAATTTGATAATGGAAAGACTGAGACAATACATCCATGGTTTTACGAGGAAGATACCCTTCAAAATGACTGTTAATAACTACTTCAATTACTACCAACTCATATTCTATTATGACCTATTGGAAAAAAAATGTACGCTTTTTCCAGGTGAAGTGGAATCAAGCCCCTTTGCTTTTGTGCAAGGGGAACCAATAGACCGGGTTAAATTAAACATCAGTTTTTTTAACCCTATCCATTTCACCATCAGGTTCCGGTAGCCTAAGTTCTTGGGTAATAGGGTCAGAAATGGTTTCAGCCGTTGTCTCTATGGTGGTCAAGTCATCTGTAGCCATGGGGTGAGAAAAGGGCATCCCTAATGGGGGGGATGATTCTGGATAAGTCTCAGGGATATATTCAATGGTGGATTGGTTAGCCAACCAGTCCAAAACGGCATCCTGCCGCATTTCCTTCACAATCAACTTCTGTAGCATACCCCAGTCAATTTGATGTTTTGATCCGTTGTTGCGCTGTCGATACATATCAATTTCCTCTTCAACGGCTGCCTGACTCACTTGAATCGATTCACGTTTGGCAATTTCGCTAATTCCCATTGATATTTTTACTTTAGAAATTGCCTCAGGGCGATAGGATTCGAACAATGGCTCCATAATGGATTTCTCAGTTAATCCTTTGGTGCTGATACCAGATTCTTCTAATCTATTGAGCGCGAAATTGATCATCAAGTAAATTTGTTCTTTAATTAAAACTTCCGGGGGATCAATGGTTATCAGTTCTTCAATTTTCTTGAGTAATGCCGTGTTGCGATTACTTTGGGTGGTGGACTCAGCCTCTGACTGGATCCGTTTTTCCACCGACTCTCGCAATACATCCATTGAGTCTAGATCACTTACTTTCCGAGCAAATTCGTCATCTAGGGGGTGTAATTCCACCTCTTTCAGCTCATTCAACGTTACCTTAGCAATTAAATTCTTATTGAGCCATTGAGGCTCTAATCCACTTTCAAAGCAAACTGGTACTTCTTTCGTTTCCCCAATGGTCATCCCCAAAATTCCTTGAACCAAACCCGACCATTGCTTGCCATCCGAGTCCCGCTCGATTAAATCGAGACTGAAGTTTTTGACATCCGAGTTAGCAATGATGTCCAACTCGCCAGTTTCTTCGTTGGGAAAATACAAGACAAAGTCAATTTCTCCCACATCTTGTAGTTGGGCGGGACGGGGGGTACTGACTGGGATCAAAGTGGCGAGGCGACGACGATAGGTGTACAAGAAATCATCGACCTTGTGGGGTTGATAAACCGATTTAGGGACTTGCAATTCCCATCCGGTGTACTCCCCTATCTCCAAGTCGGGGAGTATGTCCACGGAAACGGAGAAGGTAAAGACCTCGCCGGGCTTAAACCGTTGGATTAAGTCAGCGGGTTCAGTTAAAATGTGAATGTTGCCTAAACTATCAATTTGTTCTTGCTGAATTGCTTCTTCAACTGAGGCATTAAGAAGATCATCGATTGAGGTAGCTTTAATTTGTGCTAACCCAAAGTGCTGGATGAGAATTGGTCGAGGCACCTTACCTTTACGAAATCCAGGAATGGAAGCTCCACGAGTCATGTCCCGAAGGACTTTTTCATAGGCTTCCTTGGTCTGTTCGGCAGACACTTCAATTTCAAGTTTAAGGCGACTGTCAGCCAATTTTTCCTGGGTAACTCTCATGGGGTATGGTTGATAAAACGGGTCTAAATCTATGTAGTCTTTAATGATACCCCATTGGATGAACGATTGAATAGTTTTGCAATGCACTGATTTTTTATGACTATAGAGAGCAGATGATTACACCTACCACAGTCTTTCATCCGGTGTGGGCACACATTTTCCTAATAGTTTTATCTCTGTCAAATTAAATGGCTTCCCAGGAAAGAAAGAAAGTTAAATGAAGGGTTGATTCACCCTCCCTGTGAGGGTCATGTCTTTTTTAGGTTGAAATCAATAGGCTATGAATGTCTCCCAACTCCTACCCCTATTAAAAGATCCAGAGCGATTGGCAACTCGGTTAAAGGAGATTCCCGCTGAGCCGGGAGTTTACTTTATGCGGGATGACACGGATCGTATCCTCTATATTGGCAAATCTAAAACGTTGCGATCGCGAGTGCGGAGTTATTTTCGTGATTTGAGTACCCTTTCTCCACGAATAGAATTAATGGTACGGCAGATTGTTGAAATTGAATTTATCGTCACCGACACCGAGACAGAAGCTTTGACCTTAGAAGCCAACCTAGTTAAGCAACATCAACCCCATTTCAATGTATTACTGAAAGATGATAAGAAATATCCATATTTATGTATTACTTGGTCTGAAGACTATCCCCGTATCTTCATTACCCGTAAACGATTCCTCAACCAACCAAAGGATCGATATTACGGTCCTTATGTGGACGTGTTCCTGCTCCGCAGTACCCTCCATTTGGTCAAGCGTTTATTCCCACTCCGTCAACGCCCTCAACCATTATTCAAAGACCGTCCCTGCTTAAATTATGACATCGGTCGTTGTCCTGGTGTGTGTCAGCAATTAATCTCACCGGAAGAATACCGCCGTACTGTCATGAAGGTGGCAATGGTGTTCCAAGGACGCACAAAAGAATTAGTGGATATTTTAACCCCACAAATGCATAGAGCGGCGGCAGATTTAAACTTTGAGTTGGCTGCTCAACTACGAGACCGCATCCGGGGTATGGAGGGGTTGGGTGCTGACCAAAAGGTGCAATTGCCCAATGATAGTGTATCCCAAGATGCCATCGCCTTTGCCGCTGATCACCACCATGCCTGTATTCAATTATTTCAAATTCGGGCAGGACGACTGGTGGGACGCCTTGGCTTCTTAGCGGATGCCCAGTCGGGGGATGGGGGTGCTATTTTACAACGGGCGTTGGAAGAACATTATCGAGGGGTTGATCCGGTGGAAATTCCCACTGAAATAGTGGTTCAACATCCATTAACTGATATGGAATTCCTGGAAGCTTATCTCAGTGAACGGAAGGGTAGAAAAGTTTCTATCCTAGTTCCCCAACGTCAGCTTAAAGCAAATTTGATCGAAATGGTGGAACGGAATGCTGAATTAGAATTATCTCGTACCCGTCGATTTGCGGAGCGTAACCATCAAGCTTTGATTGATTTAGCTGAATTATTAGATTTACCTGATATTCCCCATCGAATTGAAGGATATGATATTTCCCATATCCAAGGTTCGGATGCTGTTGCTTCTCAAGTAGTCTTCATTGACGGACTGCCAGCTAAGCAGTATTACCGTCACTATAAAATCAAAAATCCTACGGTTAAAATCGGGCATTCCGATGATTTTGCCAGTATGGCTGAGGTGATTACCCGGCGTTTTCGTCGTCACTTGCGGGATAGGGCTGTACCCCCTCCCTCCTCCATCCCCCCATCTCCGTTAACCACAACAGTCGATCAGCCCAATTGGCCAGATTTAATTTTAATTGATGGAGGAAAGGGACAGTTATCTGCGGTTGTTGGGGCTTTAAGGGAAATGAACCTGATGGAAGACCTTCGGGTAATTGGTTTGGCTAAACAGCATGAAGAGGTTTTTTTGCCCAATGAGTCAGTACCATTGGTCACTGACCCTGACCAACCAGGGGTGCAGTTATTACGCCGTCTGCGGGATGAAGCCCATCGTTTTGCTGTGAGTTTTCACCGGCAGCAACGGAGCGATCGCATGAAACGATCTCGCCTCAGTGAAATTCCCGGACTTGGGCACCATCGACAAAAGCAACTCTTGGCTCATTTCCGTTCCGTAGATTACATTCGAGAGGCGAGTCTCCAACAATTAGCAGAAGTGAATGGCATTGGTTTACACCTAGCGCAACACATTTTCAATTATTTTCATCCCCAATCTGACAGTGAAATTGATTCAATCCATTAAAACTTCAAAGGTTTTAATTTGTACACCAGTCCATAACGCGTAGCATTTTCCGCTAGTAATGCCCAAGCTGGAACCTATATCGATTTGCTCTCTACAATTTTTTCTTTATTTACCGAAAAATTGGGTCTAAAGCCCCGCCGTTTTAGGGCGGCTTTTATTGGGCTTTAGTTTGGCATTTTATCTATAGCTAATTCAGAGAACAGATTCTATACTGTAGAAATGATAGTGAGAGAAGCCAAGTGAAAACACGGAACAGCAGAGCAATATCTGATTGACTGACAAAACTTCTCAGCCAAAACCCCGAAAGCCCTCACCCTAGCCCTCTCCCGATGGGAGAGGGAACCGGAGGAGTGGATCATCTCCCCTCGCCCCCTGGAAGAGGGGTTGGGGGTGAGGGCGTACAACTTTTGTCAGTCAACCAAGTCTCATTGTGAGAGTACTTTTTCCTAATTAATCTAGATTCTTTAATTTTTTGGTAGTCCTAAACAAGTAAGGATTGAATTAGTTGAGGGCAAAGCCCCTACGACCCCTCTTAAATCCTTACCTTTTTACCACCTCCAATTTTTTAAGATTTTTTAATTACGTGACCATAATAATGATTTATTTTTTAACTGTAAATTATTTTTCAACTAATTTTATATTTAAGCTCATACCCTCCATTTTACAACAACATTTTGAAAGTAACATTATCATTATCAATAATTCTCCTGAAGATGAAGACTTAATTGATTTAGTTAATCAATATCCACAAATTAAAGTTATTTGTTCTCCTAGTAATTTAGGATTTGGTTCAGCTTGTAATCTCGGCATTACCCATGTTTATCAAATTGATCCTAAAGCACTAATTTGGTTGATTAACCCTGACGCAGTTCTAAAAACAATAGCGATCGCTACAATCTTAAATTATTTTAAAGAGGATGCTGAAATAGCTATTTTAGGAACAAATATTGAAGACTCAAATGGTAACCCTTGGTTTGAGTTAGGACGTTTTAATCCATGGTTAGGTTCTGTAACCCACAGAGCTTATAATCCCCTACAAATTGATGGTTTTACAAAAATCCCTAGTCGTTGGGTATCTGGATGTAGTATGGTACTAAATTTATCTCAATTTGATCATTGTCCTCAATTTGATCCATTTTATTTTTTGTACTATGAAGATGTCGATCTATGTGAAAAATATTTTCGGAAGAATTATAAAATTGTAGTAACTTCCATGGCATTAGTTATCCATTCAGTTTCATCTATAACTAGTCAAAATCCTTCAACAAAGTTGAAAGTAGAAATGATGAGTAAATTATATTTTTTAGATAAGTATGGTAAATTTTCTGCAATATGGTTTAACATAATTCGCTATCTGATAATAATTGCTATCGAACTATGTTTTAATCAAAAACGAGCTTTAGTGCGATGGGAAGGATTATTAGATTTCATCAAATGGAAAACAAAGGTTTACTTTATCTATTAGGGGGCTAAAATGCAGTATCCATTGGTTTCCATTCGGAATTTGTCCTACTGCTACTCAGATGGAACCCTTGCCCTCAATGGAATTAACTTGGATATTTTCCCAGGAGAGCGATTAGCTTTAGTAGGAGCCAATGGTTCTGGTAAGTCAACATTACTACTGCATTTGAATGGATTATTATTACCACAACAGGGAACTATAACCGTAGACAACTATCCAATTACTTGCAAAAATTTGCAAGTAATTCGTAACAATGTAGGCTTGGTATTTCAAAATCCTGATGATCAGTTGTTTATGCCAACGGTATGGGAAGACTTGGCATTTGGACCGATGAATCAACAACTATCGGGACAACTACTTGACGAACGTTTGGAAAAAGCAATGGATGATGTAGGTCTTGATTTATCCTGCTATCGTGAGCGGCTGACGAATAATTTATCGGGGGGAGAAAAAAAACGAATTGCCATCGCTGGAGTTTTAGCCATGCAACCTAAAATTCTTATATTAGACGAACCCTCTGCTCAGTTGGATCCCAATTCACGTCGTCAATTAATCCGACTGCTGGAACGCCTTAATCTAACTCAATTGATTGCTACCCATGATTTAGACTTGGCGTTAGAACTATGTAATCGTGTCATCATTCTGAATCAAGGAAAGATTGTCAATGATGACTGTACAGTTAATAGTTTAAGTAACTCCACCCTATTAGAAAAAAATTCCTTAGAATTACCTCTAAGCTACAGTCGCCCTTATTGTCGAATAAACGACAATAACTTATATGCTGATGGGAACTAAACCTGTGGAGGAATAAAAGTCAGGGGCGGATAGGTTAGCCATCATATTTGAATAAGTGAGGTCAATTCGTCCTTGACTGGTTCCATCTTCGGGTTGTAAATCCAATCCCAAAGCGGCAAAATGACTATAGAAAACACTGGCATAATATCCCTCATAATCCCCCAAATGATTCTTGGTATACCATTGGTGGGGAATACTGGCAAATAAGGAACGGAAATGGTGTTCCAATCCATCCGAATCTCTTGGAAAGTCTGAATGCCAATGGGTAGTTTCTGGTTCACGATGACTCAATTGATGGCATATAAACCCCTTAGCCTGGTTTTTCTGTTAATGGTAATAATTGGTTTAGTCGTACAACTATTCCTGCTTTATCTAACCAAAGTTCGGGTTAAGCCAAGGGCTTGAATCGTTAGAAACCTGGTTCTGATTCCAATGCTGACCCTCACCCTAAATCCCTCTTTCCAAGGGAGAGGGATTTAGGGTGAGGGCTAACGACTGAGTTTAACCCAAACTATGGAGTTCTCCCCAGAATAAGATTTATCCTCCCCACACCTTGGCAAGCACCGTATCGGGTGAAAGCTCCTTCAGGTCTGCATGGGGTGATTGAAGGGCTATCAATCGATTACTTGGGGGTAAAATCACCGCTGGATTTGTTTTACCCAATAGAGCCAGGGTGAAAATTTGGGTGGCCACCCCGAACTGGAGGGGTAGGCTGTCCACACTAAGGAGTAAACTGGCTCCCGCCACTAAGGCAGCTATTTTCCCCGTATCCCCAGGATTATTTACTTTCAATCCATTTGGGTTTGCCTGAACCAGGCTTTGTATCCAACCCCGGTTATGGTCATCATTGAGTAACACAATGGGTAATGCAGGTTGACGTTTTTGAAAGTCCTCCACAATCGCCTGCCAATTTTCGATGGGATAAGTACTAACTGGGTGGTCAACGGTTGGGCTATGGGAATAGTCGTACAAAAGGACGTATCCAGTTCCATTAATCCCTAAGCGCTGTTGTTCGTTTTTAGCCCATTCCACATCCTTGGCAGGGATGGAAATAGACAGTTCCGGACAAGGGGGGATAATACCCAATGAGCTTAATAAGGTGTAATATTGGTGGGGACGATACCCCTCAGAAGGGGAGGGGACGGAATCTGTCAAGAAAGGGTGTACTGGGGTACCGGCAAAGCCAATCCGACGGGGAATTCCCGCCAACCATAGAAAAAAGCCACTAATCCAACGGGAATCAAGGGTGAGGACAATTTCATATTCCCGATCGCGGATAATTCCCAGAAAATTCGTCCAGTCCGCTAAACTATTATTCCCTTGGTAGTCAAACTTGATGGTTCGAGTGACTGACTTGGAAACCCGATAAGCAGGAATGGAGGCGGGTTCCACCACTACTTCTATTTGGGCATGGGGATACAGTTCTTTCAGTTTGTCAAATGTCGGGAATAGGGCGATTTGGTCGCCAATTTCCCCAGGGATAAGAGCCAGAACACGCATGATTTAATACCCAGCTAAAAAAATGAATACTCCAATACACCATATGGAATGGGGTGTACAGCCCTAACCCTAACCCCCTACTTCCGTTTTGGAAAGAGGGATGATTTAACGGGTGCATCCCAATTTTGCAGCACTCATCCCCAATCCCTCTTTCCAGAACCCCAGAGGAACTGTGAATCAGGTTCCTCTTCCCCAAAAAGGGAGAAGGGGTTAGGGGATGAGGGCAAACGTGCAAAATTGGGATACTCTCCACTTGACTCCCCTATTCCATCTTGGGAAAATAAATTAGGGCAATTTTTCAAAATGAGATGCTCTCGTAAGATTGAACGACAAAACTTTACCTTATCACCCTATTGAGGATGTCACCCCATCC
>CAIUCS010000035.1 GCA_903897715.1 uncultured Synechococcales cyanobacterium
CCCATATCAGGAGCGGCAACCGGTTTCTTTTCTGGCTTTTCAACCACCAAGGCTTCAGTAGTCAGCACCATAGCAGCAACGGATGCGGCATCTTGCAGAGCGGAACGCACCACCTTAGCCGGATCAATAATACCGGCTGCGATCAAGTCTTCGTATGTATCTGTTTGAGCATTGTAACCTTCATTAAAGCCTAAGGTTTTCACCTTTTCCACCACCACAAACCCGCTCACACCTGCATTATCAGCAATTTGCCGAAGAGGGGCTTCCACGGCTCTGACGACAATATCCAAGCCAACCTGTTCTTCAGCCACCAAGGAATCTCGGAAAGAATTCAGTTTGGCTGCCAAATGTAATAAGGTTGTTCCACCACCAGGAACAATTCCCTCTGCAACCGCCGCCTGGGTTGCATTCAACGCATCTTCAATACGAAGTTTTCGGTTTTTCAACTCCGTTTCAGTGGCTGCACCCACTTTAATCACCGCCACACCACCAGCTAGCTTAGCAATCCGCTCCTGAAGTTTTTCTTTATCATAATCAGAATCAACTTCAGCCAGTTGTTTCCGGATTTGAGAAATCCGCTTTTGGACATCGGTCTTGCGGCTATCTCCAGCCACAATAGTGGTGTTATCTTTTTCAACAGTGACTTTTCGAGCGACCCCTAGCATATCTAAGGACACCTTATCCAAGGTTAAGCCAATGCTTTCCATAATGACTTGACCACCAGTTAAAACAGCAATGTCTTCCATCATGGCAGTCCGCCGATCGCCAAAACTGGGAGCTTTAATGGCAACAGTATTCAATACCCCCCGCATTTTATTGACCACCAGGGTGGCTAACGCCTCTTGTTCCACATCCTCAGCGATAATCAACAAAGGCTGACTGGCACGGGCAACTTTTTCAAGGACAGGAACCAAATCTTGAACAGTGGAGATTTTTTTGTCTACGAGAAGAATCCTTACATTTTCGTACTCCACCACCATTCGGTCTTGATCGGTGACAAAATAAGGAGATAGGTAGCCTCGGTCAATCTGCATTCCCTCCACCACTTCCAATTCCGTATTGAGGGACTTTGACTCTTCCACGGTAATCACCCCATCCTTGGTAACTTGTTCCATGGCTTGGTAGATCATTTGACCGATTTCTTCATCATTCCCGGCTGATACAGTGGCTACTTGGGCGATCGCTTCTCCCTCCACTGGCTTAGCGATGGCTTCAATATCAGATACCAACTGGGAAATAGCCTTATCAATTCCACGACGTAATGCAACTGGATTGGTGCCGGCTGCCACATTCCGCAACCCTTCTCGAATCAGAGCCTGAGCCAATACCGTAGCAGTTGTCGTGCCATCTCCAGCGATATCTTTTGTTTTGGATGCCACCTCTTGAATTAATTTAGCCCCAGTATTTTCAAAGGGGTTTTCCAGATCAATTTCTTTGGCGATGGTAATACCATCATTTACAATGTCGGGAGCTCCAAATTTTTTCTCTAAAACCACATTACGTCCCTTGGGTCCAAGGGTAATCTTAACGGCATCGGCTAAAGCATTTACGCCGCGCTCTAATGATTCACGGGCTTCTTGGTCAAAAACAATTAACTTTACCATGATTAATTTTTTAGGCTGCGCCTAGGATATAAAGTAAACAACATGTTTGTTAAGGAAATAAACACTATAGAATGTAATGTTTATTCTTCCTTCGGTAATCCCATGATGGGTAGTAGTACCATATTTATAAATTAGCACTCAATAGCATTGAGTGCTAACCCTAACTTGATTTAAAATAATGATTATCTGATACTAATGGCTGTCCCTATCCTCTTGGCGTTTAACCAGGTATAGGGGTTAGGTTTAAGGAAAGGTATAATCCACTCCATTGAATTCCCTTTTGTCAATGCAATCGCCCCCATTCCTGCGAAAAGGAAACAAGGGTATTTTGGAGAGTATGATGGCAGAAAATTCATTCAAAAAAGCTTTCAAAAACTGGAACGCTCGCCCCAAGCTTCGCTTTGTTCGTTCCAGTCGTTCTCCATTGACAACCTTGTTTCGAGTGCGGTCCCATCCAAAACAACGGTCGTCCCATTGGGTCAAGTGGCTTTCCCCTGGGTTATTCATTAAACGATGGTTGTTATTAAGTGCCATGGGGGTTTTGTTAACAGTCTTGGGATTTGCCATTTGGACAAAATTAACCCCAGTGTATTACCTTTTAAGATTTATTGAAGATGCCCTCACTCAGGTTGCAGTCATTTTGCCTAATACCATCAGTGGTCCACTTTTACTGCTTGTGGGAGTCTTGATTATTGTTTGGGGACAGACCCGCAGTTTAGGTTCCATCACTGAGGTACTCATGCCGGAGGGAGATGGGGAACTCGTTGATGTTTTATTAGCCCACCGACGATTAAATCGCGGACCAAGAATCGTTGCCATTGGAGGCGGAACGGGTTTATCCACTTTATTAAGAGGATTGAAGGACTATAGTGCGAATATCACCGCTATTGTCACCGTGGCTGATGACGGTGGCTCTTCAGGGCGGTTGCGCCGGGAGATAGGGGTTTTACCACCAGGGGATATACGGAATTGTCTGGCAGCATTGGCAGATCAAGAAAAGTTGATGACGGAGTTATTTCAGTACCGCTTTGAGGCGGGGGATGGGTTGGTAGGTCATAGTTTCGGAAATTTATTTTTAACAGCGATGGGGGAAGTAACCGGGGACTTAGAGCAGGCGATCGCCGCCAGTTCCCAGGTACTGGCGATTCGAGGCAGGGTTTTTCCTGCCACCCTCACCGATGTCCGTTTATGGGCTGAATTAGATGATGGTCAACGGATTGAGGGAGAATCTAAAATTACTGAAGCAAACGGGAAAATTATCCAAGTTGGCTGTATCCCCCCTGATCCCCCAGCCCTACCAAGAGCGTTAGACGCAATTCGGAGTGCTGATTTCATTATTATTGGACCCGGCAGTCTTTATACCAGTATTATTCCTAATTTTTTAGTACCCGAGATTCGAGAAGCAGTTGCCCAATCCCAAGTTCCCCGGATTTATGTGTGTAATATTATGAGCCAGCCTGGAGAAACTCAAGGATATAGCGTATCCGATCACATTCGAGCGATTGATGGATTGGGTGGACAATATTTATTTGATGCGGTGTTAGTTCAACGGCAGGTGCCCACCGATGCCGTTTTATCAGGGTATGCTGAACATCATTCCCATCCTATTCAGTTGGATCGGGACTTGGTTAAACGGTTAGGACGAAGAATTGTATTTGCTGATGTATTGGATCTCAATCACAAGCAAGCTCGCCATGATTCTAAGCGGTTGGCAAAAGTATTACTGCGTTGGTATGGACGGGTTCAACATCTGTATGAATCAATTAAAAAACAGCCCTAAAAACCAGTGAGTTCCCATCAGTTTCAGGGCTGTATCTGCAAATCGTAACAGGTAGTCGAGGCTGAATACTTAAAAATTCATCTCTGCAGCTTGTACTTTTTCCACCTGTTTCTTCTTAAGGACTAATAGAATTTGAGCCAAAATGGCGATGGCAAAGAAGGCAATCAGCCCTAAGACGCGGTTAGAACTTTGCAGAACAATTTCCACATCCTTTTGACCAAAGCCACCTACATTGGGATTACTGGTTAAGGCTTGTCTTGATTTAACCTCATCCCCTTCAGCCACAATTAATTCTGGTCCGGGAGGGATAGTTTGAGTAACACTCTTTCCGCTTTCAGATTGGATGGTGACTTCAGAACCCCCATCTTCGGAAGCTACGATTTGGGTGATGGTTCCAGCAACTGGAGCATCAAAGTAATTATTATTACTTTTTTCCCCCGTTGGATACACTTGTCCCCTACCCCGATTACCCCCCACATAGATTAGGTACTTGCCAAAATGGGTGGACTTATCTGTGGTTGGGTCAGGGGAAAGTACTGGGAATACCAATTCCTTATATTGCTCCCCTGGCAATGGTCCAACAATTACAATATTTTGTTTATCTTCAGCATAGGGTTGGAAATAGGCATCTCCTACTTCTTCCTTTAATGCTTCGGGAATACGGTCTTCAGGCGCAATTTTAAATCCTTCCGGTAAAATGACCACTGCTCCAACGTTCAGCCCTCCCTTGCTGCCATCAGCCTGCACCTGTTGGATAGTAGTGTCATAGGGGATTTGTACCACTGCTTTGAACACCGTGTCTGGCAAAACAGACTGGGGAACCTCCACTTTCACGGGCTTGCTGGCCAGATGACAATTGGCGCACACAATTCGACCTGTGGCTTCCCGGGGATTGGCGTAATTTTGCTGTGCCCAAAAGGGATAGGCTACAGCCGGTTGAAAAAAGGTAAAGTCAGTCGATAGGACAATGACTACCGTGGCGATCGCCGTCCACAGCCCCTTGATAATTAAGGATCGGAAAAACGTTTTCATTTGTAAAAGGATCTTTAAGTAACCAATTTGAACCAGTTCTGTCTATAGCAAAAAAGTAGCCTAATTAAGGAATGAATTAAGACCACCACGGTTCTTCACCGGTGCGGAAATCAGTTTCAGTCCAAGGTGAAAGCACTACCTTATCATCCTGGGTATTAGCATGGGCAAGGGCAAGGGAGAGGGGAGCTGGTCCGCGAACAACTTTACCAGTATTATCATATTGGGAGCCATGGCAGGGACACATAAATTTATTTTCACTGGCGTTCCATGGTACAACACAGCCTAAATGGGTACACACTGCATTAATGCCATAACTTGCCAAGGTTTTATCTTCTTGTACCACCAAATAGGTAGGATCCCCTTTTAATCCCTGAACCAGGGTGCGATCGCCGCCATTATGGGTTGCCAAAAACTCAGCAACGTTAACATCTTTCCCTAAAGAATCCTGAGCAGTGACTCCACCACCAGTGCCGCCACTGGAAGGGGGGATAAAATATTTAACCACTGGGAAAAGGGCACCGAGGGCAACCCCGGTGACTGTCCCAAAAGTCAATAAATTCATAAACTGACGACGTCCCATATCGGGTACGTCTGAAATACCAGAAGCTTGAGCCATGATAGACGTTTGGGATGATAAATGTAAAATGAACCTGAGTGATAGGGAAAACGAAGGAAACCTTTTTCAATCTAATTCGATAGAACCATATAGTTGCACTAATTTGAAAATCGGGGATAGATTGTTTAGGCTAGTGCTTGTTTAAGCAATGATCATCGTTTTTCTACTTAAATACGAGCTATGTTAATTATGACATTGGATGACCCTTCTCATCTATAATCCCTTCCAAGTCTCAGCAATTCTCATGCAAGTATGCTTGTACCATCTATGATGGTTTCAGTTTGAAATTTTTGTAAAGGGTATGACGTGTGAATAATGACCGAAATTAGGATAATCAATATGAATGGTGAAAATCTACGCCGACTGATCCAAGAAAAGTGGGGAAAGTCTTTTGATGTTCAGCTTCGCCGAACCCAGGGTAAAGTATTTGTTTTAATTATGTGGAAATACCTGGGTCAGGAATCTTTTGCCATAACTGAAACCCAATACATCGCCCATCTAGACGACATAGCCGCCTATATTTCTGCCCTTGGCAGCGGGGATCAGGTTGAGCAGTTCATTCGGAATACCCGAGAGAAACCCAGGGTAGGGAAAGCAGTGAGTATTCCCATTGACTTGGGGATGCGGTCATTGGAATGGAATGTATGATAGGGTTTATTCTCCCTTTCGGGGCATGGTTAATTTGGGGTCTACCCGTAGGCAAGGGGTTTGGGGAGGGAGTAAAGCCACCACATGGGGAACGGGTCGTGGAGTATAGCCCACCATCGATTCTCCCTGGAACGCAAGGGAAGTACTGGCTCCAGAGTCGAGCATGACCGCATCTCTCAAACCCGCTTTCAACAAAATTTCCCCCAACGTGATGGAATCTACGGGTTCAGTGGAGACACCTACCACAGGTTGTCCCAATTGATTAATGCCCCAAAATGCCCGATGACGGGCGGCATCAAAGTCGAATAAATTACCGAAAGATTTCCGGTCTTGGGACTGCCCCTGTTTTACCAACCAGGCTGCTGCCACAAAGGCATCGGTCACTCCCGGGAAGCTTTCCCTCAGACCTTCCAGGGTATTATGGCGTTGGGGTTTAAATGGCACAAATGTGACAGCATCCGGGTTAATGAGTACTAACGGACGCCCGGCAATTCTTTCCACATCTTTGTTACCACCGGGGAAGAATGTGCCATGGTTTTGACTTAGAACTGGACCAATCATCACATTAGAATCTAAAAACTCTAAGGAAAAGAACCCTCCGTCTACCCCTGCCACCGCATTAGTGATGTTTAATAAATCGGCTACTTGGTAACGGGTATCGCCATGAATGGTGACCGGGCGACCGCCAGTTAAGAGGATTAAAGGGATTTGTTCAAATGTGATGGTGTTTTTTTGAACCGGGCTGTTGAAGTCAAAACTGGAGAACCATTTGGGTAAAGGTGGTCCTCCCCAGGCATCCTTGATAACTTCTTCTAGACGGGATTGACCAAACCGGGCGATGGCCAATAGACTTTCTGACTGACCCGCAAATTTTTCATCGGTATCACTCATGGTCAGGGCGGCATAATAACCGGCTGCTCTCACCGCGTTCGCAACTCGTTGGTCATAGTGACCTTCGGGATAGGTGAAGTAGCGAATCGGTATCCCTAAATTTCCTTCTAGTAATCGTTTGGATTCAGTAAGCTCCACCCTTAACCGTTGGTCAGACAACTGGGTTAGGTTAGAGAAATGGCTAACTGAATGGGAAGCTATGGTAACGAAGGGGCTGGCAACCATATCCTTTAATTGATTCCATGTCACCGTAGAGCGCCCAATGATTTTTCCATCCACTTTATCGGTAAAGATGGAGAACACAGCAGGAAATTGGTATTTTTTGAGCAATGGAAACACATACTGATAGTGCCCACTATATCCATCATCAAAAGTCAATAAAACGGGCTTTTCTGGCAGGGGGATGGCGGTTTTTAAGTGGGCGATTAATTGATCTAGGGTAATGGGGGTTAAACCCTGATCTTGGATCAATTGAAAGTGGCGTTCCAATTCATCGGGAGTAACATCAAAAAAAACCTCTTTTTGGGGCAAAATATCATGGTACATAATGACCGGCACCCTCGCCGCAGTTGCCCTAGGATTTAGGTTAGACGTTGAATCAGCAAAGGCTTGGGAGAGTAAGAGGGTGGTCACGTCATCCACAATGGTGGTTAACCCGTTTTGAAGAAGGGGCTGGAAAGCTAGACATAGGGAATAACCCACTGGACAAGTAAGATGGGAGAGTTTTGTCTGATTAGCCAAAGTGCTTGACATCTGGGAAAATGTGGCTAACCCCGTTAACCAGTTAAGGGAAAAATCCCTGCTTTCAGACCGAGTGGCAGAACCAGGAAGTGGGAGGTGAGGGGAAACCCTAGGGTCAGCAGTGGGATTGTTATCACCACTCACGGAATGGTTCCATGAAGTAGCACAAACTTTGCCATCATTATCCAGTGGGGTGTTCTTAACCGGATCTGTTGATTTTGATTGGGGAAGAGATTCAGCGATACTCATGACCAGTTTGAAACTGGAATGGGGGTCGTCACCGCGCTTTGAAGTCGCCGCAGCACCATCAATTCCTGGTAGTAACATGATGGATAATGTAGCCACTCCCAGAGTGATGAACCTTAAAATAATAGGGTCTGAATAGGGGTATGGCATAAAAAGGTGACGAATGAATGGGACTGTTCAACCTTGACATTGGACTGATATCGATTCCGACACTATTGTTTTGTATTGTACTGTCCCCATTGGAGTGGGTCAATCCAGTAAAGTATCGATAAAATGAAAGGAAATGAAAGGAGTGATTTGGTTAGGGATAAAAACAAATGACACAAAAAAATGAAACTAAAACCCTATTAATTTCCTTACTGATTACCGCTGGCATTGTATCAGGAGGGGTTTGGTGGTTAAATAAGCAGCTTAATCTGGGGATTTCTTTACCTACCACCATCGGTCAATCCCCCCTCAATCCTGATAAACAATTAAGTTCAGGAGAATTTAGTTCAGGAGAAAAGTTGCTGATTCCTACGGCTGGAACTCAGGCAAAACAAACTGGCATCCAAGCCTTTGCCTCTGGAGATTATGCGACAGCGATCGCCCAATTAACCGCTTCACTGCGAGACCAAAAAAATGATCCAGAGTCCCTCATTTATCTCAATAATGCCCGAATTGCTAACAATAAAGCCTATCATTTAGCCGTTGTAGTTCCCTTGAGTAATAACTTAGATGGCACCCAGGAAATCCTCAGGGGGGTAGCCCAAGCTCAAAATCAACTGGCTCAATCAGGAGGTATTCAAGGCACACCACTGAGGATTTTAATCATGAATGACGGTAATGACCCCAAAGTGGCTCAAGGCGTGGCAAAAACCCTAGCCGCTAAACCGGAAATTTTAGGGGTAGTCGGACACTGGTCTAGTGAGGTCAGTTTAGCCGCTGGTGGGGTGTATAATGCGGAAAAACTAGTGGCTATTTCTCCCATTAGTACGTCTGTGGAATTATCTGGATTTAGTCCCTATATATTTCGCACGGTTCCTAGCGATCGCTTTGCCGGCAGTGCCTTATCTCGTCATCTTGTCAGCCAGTTAAACCGGAAGAAGGCTGCTGTTTTTTTTAATTCCAAAAGTAATTATAGCCAATCCTTAAAAAATGAATTTACCACAACTCTTTTTGGAGACGGGGGGGCAGTAGTCGCCGAGTTTGATCTAACCGCTGGTAATTTTAAGGCGGACAATTCCCTCAATCAGGCAATATCCCAAGGTGCAGAGGTATTGATGCTGGCGGTCAATTCTGCCACCCTAGATCAGGGGTTGCAAGTGATTCAAATGAATCAGGGTCGGTTACCCATGTTAGCCGGGGATGGTGCCTATGCACCCAAAATCTTACAAATCGGTAAAGAAAATGCTGTTGGATTAATCGTGGCAACCCCTTGGCACCTTTTAGCCCATCCCCAAACTGCTTTTGTAAAAACAGCCAATACCCTTTGGGGAGGGGACATTAACTGGAGAACAGCCATGGCTTATGATGCAACCCAAGCACTTATTTCTGCCATAGGTGACCAACCCAGTCCCACGAGGGAAAGTATTCAACAATCCCTAACCAATTCCAACTTTGCTGCCAACGGAGCAACGGGTAAAGTCCGTTTTTTACTATCTGGAGATCGCAATCAAGCCGTACAATTAGTGAAAGTAGAACCAGGGTCTCGGTCTGGTTTTGGTTTTGATTTTGTGCCAATTCCTTAAATTCTAAGCCTAATCTGACTTCATGGTTGATCAACCGGGGGGTCATTGATCCAATGCCATGAACCCCCTTTTAGGGCTGTCAACCACCTTCCATCTCTTTCATTTCCTATGGTTCAGTTGAAGTTTGCCGCGATCGCTGAGGTGAATCGTCTTTACCGTAAACGATTTCCCCAGCCCTTAGGGGAAACTAGTGCCCAAGTCCCGCCACCGCCAGTTGCCCTGTTGCGCCTTAGGGTGGCAATGGGAGGCTGTATGGGCTTCATGTATCACTTAACCCTAGAAAACAGTATACAACCTGAGGATCGGGTGTTTCATCAACCTAGTCAGGAACCTCATCGGTATTGGGATGTGGAAGTAGTTGTGGATCAAAAGAGCCTACCCTATGTGAAAGACCTAGTGTTAGATTATTCCGAGGATTTAATGGGGGGTGGCTTTCGGTTTCTTAACCCTACCGTTCACCAAAGTTGTGGATGTGGTCATTCATTTAAAACTCCACTATTATAAATTGGTTCATTGGATGTGCGATTTAATTTTATCCGTATTATGGGGTCATTGGGATGGCTGACCAGATTCAAAAAATTGAGAACACCGGACTACCAGTTAAGGTTGCCGACATTGCTTTGGCTTTTCAGAGGGCAGGCTGGGTAGGATTTTGGATGCAATTAGTATTAGGAGTGATTGCAGCAATTACCCTATTATTTGCAGGTCCCTCAACACGCCAACTCAATAATCCAGGAAGTGGATTTGGGTTGTTTTTTACCATGGCTGGCACTGTCGCCTTGGGATTGAGTGTTTACTGGAATTTCCGTTATCCCCGGATTGCTCGCCAACTACGCTCTACAGACTCCCAGTTACGCCCCAACAAAGCTGACACATTGAAGCTACTTCGTCAAGGGGTGATGATTCCCATGGTGGGGGTAGCACTATCCCTAGTTGGGGCTTTTGCCATTGTAGGGGGGCTGGTGGCTAAGGCAGCCCAAACCCAAGGAGTATTAGCCACTGACCCAGGCAGATTTATTCAAGTATTAGATATATTAGTGGTACAGGCTAACACCCTTACCATCACGGCTTTATTTACCGGGATTACCATCTCCCTGTGGTTACTGAACCGGGTTAGTCGCTAAGGAACTTAATCTGGCTGATTTTAATTCATCCACAGTTTAGTGTTCA
Source organism: uncultured Synechococcales cyanobacterium (assembly GCA_903897715.1). Classification (GTDB taxonomy): domain Bacteria; phylum Cyanobacteriota; class Cyanobacteriia; order CAIUCS01; family CAIUCS01; genus CAIUCS01. The sequence continues at coordinate 10,459 of CAIUCS010000035.1, forward strand.
ACTTTACCTACCCCTGAATCGCTTCTATGTCCTTTGCAACCCCCCCATCAGATTCCAGCCCCCTATCCCAATTGGTTCGCCAACAACGGGCTTTTTTCAATAGCCAGGGGACGAAAGCCATTTCGTTTCGCATTCAACAGTTAAAACAGTTGAAACGAGTCATTATTGAGCACCAAGATGCAATCCTCGAGGCAGCCAAAGCAGACTTGGGTCGCCCTGCCTTTGAGGCTTATTTTGAAATTGCAACCATTACCGAAATCAATGGGGCAATTAGACAGGTCAAGCAATGGGCTAAACCTCAACGAGTAAAAAGTTCAATTGATCAGTTTCCATCGACGGCATGGATTCAGCCTGAGCCGTTGGGGGTTGTATTGATCATTGGACCGTGGAACTATCCCTTCCAATTAATCATGTCACCACTGGTGGGTGCCATCGCTGCTGGTAACTGTGCTATTCTCAAACCCTCCGAGTATGCTCCCCATACTTCATCTGTGCTTGCCCGCCTAATTCCTCTTGCCTTTGATCCTAGTTACATTGCGTTGGTGGAGGGGGATGTAACTGTGAGTCAAGCCTTACTTCAAGAAAAGTTTGATCATATCTTTTTTACAGGTAGTCCTAAGGTTGGACGGTTGGTGATGGAAGCAGCGGCTCAATATCTAACTCCGGTTACATTGGAATTAGGTGGCAAAAGTCCATGTATTGTTGAACCTGACAGCCATCTGGGCTACGCCGCCAAGCGGATTGCCTGGGGAAAGCTAATCAATGCAGGACAAAGCTGTATTGCTCCCGATTATTTATTGGTTCACCACCACATTAAATCTCAGTTTATTGAATTGCTCAAGGAATCTATTCATACCTTTTATGGTAGTACACCCCACACTAGTCCGGATTATGGAAGAATTGTAAGCCAATCCCATCTTCACCGCTTAAGTCAGTATTTAGGTCAGGGGAGGGTAATTGTAGGAGGAGAGTTTGATCCAGATACTCGATACTTTGCCCCTACTTTAATGGATGAAATTGGTTGGGATGATCCCATTATGGAAGAAGAAATTTTTGGACCCATCCTCCCAATTTTGGGTTACGACGAGTTGAAAACGGCGATCGCCCAAATTAACCTTCGTCCCAAACCCTTGGCTCTCTATTTCTTTTCCAGCGATCGCCAGAAGCAGTCCTTAGTGGTTTCTTCTACTTCATCGGGGGGAGTTTGTATCAATGACACTGTCATTCACATTGCTGTCAATCAATTACCCTTTGGTGGGGTTGGGGAAAGCGGAATGGGGGCATATCATGGTAAGGCTAGTTTTGATTGTTTTTCCCACTTTAAGAGTGTCCTTAAGCGGTCTTTTTGGCTAGACCTAAATTGGCGATATGCTCCCTATACAACTCAGAAAGTTCAACAAATTAAACAGATAGTAACTCGCTAACCTATCCAATCGCCTCAGCACCATAACTGAAAATTTGAGTACATCCAATTTTGCACATTTATCCCCATCCCCCAACCTCTTCTCCCAAAATGGAAGAGGAGGAACCAGATTGAAGTCCATTTTCCAGTTTAGGAGAGGGATTTAGGGTAAGATACACCCGAAAATTGCAGGTACTGGGTTGCCTGAATATAAGAAGGATTCCATTTCCCCCTTCAACGAATTAGTTGATTCAACTCCTGTTGAACCAACTGAGCCAGTTCCTCATATCCTTGCTGACGATATAGATTTTGAGCCATCTGCAAATTCGTAATTGCCTCTTGAAATCGACTGCGGTTTTTCAAAGCTATCCCCAACCCATAATAAGCATCAGCATTTTGGGGTAAGTCTTCAATAATTTGACGAAATACAACAATAGACCGCAGGTGATCCCCTTGTTCCAAATACAATTGCCCCACCGCTAACCGCGCTTCTATAAAACTTGGATTAAGAGAAATAGCTTGTTGATAGGCATTCATGGCACCTTCCATATCTCCCTTAACCCACAATACCTTGGCAACCTTAAAACGAATTTGGGAATTTCTGGGATCAAGTTTGACGGCTTGTTCTAAGGCTTCCAATCCAATGGCTAAATTCCCCTGGGTAATATGGGCTATACCCTGACCAACTTTGATTTCTGCAGAACGAGGGGCTAACCGCTGCCCCTTTTCAAAAACTGCCAATGCACTTTGGAGTTGGTTTTGTTGTAAATATAAAGACCCCAAGGCTTCATAGGGTCGCCAGTTACGGGGGTCTCTGGCAATAAGTTGTTCATAGACAGTTTGTGCAAATCCCAATTCCCCTTGACGGGTTAATACAGCACCCAGACCCAAATAGGCGTCTGTTTGATTGGGGTTGAGTTCTATTGCTCGCTGATAGGCAATTACTGAACCTGAATAATCTCGGATATTGGCTAAACCAAAGGCTAGGGCATAGTAAAAGTCGGCATTGCGGGGTTCTAGAGCCACTGCTTGACGATAGGCTGCTACTGAAGCCCTGTAGTTTCCTTGTTGGGCTTGTAAAAAACCAATTCCCGAATAAATACGGGCATTATTAGAATCCATGGTTAATGCCTGTTGATACAAATCAATGGCACCGGCAGGATTACCCCCATCTATTAATCGGCGGGCATCTTGCAGTAGGATTTTAATTCTCGATTGATCAGTCCGATTGGATTGTCTAAGTTGGGATAATTGGAGAGTTTGGGCTCTTGCCGGCAAAAAATTAGATGCTGTGCACAAGTCGAAAAATCCCCATACAAAAATCATGAACAGTAAGTGCCCCATTCCATGGACGGCGTTAGCGATGAAAACGGTAGGCTGATTTTGTTTCATGGGGTACTTGAGGGAATTTAATGGACTACAACAGATTTTTCAGGAATGACCTCACACCAGAAGCATTCCTTTTGGTTCTAAAAACCAAGAACTACCTCAATTTTAATCCCATCTCTCCATAAAACTTGTCAATTAAATTGCAAACTATTGCAATTTATGAATATGAGTAAAGAGACAAAAGATTAAGGGGAGTTAAATGCTAGTTTAATAGTTAGGTGCAACGAAGGCTAGCTCCTTACAGCTTTCGGTTAAGGAACCATCAGGAATTGGGTCTGTACCTCCTACCCATATCCGGTTATCACAAAATTTTATTCAATCTTCTTGAATTTTCTAATGGGGCTATCAACGGGGCACTTCAGTCAAAACGGAAGGGTTCAATCTGGGTGCTCTGAAGGGTCAAGCTGAATAGTTCAGACGAACTCGGGGAAGTCTTGAATAAAGTAATAAGGTTATAACCATCTTGTCCTATAGTTGTTTATAGTTTATCTGTTCACTTTTGCTAAATTTATTTTTCTCTTCAAGACGAAATCACCTCTGATTTCGTCTTATTGTGCATTTAGAGGCAAAATTTCCAAGGTTCCGTGATGGGAGTCTAAATGTGCCATTAGCCCCACAGGCAATGCTGCGTTCGGTCCATCATGCCCGAAGGGTAACCCAGAGACAATGGGGATGGATAGGTCCCCCAGGCGATCGTGTAATACCTCCGCCACGGATAAACTGGGTTCGGATGTATGGCATCGGGTAAATCGTCCTAGGGCAATCCCCCGAACCCCGGTCAAGGCTCCCGTCATGCGCCAGTGGCTTAACATGCGATCTAGTCGATAGGGCGGTTCGAGTTCGTCTTCAAGTGCTAGAATCACATTCTTTAAATCGGGTTGGATAGGGGTATGGAGAATGGAGGTGGCAACGGCTAAATTCCCCGGGAGCAGTAACCCGGTAGCATGGGTGGGAGCTGATGGGTTATACCACCCCTCTCCCGTTAAAATTGGTAGGGGTTGGATGCCTTCTACCCAATTGATTAATCGGTCTACAGACCATTGGGGTTCCAACCCCAATGTACTAAGTAATGGACCATGAACCCCTGAGATACCCTGGGTTGCCAACCCCCATAGTAACGCCGTAATGTCTGAAAATCCTATTATCCATTTGGGTGGCACCGACGGCCACTGCCAATCTTCAAGCAGTCGATTCCCTCCATAGCCCCCCCACCCACACAGTATCCCTCGACAGTCTGGATCAAGAAGAGCTGCTAATAATTGGTGACGACGATGGGAGTCAGTTCCTGCCAGGTAACCCCACTGTTCTTCAACCCCTGCCATAATTTCCACTTCATACCCCCGGGATCGCCATCGGTGAACCCCTTGCCAAACAGGAGATTCTGATGATAACCCCCCTGTTCGGGATACCCCGCTAGGGGCAATAACTCGTAATCGATCGCCCGGTTGGAGGGGAGCAGGGCAATGGCAAGGCAACATAGGAGATGCTAGGGGCTAGTGGGGTAATTGGTATTGTTGAATAATCCGTTGAGCGAAGGCGGGAATGTGCTGAGCTAGTTTTTCTGGATAATGCCGTTGGGTATACAAAAAATTACGGGTGAAATGAGAATCGATTGAAAATCTTGCGTATTCTAACCCTTTAGGTCCAATTTTTTCAATCACAATGCCAATCAAACGGGCAACCCACATGGGTAAGGTTACCCCTTGGTCGTAGGCAGGAATACTTTGTTGTACTGCTCCATGGCGATCGCCCTGGGAGGTAACTGGCTGGAAGTCTAACTCATCTTTCACTAATTCCACCATGGATCGTCCCCGATCATTGCGAACCACCATCCATTGCCAACCAAATGGAGCGCCCATGTAGCCCACCACTAAATCTGCCAATCCGTTTACATAGTCAAAACAAGTCATGCAGGAGGGCGCGAATATATCCTTCAGCTGGTTGGTTTTTAATCCGAAGAAAGGGACTGTCTCTTCAGAACCATCTTCATGCTTAAAGTGAACTTTGAAATCTTGCATAAATTCATAATGAACTACGGTTTGGGGTGAGCGACTGGTGGTATCGAGGAACGTTTGTAACCCAGCTCTAGTAACATTATCTACACAAGGAGTACCCAGGATATAGAGTTGTTCCAAGCCTAATTGATCTTCCACTGCCCGTAAAGCCTGAATTTGACATCCAACCCCAATGACCAGTAATCGCTTTAACCCTGATTGTTCAATTTCCTCGAGTACTGAAAGGTTAGGGGAAAGGGTTGGTTTATTCACCCGGGCAGCGAGAACCTCATCAGCCGTTCGGGCAATAATGGGGCGAGGCTGGAACCGATCTTCTTTGGTATTTTGAACACAAACCACCCCCTCCACTAAGTTTTGATTGAGCATGGCAATGGCAATGGAACTGACAATGCCAGTCCATTGAGCTCCAGGAATGGGGTGATGCTTCCGAGCTGCCATCATTTCCTGATGTACCCCAAAGTAAACGTCATCCCAGTTGTTTAAATCTCGAGTACGACCGTGGGACTTTGTTTCTAGGGGGACAAATTGTTGATTGAGAAAGGCGCAGGCATCCTTGACATAATGAATATAATAGGTATCGCAAAGACCGCACTCGCTACACAAGGCTTTTGCCGGACGACGGCTAGATGATTTTAGTGCTCTGGCTTTTTTATGGCGAGGGCTGCCGGTGCTGACAACCCCTGTTGGTGGGGAGATTTCTGGTTCATTAGAACAATTCATAGTCGTTAATGGTAGGGAGGGCATAAAACCGTGAAGACTATTCATCATGGAAATTAGAATTGTCATCCTATTTTATCGAAAAATTGGGTTTAAAACCCCATGCTTCCAGCTAAGGCTGGCTTGCCAGCGCATTTCCATGCAGTGTCAAGACTCACCGTTGCTTTAGCTCGGTGAGTATGTCAAGAACATTCCCCATCTTGTTTATATTTGGTTACATAAATGACCATATTTCTGTCACATTATTAAAATAATTAACTGGAATGGACTCGGTTTGATCAAATATCTTTCAAATCGTTACTAATTCTGGATTTTACCGTTCCAGATCTGCCAAATTACTCTTAAAATAAAGCATTGAATGCTCTAGCCAACTAGAGTTCCCTTAATTTTAAGGATTACTGTTAAGTTTTTGGAGGGAACTATCGTTCTTTATCCGTAATTTAGAGTAATATGGTTCATCTTGATTGATGATCTGTATATTAACTAGAAAGAGTCATTCTACCTAGATAATTGTCAGGGGTGAACCAAGTTTTGTTTATTATGTAGCTACATTTGAGGAACTCTGTATGAATAAAGGTGAATTGGTTGATGCGATCGCCAAGAAAGCTGATGTAACCAAAAAGCAAGCCGATGCTGTTTTGACTGCTGCCCTAGAAGTTATTATTGAAGCGGTTTCATCTGACCAAAAGGTAACGTTAGTGGGCTTTGGCTCCTTTGAGCCACGTAAACGTCAGGCAAGAGAAGGACGAAATCCTAAGACTGGAGAAACCATGCAAATTCCTGAGACAATTGTGCCTGCATTTTCCGCTGGTAAATTGTTCAAGGAAAGTGTATCAAAGCAATAGGGGTTTGCAATCAGGGGTGATTTATTCATTGGTAATGGTATTACCCTGATTCAACAGGTACTGATCATCAGGAATGTGCGGAAAGTTGGGAAACCGAGTCTTGTTAGAGCGTGGAGGAACGACGACACCAGCGAATTTATTCGCCTACCGCCTTTAAGCCTTAGAATATTAGTTGGTCATCCTTTATCGTGGATGGGCGCAAACTTGAATCTATTAACCAGTGGTTCAACAAAGAGAGTGCGGCGTTGCAGTCTATTAAAGACTTGCAGGGAATTAAGCAACTCACCCAATGTCAATCCAGACTGTATATTAACCGCAGCAGCCAAGTTAGAGACGATTTAAACAAGGCGGCTAGACTGATTATCCACCATTGTATCGACACTAAAATTGAACGTCTGATTGTGGGCTTCAATATTGGGATGAAAGATGGTATCAATAGTCGTAATAATCAAAACGTTGTCCAGATCCCCTTTTATTCTTTGACAAACAAGCTTAAATCTCTCTGTGAGGGATCTGGGTTAGTCTATCAAGAACAAGAAGAATCGTATAAAGGACATTTGATTAATTCAGATATTAACGGTGTTGCGAATATTGGACGTAACAGTAAGCAGAATGGTCTTACCAGACTGTCTAGAGGCTGTTTAGCGCAGCCGTTAAGAATCAAGGTCTACTAAGACTTTGTGTTCTTCAGAATCCCCGTCTCTTCAGAGCGGGGAATGTAACAATTATACTCATGTTTTTATCTAATGGGCTTGGTGAAGGCGTACAACTTGTACCATAATCATTGATTGAGTGGTCAAAGAAATTTTAATAATTATAGTTTATTAATCATGTTAAGTTTTTAGATTAAGGAGTGAATCGAAATATGGGACTCGTTCAACGTATATTAGGTGGTTTCTTCTCATTCTTGGGTGCTTTATTCGGTGTAATTACTGGTTTATTTAGATTAGGTCGCACTAAGGATGGATTTTTCCTTGATTTAAGTCCTGAATCTGATTTATCCTCCAACTCAGTTTCCCCTATAACAGTGACCCCAAATGTAGTCCCCATCGCCTCGCCAGCAATGCCAACTCCCCGTGAACGCAAAGTAGAAATCACCCCCCCTCCCGCTCCAGTTGTGCCCCAACCCCCAGCTATACAAAACTTTGCGCCCAATTATTTGATTAGTACGGGCACGATTAGCCGTCGTCGCCCCGGTCCTAGCTTGGCTAGTTTTAGGGAAATGGCTCGACAAGTGAAGACCCCAGCTTAATCTGTCCCTTGATCACTTGTCAGCACTAATTTAATAGCCATTTACGAATTCAATCTTTATAAAAGGAACTATCCTATACGGATTTGGGGAAGTCTAGACGTGAGTGAATGGTATGGTGCTTCCAAAACCAACAGATAAAGGATACTTTAAGTTTCCCAACTTATTGGTTCGTCCTTGGTTAACCCTTTGGTGCATGGTATCAACGGATTTACTTGCCTTAGCCAGTGCCACCAGTTTAAGTGTATGGGGGCGGTTATGGTTTGAAGGTAGGCTGCACCCGGAGTTTTATTTTAGGTTGTGGCCATTGTTATTTATCTTTTTAATCATTTTTGCATTACAGGGACTCTACCCCGGTGTCACCATCGGACCAGCTGACGAACTGAGATCAATTGTTATTTACACCAGTTTAATTTATTTGTTTTTTGGAGCAATAATCTTTTTGTTTCGGGAAGGAACTTTGTATTCCCGTGGATCTTTTATTTCGGCGTGGTTGTTATCGATTTTATTCATCCTGCTCGGAAGAATGTTCCTCAGAATCTGTTTTGCTAGGAAAGGATGGTGGGGGTGGCCCACTATAATCTTAGGGGCTGGCAAAACGGGGAAGCTAGTGGTGAAAACGTTACAACAGAATGCTTATTTAGGACTCAAGCCAATTGCTGTTTTGGATGACGATCCCCAAAAACGGGGCGAAATCTACGGTGTTCCCATTTTAGGTGATATTTCCTTAGCCCCCATACTGGCACGACAGTTAAACTTATCTTATGCGATTGTGTCTATGCCAGGGGTTAAAGCAGCAGAACTGTTACCAATCCTTGAAGAATATGGACAGCCATTTACCCATTTATTGTTGATTCCTGACTTGTTCGGAGTAGCCAGTCTATGGGTAGAAGCAAAGGATCTGGCTGGAGTGCTGGGATTGGAAATCAGGCAAAAGTTGTTATTACCAGGTCCCCGCATTAGCAAATTTATAATTGATTATACCCTTGCTACTTTCCTTAGCATTGGGTTACTACCATTAATATTTGTCATTGTTTTACTGATTCAAATCGACTCCCCTGGAATTATTTTTTACGGTCACACCCGTTTGGGGAAAAATGGCAAACCATTCAAGGCTTGGAAGTTTCGTACAATGTATTCTAATGCGGATGAGATGTTACAAAACCACTTGAAAACCTGCCCTCAAGACCAAATACAGTGGGCAAATAATCATAAATTAAAAGTCGATCCCCGAATTACCCCAGTAGGTAAATTCCTCCGACGAACCAGTTTGGATGAACTCCCTCAACTGTGGAATGTACTTCGAGGTGAAATGAGTTTGGTAGGTCCACGCCCAATTGTTGATAGAGAGGTAGCACATTATGCAGAAAAAATTCGGCTTTATACCCGGGTATTACCAGGTATTACCGGGTTATGGCAGGTTTCAGGACGGAGTAATACTACCTACGAAGAACGAGTTGCCCTCGATGCTTATTATGTCCGTAACTGGTCAGTTTGGCTGGATGTGTATATTTTGTTAAAGACCATCTGGGTGGTTTTACAAGGAGATGGTGCCTACTAGATGTTTAGTTGAAGTGTGACAATGATTTATCAGCATTGGTAAGTCGAAAATTTACTCAGTTGTTGGCAGTCCTTAATAAGTAAGGAGGTTCCGAGCGAAACTGGGTACCTCCTTACCCAAAAATCATTACATCCTTAACACTACCTAGTAATTAGACAAAACCAATAATTTAGAAATCAAGAGGTTATTGTGGTGATAACAGAGATTCTTAGTATTAAAAAATTCGCTCTACTAAATCATTGGAAGGCTAATCAGGCACATTTTTATGGTTTATACAGTTTATTGGGAATAACCAGTGCTATGACAGTGATGGGAACCTGTTGGCTTACTGGAAATCCAGTGCTGGCAGCAGAGTATGAACCCAACCAATCCCAACCCAAGTTAGATAGTCCACTTCAGTCCCTTCAATTCCTAAATTTAAGTGTCCAGCAAGGATTGTTCATTGCGTTAAATGGACGGATAAATCTGGATCGGTATCAGGCTCCTATCTACAGCGTCAAGTTCAGTCCCAATGGTAAAATCCTTGCTTCAGGGGGGGATGATAATAGTGTGAGGCTGTGGGATTGGGCTACCGGTCGTGAAATTAAAACCCTTCAAGGTCATCAGGGCTCGGTTAGTAGTGTGAGTTTTAGTCCCGATGGGAAAACCCTCGCTTCAGGTAGTGATGATAATACGGTTAAGCTATGGAATATTGCCACCGGACAGGAAATTAGGACCCTTAAGGGACATCAGTCTTATGTTTTGAGTATTAGTTTCAGCCCTGATGGTAAAACCCTTGCTTCTGGCAGTTTGGATAGAAGTGTAAAGCTATGGGACATAGCTAGCGGTGGGGAACTGAAAACCATCACTGGGCATCAAGATTCAGTTTATAGTATTAGCTTTAGCCCTGATGGCAAATCCTTTGTATCTGGTAGTTATGACAAGAAGGTAAAATTATGGGATGTGGCTACTGGCAAAGAAATCAAAACCTTTCAGGGTCATCAGGGTTCTGTCAATAGTGTGAGTTTTAGTCCTGATGGTAAAACCATTGCCTCCGGTAGTTTGGATAAAAGTATAAGGATCTGGAATGTAACTACTGGACAACTACTCAGAACCCTGAATGGTCACCAATATGGAGTTTTGAGTGTGAGTTTCAGTCCAGATGGTAAAACCATCGCTGCAGGTAGTGCTGACAGTAGGATCAAGTTATGGGAAGTAGCATCCGGTCGTGAACTCAATACCCTCAATCAATATGAAAGCTGGATTTTTAGTGTTAATTTTAGTCCTAATGGCAAAGCCATTACTTCCGGTGGTGAAGACGGTAGGGTAAAGTTATGGGATATTTCTACCGGGCAAGAACAGAAAACTTTCAATGGGTATGGGGTCTTTATTAGGAGTGTTAGTTTCAGTATTGACGGGAATACTATCGCTTCCGGTGGCGATGATAAAAGCGTGAAATTGTGGGATGTCGTGAGCGGGCGAGAACTTAAAACCCTCAATGGACATCAAAATATAGTCTGGGCTGTTAGTTTCAGTCCTAATAAAAAACTTTTGGTTTCGGGTAGTTGGGATAAAAGCATAAAACTATGGGATGTGGCTACAGGAACCGAACTAAGAACCTTGAACGGGCATCAGGATGCTGTCAATAGTGTGAGTTTTAATTCTGATGGGAAACTTCTAGTTTCAGGTAGTGCAGATAACCGCATAAAACTATGGGATGTTGCTACAGGAACCGAATTAAGAACCTTGAACGGGCATCAGAATTCAGTGAGTAGTGTGAGTTTTAGCCCCGATGGAAAACTCCTAGTTTCGGGTAGCGCAGATAGTGCAATTAAATTATGGGACGTTGCTACGGGAAGTGAACTTAAAACCTTTAACGGACGTCAGATGGGGGTATTAAATATTATTTCAACCCCAGTGACAAAACCCTAGTTTTAACTAACTCCGAACTATTTGGCGTTTTATTTTAGTTTCAAGTAAGCGTTAAAGGAGTAGTTGATATGCCATTACGTGAATCTGATTGTTAGGCTAGGAATGAATGGGATAGAATGAATCTATGCCTAAAGTTTGTATCCGAGGTGTCGATCATCATTACCATTTAACAGCCCCTACAGCGGCTGAAATGGTATTAGTGTTTATCCACGGCTGGCTGTTAAGTCAATGTTATTGGCAGCCTGTGGTGGATCAATTATCTCCCAACTATCAATGCCTTTCCTATGACTTACGGGGGTTTGGTTGTTCAAGGGTGTTTCCATCTCCATCTTTAGTACAAGGGCATACTCCCCTTACCTATGCCCAAGATTTACAACTCCTATTGACGGAATTGAAAATTAAAAAAGTCTGGCTAATTGGTCATTCTTTAGGGGGAACCATTGCTCTATGGGGAGCAAAGCAACTCCCCCAAGTAGTTGAAGGAGTGGTTTGTGTCAATGCAGGGGGTGGTATTTACCTTAAAGAAGAATTTGAAAAATTCCGCTCCATCGGACAGCGACTCGTGAAAATGCGTCCCCATTGGTTATCTTATTTTCCAGGATTAAGTATACTAATGGGTTATTCATCCGTATATAAATTCATTGGCAGGCAATGGGGACGGCAAAGGGTTTTAGATTTTATAACCGCTCAATCTGAAGCAGCTCTTGGGTCTTTGATAGACTCAACCACTGAAGCAGAGGTGAACCATTTACCCCAATTGGTAGCACAACTCCCCATACCCGTTTATTTTATTAGCGGCTTAAATGACCGGATAATGCAACCCCAGTATGTCAACCACTTAGCGAGTTATCATCCCTTGTTTCACGAGAATGGCAAAAACGTGGTACAAATTTCTGATTGTGGGCATCTGGCAATGCTTGAACATCCTTGTACCGTGGCTAACTCCATTATTCGGTTTTTAAATAACTCATATCCCTTAACCTAGACCCTTAATATTGAAAGATAGTTGCGTTTATTTTCAGTCAGTCAATGACTTGTTTGCAAATTTATTTATTCACTCACGTATCCAACTTTGATCCATGTCCCATTCTAACCATCGATATCACATTACTACCTTCGGTTGTCAAATGAATAAAGCTGACTCTGAGCGGATGGCTGGAATTCTAGAAACGATGGGATTTCAATGGACTGATGAGGCTGACCATGCGGATTTGATTCTATACAACACTTGTACGATTCGAGATAATGCTGAACATAAGGTTTATTCCTACTTAGGGCGGCAGGCAAAGCGAAAACAGGGGGATCCAGCCCTCACCTTAGTGGTGACGGGCTGCGTCGCTCAGCAAGAAGGTGATAATTTGTTAAGACGGGTACCAGAATTAGACCTGATTATGGGTCCCCAGCATGTCAATCAGCTTCAGGACTTGTTGGAACAGGTTTTTGCCGGAAATCAAGTGGTAGCAACAGAGCCCATTCAGATTGTAGAAGATATTACTAAACCACGAAGAGATAGTCGGGTAACGGCATGGGTAAATGTGATTTATGGTTGTAATGAACGCTGTACCTATTGCATTGTCCCCAATGTACGAGGGGTTGAACAGTCTCGAAGTCCTGAAGCAATTCGGGCTGAAATGGAAGATTTAGGGCGGCAGGGTTTTAAGGAAGTAACCCTGTTAGGACAAAATATTGATGCCTATGGACGAGATTTACCCGGAGTTACCCATGAAGGGCGACATCAAAATACATTTACTGATTTACTTTACTTTGTTCATGATGTACCAGGAATTGAACGGATTCGCTTTGCCACCAGCCATCCCCGTTATTTTACCGACCGACTCATTCGTGCCTGTGCTGAACTACCCAAGGTGTGCGAGCACTTCCACATCCCCTTCCAATCTGGGGATAATGATGTCCTGAAGGCAATGGGTCGAGGATATAGTCAGGAACGTTATCGCCGTATCATTGAGTCCATCCGCTCTCTCATGCCTGATGCCTCCATTAGTGCTGATGCCATTGTTGGTTTCCCTGGAGAAACCGAGCAACAGTTTATGCATACACTAAATCTAGTGGATGACATTGGGTTTGACCTATTGAATACTGCCGCCTATTCCCCTCGTCCCGGAACTCCTGCCGCAGGCTGGCTCAATCAGGTATCCGATATGGAAAAAACTGACCGACTTCAACGGCTAAACCACTTAGTGTCAAGTAAGGCTGAAATGCGTTCCCAACGCTATTTAAATCGTATGGAAGAGGTGTTAGTTGAAGACGTTAACCCTAAAGACCCGACTCAGGTTATGGGTCGAACCCGTGGCAATCGGCTGACATTTTTTACTGGGGATATTAATCAACTCATGGGGAAAATCGTACCAATACGCATTACTACCGTCCGTCCCTTTAGCCTGAGTGGAGAATGGGAACCAACCCCCGGCTGAAGTATTGATCCTTGCTTGTGGACTATGCCTGCGGATTCCCCCTTTAAGGGAGAATGAACTACTGGATCCAAATCATGATCATTTTTGAGCTTGAATGACTTGGATACTTCCCCCTCCATAAAGTTGAAGTTTAGGTATCTCAGATGGTGAAGGCTGATGAATAGACCGAAAGCCAACTTGAAAAAAGAGTTGGGGTAAATCAGTGTGAAGTAACTGCCATGCTGTTTTAGTCTCAAATAAAACTAAAAAAAGAGCTATTCCCGGCCACAATAAAGGATTGGTGGGTGCATGAAGATCGATAGCAGTAAAAAACCCATCGGGTTTCAGTACACGGAAAACCTCTTGTAAAATGGTCTGGAGTTGATGAGGCTCCATTTCATGGAGTGCTACACTGGTATGAACAAAATCAAACGATGCATCAGGAAAGGGCAAAGTTTCAGCAAATCCTTCAATGTAGGTTGCTTGGGGAATGTTTTTATGGGCTCGTTGCAGGGATTTTAGAGATACGTCAAGTCCAGTAACTTGATGAGAATATTGAAGTAAAAAACGGGTCGATTGTCCACTGCCACAGCATAGGTCTAAAACAGTACTATCAAGTCTAATGGGTAAATCCTTCAATGCTAATTGACGAAACCGACTTTCCCCTCCTACCGCTAAGGCTGCAAGCCAGGCAATCCCATCATAAACCCATTGATAACGATAACTCCAATCCCTTAAAATAGTTGCCATTGATTCATCTTCCTTTACATCACTGCCACGAGTTGGGGGACTTTGTTGCCGCACCTGACTATAATTTTATTGCTTAGATAGCAATTTTGACATACTCACCGGGCTTGAAGCCACAGTAATTCTTGATGCTTTACTGACTGACGCTACCGAGGTAGTCTTACTTCGTATCTGTGTCCGTAAGGAGCAAGAGAATCCGTCCTAGAAAGACAGGGCATTAAACTTATTCTTCCGATAAATATAGAGAAATTGAAACATTTTTCACCATAAGTCGTCATGGAAGGATATAAATTGTATTTTAAATATTTCGCCATGACCTAGGTATTTTGTAGATTCAAATCCGTAGATTGGCAATTTGTTATACAATTTTACCGGGATCTAAATCCAGTAAATTGTTATTGTCTGCACCACAGGCATCCAACCTCAGTTTCTGCCTACCTATTTCCCAGGGGAACACCAATGATGTCCTTAATCAATTCGGATGTTAAATGATATGCACCATAAAAGTGATGAAAGACGACCCCGCCTATGGAATTCCTTCATTTCATTCATTTTGATTGTACTACTGAGTGGGATATGTTGGACAGTAGAGCCCTTGGGTGCTTTAGCCGAAGACTATAATAGTAATTTTATGAATGGTGTTGATTTTTCCGGACAGGATTTAACTGATTCTAGTTTTGTTCGTTCTAAACTACGATATGGCAACTTAAGTCATGCCAACCTGGAATCCGTTGACCTATTTGGTGCTGATTTGCGGGATTCCAACTTGGAAGGAGTTAATCTCCGCAATGCGGTTTTAGATACGGCTCGATTCCAACGAGCCAACTTAACGAATGCCATTCTTGAAGATGCTTCAGCATTTAATGCAAAGTTTGACGGGGCAATTGTAACCGGAGCTGACTTCACAAATGTACTCTTACGCAAGGATGGACAAATCCTACTTTGTACTGTTGCCACTGGAACGAACCCGGTTACAGGGCGTTCAACCCGAGATACGCTGGATTGTTCTTAACCGCCATTAACCATGCCGAAGGGGAGGATTGAAGGATCATAAATCCAATCATCAGTTCAGCCGATTTTCTAGGTGTCCAAATCGTCACAAGTCTGTTTTTAAGAAAGCTTATAGTGTAATTTCATCAATACTTTAGGAAAGAATTCGCAATGCATAACTCCCCAATATCAAACTATAAATCTAAATCTATTCCACCTTGGTTCCTAGCGGGGTTATCAACCTTGGTAATTGCCACTGGTGTGATTTCTGCATGGATTGCCGGGTTAGATACAAATAATCCACATTCTGGAGCGCCCAATACCCACACCTCTACAAAACTAGCAAATGAAAGCTCTGATCAAAAACTGGCAATTTATTGGCTAAAGGATCAAGATGGGCAATTAGAGCTGAAGACTACACCACTGTTACTTAAAAACAGTACTAAGTCCACTTCTATTAAGGAAGCGTTACAACTTCTCTTGGCAGGTCCTAGTAGTACTGATTTGCAGAATGGATCTGCAAGTACGATCCCTCTCAATACAAGGCTGCTGGATCTTCAGATTAGGTCAAATCCGGGCTATGAAGGGATTTATGTTAATCTTTCTTCAGAGTTTACCGACGGGGGTGGCAGTACTGCTATGATTGGGCGATTGGCTCAAGTGCTTTACACTGCCACCAGTCTTGATTCTAAAGCTAAGGTATGGATTTCAGTTGATGGAGAACCACTCACTCAATTAGGGGGTGAAGGGGTGTTGATTAGTCAACCAATGACTCGTCAAGCTTTCACTGATGATTTCCAGCTCTAATCAAGATAGTTCTAATTATTTATTTCCTTCGATTATTGGGATGAAAAACTCGGGGTACATTATTCAGAAAATGGATGATCGGGTGTGGTTGCCCATTGAGGCAACCATTATTGAACTCCTAGAGGGGCAATACCGGATGGTTTACCGTAACCCTGACCACCCCAATGAAACTGTTAATGTTAGAGTTGTGCATTATTACACTGAGAACGGGGCATCTCAACAACATGTTCTCCAACGTCAGGGGCAGACTAATCCTGAGGGGGTGGTTCCCGTTATTCCTTTTGTTCACTTAAAACCAGGAGTGTGGGAGTTTGAATGCTCCTGCATTGTTTCAGACCATTTATCATTCCCCAACTGGCAACATCAGGTTCGCATCGAGATTCTTACTCAGAAAACTGAGCCTGAAGCCTTTTGGGATTTTCCTGAAGATGCAATCACCACAGTGTCATCTAACCCAGAACCATCTTTCCCTTCTGTTATCCCCACTAGAGAACCCCAATCCCATTCCAAACCTAGCCATGAGCTTGGTGTTTCTAAGAATATTTCAGGAATAACCCACATTTCAACCCATCCTCAAACGAAACCCCAATCTCCAACAACGCCAACGACAGCCAGCACATCTTGCCCGCTGAAGACCACTCCGTTTAATCCGTTACTATTGGAAGATGGGAATTTGGGTTTTTCCCTGGATACCCCTCCACCCTCAGTCATTCAATCTTTCCGTGCCCTGAACTCAGACCAACGGTTTATTGCCCACTTAAAAAAATTGGCTAACCTAGGGGAAGATACATCTGTTATAAATGACATTGAGATTAAACCGTAATCAAATGTTGCGTTTAAGGCTAAAATGTAGGGTTGAAAGAAAATTAAACCCGGTGTGGATTAGCCCCTATGCTTTCCCAAATTGTCCGCCCGATGGTTCGCACCCAAATTCGTTTGTTGGCGAATAGTCAAGCCACCCATACTACCTTGGTGAAAACAATTACCCAATGGTTAGGATTTTTGGGTGTGCAAGCAACCGTAACCCAATTAACAACGGGAGGAGAGCACATTCAGGTTTCACTGACCGTTGGAAAACCCGAAGCCTGTGATTCTTGTGACTGGACTCAAATTTTAACAAACCTTGATCGCACAGCCCCAGAATCAAATCTCCTCTCGCTTCCCAATTTTAGTCAACAACAACAACGTAAGCTACAACGATTCATGGCTTATGTCATTCAAATCGGTAATCATGAACCTCCGTTGACCTGGGATGTATTGGGTTTGCATTTGGAACGTTTGGGGTTTAATGAATCGATGATACTTGGAATCCGTTCAGCAATGAAGGTGCCCCAGTCCTTGGAGCAGTTGGTAGAAGAATTGGATCCAGATGTGGCAGCGATCGCCCTTCCGAAAGTTCTGAGTCTGGTGTTGTTGGATGGGCGGGTAAACCCATTGGAAGATAATGCCTTAACTAGTTTACTCCAAACAATTCGTCAACCAGCCTGTGAGTTGTAAGTAGGTTTTTCCTAAAAGTGGGTAACTAATAAATTAGTTATGCCCTACCCGTCAAGGTAACCATGGGAGATATCACTGGGGATGGCGACGGGTCCAATTATCTCGAGCTGCGGATCGGACTACCCGATTCCCATCCTCTAATAATGCTTGGAGGGTAGAATCAGGGGTCATGGAGTTCATGGCAATGGCACACCGTTCTAACCAGGAGCTACTGCGAAAGTTCTTTGCCAAAGAAGAGACTGGTACTTCTGGTCGTAATAGGGCAAGGAATCGGCTGAAACTTGGTTTATTACTTGCGGTTAA
>CAIUCS010000036.1 GCA_903897715.1 uncultured Synechococcales cyanobacterium
AATTATCCTGTATTCCCTAGGTTCGGTGGAACACCTCGATCAAATTGCCCATCGTCTCTTTGCAGGGTTACGCCAACTGGATAACCAAGGAGTAAGTGTCATCTTTTGTCGAAGTCTACCAACAACAGGAATAGGACTTGCCATTGCCGATCGATTACAACGAGCAGCCGGTCAAATCACTCCCATTCATCCTTGACTTTAATATCGAATCCGTGGATCAATGACTGCGTTAAAAATATCCACAGCAATACTAGCCAAGGATACAATCCCGGCAAAAAATATAATAATTCCCTGTACAGTTGGATAATCCCTCAAACTGATGGCATCATACAATCGATTTCCTAAACCAGGCCATGAAAATGTTACCTCTGTTAAAATGGCACCTCCTAGCAAAGCTGCCAGAGTTAACCCCATTACAGTGACTACTGGAATCAAGGCAGTTTGTAGAGCATGGAACATAAGAATTCGCCATTCAGGAATCCCCCTCGCTCGCGCAGCTTCAACATAATCAGATTGGAGGGTCTTTTGTAAATTCACTCGAACAATTCGTTCAAAAATGCCACTAATGAGTACCCCTAGGGTTAAACTGGGCAGTGCTAAGTAATGCAAACTGGTGATGGTCTGCATCCAATTTCCAGCAAGTAAACTATCCAAAACATAGAGACCCGTCGGACCTTGGGGTGGGCTCTGGGTAATTGGGAACCGTGTACCCAATGGAAACCACTGCAACCATACCCCAAATATCAACTGGGCTAACATGCCGATCCAAAAAGCTGGTAAGGCATAGGTAATAATCCCAAATAACCGCCCCCCCCCATCCCAGAGGGAGTTGGGGTGAGTTGCAGAAATGCAACCCAGTGTAATTCCCACTACTAAGGCGATGGTCATGCCCAATAATGCCAACTCCACTGTTGCCGGAAAGAAATCTTGAATCACACCCCATACCGTCTGACCTTGCCGTACTAGGGAACTGCCCAAATCTAGGTTTAACAACTGCCCCATATAACTCCGGTATTGGTGCCATATTGAGCCAGTTAGCCCTAACTGTTCCCGTAGGGCTTGCTTTACCAAAGCGGGAGCCCGAGGTCCTAGGATTGAGTCCACCGGATCTCCAGGGGTGGCGCGTAATAATAAAAATACCAAGGTGGTCACCAACCATACCATGATGGGAGCGAGCAACAACCGAGTGATGATATATATTTGTAGAGTCCGGATTCGAGACATCAGCCCTCCTGTGGTTCCTAAAGACCTGAAGCATGGAAGTCAGGCATTAAACGATTGGAATTAAAAATAGGTAATCTGAAACAAGTAAGGATAGGGAATTGGTTGGGGGTTTAGGGGCTTCGCCCCTACGAACCTTTAGCGTTGTGCCAATGCCAGTTGGATTAATTGGTGTACCAAACTGGGAAACTCAATGCCAGTGGCTGACCAGAGACGGGGGTACATACTGGTGACGGTAAAGCCGGGCATTGTGTTAATTTCATTAATCAGTACCTCTCCCGTCGTTTCCAGATAAAAGAAATCCACCCGCGCCAAACCCGCTGCATCAACTGCATGAAAGGCTTGGATAGCCATCTCTTGAATCTTTTCAGTAATGGGGGCTGGTAAATGGGCTGGAATGACTAATTCGGCTAACCCTTCCGTGTATTTAGTTTCATAGTCGTAAAAGTCACTATGATATGAAATTTCACCAACCACAGATGCCCGTGGGGTATCATTCCCAAGCACGGCACATTCCACTTCCCTAGGGGACGGAACTCCAGCTTCCACAATTAAACGTCGGTCATAATTAGCAGCCTCATCAAGGGCTGATTCCAGATGGGTGCGGGTCAGAACTTTGGCGATACCCACCGATGAACCCAAGTTGGCGGGCTTGACAAAACATGGATAACCAATTTCAGCTTCAATGCGATCGCATAATGTGGGAAATATAGATGGGTTAGACCGTACCTGAGACCGGGTAACCGCCATATACCGCACTTGAGGTAGACCGGCTTGGGCAAAGACCATTTTCATAGCGATTTTATCCATGCCTAAGGCTGAACCCAAGACATCTGAACCAACAAATGGAATTTGCACTAGTCGAAGTAAGCCTTGTATAGTTCCATCTTCACCATTGGGACCATGAAGGATGGGAAACCAAACATCAATGGGATCGAATTGATTGGATAACCCTTGGATGAGGGTTGTGGGTTGGAGATTTAAGGTTTTTTCTGTGGTGCGTGGCACTGGGGGAACACCGCTCACCAATAGGGTGTGGGCTAATTCAGATGAACCCCATGTTCCATCTTTTTCAATGTAAACGGGAACTACTTCATAAATCTGGGCATTACTAGAGTGATTGAGGGCGTGGGCGATGGACATTGCCGACCGAATCGATACTTCATGTTCCCCTGAACAACCGCCAAATAATAACCCTACACGTAGCTTCGTCATTGAATGAACCCTCCACACATGGCATTAATTATATCCAACTCCTTACCCAGTTGGAATAAAGGAATTTTTCAATTTAGTCCAGACATTGAATCAGGAAACTTTGGGGCTTGAGGAGAGGATCTTCTAAGCTTCTATGACTCGTCTAAGATACCTGAATAAAAACTCAACGCTCAGAGGGAGATCCTTCAGGACTTAACACACAGATAAGGATAATGCCTTGTATCTATCTCTTCTATCTACTAGCTATTTCTGTATCTTTAGCTATACTTTGAATTGAAAACTGCGGTTTCATCAAGCTCTTGCCCTTAGAGAATTACTCAAATAACCTATGTGACGTTATCATAAGAGGACTCTAAAGGGCTAGAATAATGGAATCTATCCTAAATTGGGCGAGGATGTTCTCAGCTTGGACGACAATTATCATACCTACATCAATCGGCTAATGCGGATGACCCTGCCAGAGAGCTATCGCTCTCAATTGCAGCACATTCATGAATCTCCTAAATTCATGGTCAATGCCGACGGTCACCGGCAGCCAACCTTATTCCCTGGCTACACCATTGTGACTCCCCCTTGGTCAACGGATAGCTGTAATGCTCCCTTGCACAGTAAGTTAACCTTATTTCAAGAAACTCTATTACGTCAACTGCCCTCACAATTGGTTGAACCCTTACCCCCAAGTTCTTTCCATCTCACCTTGGCCGATTTGATCTGGGACAGTGCTTATCGTCATGTATTAAACGAAAATTCCCAGTTTGAAGAGCAGTTACGCAGCCGTATTGGTGAAATTTTTCACCAATACCAGCCTATCATTGGACGGGGAATCCCTTTGCAATGGCAAGTTGTAGGGTTAATGGTAATGCCACGGGCGATTGGGGTTTGTTTAGTACCCCATGGAGAGGATTCCTACCATCGTCTCTTGGAGTTACGAAGGGCTGTTTATCAAAATTCTGAACTGGTGTCTCTGGGAATTGAGCAGCAATACCACCTGACTGCCCATATTACCCTTGGTTATTTTGGTACGATCCCTCCAGATTTAGACCGGGAAGCCATGGCATCGGATTTAGAAAATTTAAACCAACTCTGGATTGATGATGGATCTCCCCTATTATCTATCCCTCGAGCTGAACTACAAAAATTTGATACTATGTTCCACTACTACCGGGATGAAGACTGGCCCAGTTTAGACTTTTAATGAATCCTAATCCCCAATCTCATCACTGGAGTAGTGCCCCTGCTCTTTGGTCACGGGCGATCGCCCAACCTGCCTGCGAATTTGAACTGCAACCGTTATCTGTTTTGTCCGGTCACCTGCCTTTAGGATTGCGTGGTTCTCTCTATCGCAATGGTCCAGCACGATTTGAACGGGGTCAACAAAGGGTACAACATTGGTTTGACGGCGATGGTGCCATCCTTGCCTTACATTTTGATGGTCACAGTTGCCATGGGGTTTACCGATATGTTCAAACCCCTCAATTTATTGCTGAATCTCAAAGGAATCAACTACTCTTTAATAATTATGGAACCCTACCCCCAGGACCATGGTGGCAACGATGGGGAAAGCC
>CAIUCS010000037.1 GCA_903897715.1 uncultured Synechococcales cyanobacterium
TGAAGTCACGGGCTATCGCGCAAAATCCTTTAATAATATTTCCAAGTTCCGGCGTTCCAATCAGGTGTATTTGGTGCCCTACGATAAGCTTTCCCAGGAGTATCAACGGATTCACCAGCAGGGTGGTGTGATCGCCAGTATCACAGCGGTTTAAACCAGCTTTTCAACAGGCACGGTTCATTTACATTTCATTCTTTAAATAGGAGAGTTTCAATGGGTAGTATCGTGATTAATGCCACTCCATTAGAGTTGTGGTCCACCAGTTCCTCGGATGATGTGCAAGCTGTGATTCGAGCGGTTTACAAACAGACCTTAGGTAATCCCCATGTGATGGACAGTGAGCGGTTGGCTGTGGCAGAGTCGCAGTTGAGCGATCGCAGCCTGTCAGTTCGTGAGTTTGTCCGCGCGGTGGGCAAGTCGGAGTTTTATCGCTCCCGCTATTTCGAGTCCTGCGCGCCCTATCGCTTTGTGGAACTGAACTTCATGCATTTCCTGGGTCGTCCTCCAGAGGCCCAGGCAGAGATTTCAGAGCACATCGTCCGCTGTGTTGTTGAAGGCTATGATGCTGAGATTGACTCCTACCTGGACAGTGATGAATATCAGAACGTCTTTGGAGAAAATATCGTTCCCTATCGCCGCAGCAACACCCAAGCAGGGCAAAGCCAGGTCACCTTTAACCGAATGTATGCCCTCGATCGCGGTCCATCTCAAATTAGTAGCGCGGTCAAATCCTCCCAGTTGGGGTATGCCGTTGCCACCAATAGCAGCACCCCAATTGTCCCCCCCAGCATTAATTTAGGTGGAACAGGGGAAGCCAACAAGAAAATGTTCAAGATTCTGGTTCAAGGCTCTAAATTTGATGCCCCACGTCGGTTTAGCACCACGACCTATCTGGTTTCTGGTGATAACATGACCCCCCAGATTCAGCGGATCCATCGCACCTCTGGCAAAATCATCAGCATCACTGAGGTTGTCTAGGTCGTGGTGGGCTGTGATTCATCTCTCTCGCCTACCCTACGACTTGGTAGAGCAGGTTCTTCTTATCAAAATCCGCTTTTACTCCCTACCTCCCAGGTATCCATGACCTCGTTAGTGGGCATCCATAAGCCTTCTGTCCATGAATCCTCCGTAACTCCCACCGGAATGCTGCCACCCATCGCCGCAAAGAAATTGAAAGGCTGGATTCGCAGTCGGCATGTGATTTGTTCGGGCAACTTTTTTTTGTTTGAAACGGTGGATTACTCAGCCATTGAGCGATTCACTGACTGCATTACGGCTTTGGGAGGAAGCGTGATTTCAGTAGACTCCGTTGATAAGATTTGGATGGGCAATCATCGACAAATCATTTTGCATCGGGCAAAAGCCAGTTTGCATACGCCCCATCATGATCTCAAGCAGTATTGGCTGAGATACGGGAGTTTTCGGACACGGTTTGACCTGCAAATTTAGTAGCTGTGTTATGAGAATTTAGGGAAATCAGGGGTAGATGAAATAACATAATGTAGCATCCATTCTCTATCAATTCAAGATTCCTAAATTTTGTAAGTATGTGGAGAAAATCATAAATATCTCTCCTGGGTTTAGCATGAGTGACTATGCAAATCGCTTGTTTAGTCTCGAGGTGAAGCCCTCTTATACAGATGCAACCCTCCGGAAAAGTAGCTATGTCATCAAGGTTTCATTTTCATACTTGTCTCAAACAATTCAGTCTATCCACCAATTGAAAGGTCGTGTGATCAGTGTCAGGATGTTATCTACGGCACCGTCATCATCCTTTAATATGGTTGCACAAGAGGCTGAGTCGATCGTATCCCCGCCGACAGCTACTGCATCTCAGACTGCGAACTCCTCCAGAAGTAATACTCGCAAATCTGCAGCCCCGCCTGCCTCTCAAAAAGGGAACACATCTGGAACGTCGAATAAAAAAGCAAGAGGCAAACCCAAACCCCAAAGTTAAGGCAATGTTTTCATCAGACGTTAATTACTGACTCAATGATTGGTGTTCACCGTTACAGTTCGTAATTAACGATTGAGTCAAGGAGATGGTTCCAATGGTCAATACGTTTGTAAATCCTGTAGTTAACCCTGACGCACTCTTAGGCGTTGGTGTATTTGATGAAACTGATCCGATCCGGCTGTGGTCAGATCGCTCAGAGCCAGAGGTTGAGATGGTGATTCGTGCCGTTTACCGACAGGTAATGGGGAATGCTCATGTGATGGAGAGTGAGCGATTGATCGTTTCAGAATCTCGACTGAAACAGGGAGACATCAGTGTGCGAGAATTTGTGCGTCAGGTTGCCCAGTCGGATCTGTACCGGACGCTTTTCTTTGAGACATGTTCGCGGACGCGATCGATCGAACTCAATTTCAAACATTTACTCGGTCGTGCACCGGAAAGCCGTGAAGAAATTGCTGAACATAGTCGCTATCTCGATCAGGATGGGTTTGCAGCAGAGATCGATTGTTATATCGATAGTGATGAGTATCAGTCAGCGTTTGGTGAGGATACGGTGCCCTATTACCGGGGGCATAAAACTCAACTGGGTCAGAAAATGGTGGGCTTTACCCATCTGTTCCTACTCTTGCGCGGTGCGGCAAGTAGTGATAAAGATCTGACCCGCCAAAATCACTCCCGGTTGAATGCATCTCTGATGATGAATCGTCCGAGCGCGATCGCCCCAGTCAAAAATGCGCCATCACCTTGGCAACGCCCTGCTGCGGTCACCGATATCAATCAACTTTTAGCAAAAGTTTTGGGACTAAAAACCGAGGCTCCCGATCGCAGTTGGTCACGACCCCCTACTCCAACCCTCTCTGCGTCAGAAGCGAATCAGCAGGCGCAATTTTACCAGGCATACCAACCCTTTAAGGAAACCGCACCCGTTGAACTGTGTCCCGGTTTCTCAGATGCCGATGCCGATGTTGTGATTCGAGCTGTTTACCGACAAGTGTTGGGCAATGCCCATGTGATGGAAAGTGAACGGTTAACCGTTGCTGAGTCGCAACTGAAGCGGGGTACACTCAGTGTCCGTGAATTTGTGCGGCAATTGGCAAAGTCAGAGTTGTATCGCACCCGCTTTTTTGACAACTGCTATCGCTATCGGGCGATCGAACTGAACTTTAAGCACCTATTGGGGCGTGCCCCCGACAACTTTGAGGAGATGCGCTATCACAGCGCCATCCTGGATCAAAGCAGCTTTGAAGCCGATATTGATACCTACCTAGACAGCGATGAGTATCAAAGTGCCTTTGGTGAAGCGGTGGTGCCCTATTTTCGGGGCTATCGTACTCAAGCAGGGCAATCCATGCTGGAATTTACCAATATGCTGCAATTACTGCGAAGTGCTTCCAGCAGTGATAAAGATCTGGTCACCAGGAACAAACCCCAATTAACCCGAGCCATCATCCAGAATTCGCCCTATGGCAAACTCAAGGTGCGGGATGTCAGCGAAATCCTGGCGGAGGTGTTTAAGCCCAAGTATCCGGCGATCACGCAAGCCCAAGCCACCACGTCTAGCTACGCTGCTGAACAAGCCTTGCAGCAAACGATTCAGGAGCAAGCCCAAATGATTGATCGCTTGCAACAACAACTAGCCGATTTGCATCCCTTTGCCGCGATCGGTGCCTCCTATCTCAAAAGCGATTGGCAGTCCTCCGCTGTCTATCCCTCTGAAGAGAGTTCTGCTGCGTTGCAACGGCAGGCAGATGTGCAGGTCGCTCAGATTGCGGCACTGCAAGACCAAATTGCCGATACCCGACGGTATGCCACGATCGGGGAAGCGCGGGTGAATAAGTGGCGTAACCGCGTTTTTAACGGTTAATGCCATTCTATAATTCTAGGAGAGATGGGAGATTCTCTCCAAGGCGGCAAAGCCGATCACTCAATCTGCCCTTGATCATTCCGACCCAGTGAATTGCCAAAGCACAAATTTCAACTTAACTATTTTTTTGGAGAAACATTATGCCAGTTCCTATGCTAGAATATATTCCCTTATCCCAAAATCATCGCGTTGAGGGATTTGAGATTCCCGGCGATGAGCAACCCCGGGTTTACACTACGACCAACCTGCTATCTGGCTCTGATTTAGATATGTTGATCATGGCAGCCTATCGCCAGATCTGTAATGAACAGCAGATGGTCTCTAGCAACCGTCAACGGTTTTTAGAATCTCAGTTGCGGGCAGGTCAAATCACCGTCAAAGAATTCATTCGCGGATTGGTATTGTCTGATTCTTTCCGGCGACTGACCTACGAGAGCAATAACAACTATCGCTTTGTCGAGATTTGTGTGCAACGCGTTTTGGGGCGCAATGTGTATAGCGATCGCGAAAAACTGGCTTGGTCGATTGTGCTTGCCACCAAGGGACTGCAAGGGTTTGTCGATGCATTACTCAACAGTGAAGAGTATCAGAGTAATTTTGGTGATGACACGGTGCCTTATCAACGCCGCCGCATTTTACCGCAACGTGCTCAAGGGGAAGTGACCTTTGCTCACATGGCACGGTATGGCAAGGATTATCGGAATAAGTTGCCTAAAGCCAGCCTACGAGGAGTCTGGACAACTCGCCAGAATGCCGATGGTTTATTTACCCAAGGCGAGCAGTTTGACTGGCAAACCTTTACAGAGCGTGCCAACTGGCCAGTCGTAGCGGCTCTCTTGATACCGCTTTCTATTGCATTGATTGGGATGTTAGCCGTTTCTCTCTCTGTACAATAGATGTTCGAGGGGGATGATTTCACCGTTCTCTCGCGATCACAGATTCCTATGCTCATTCCGCTCCCCCATCCTTTTCCTTGGGTTGCATCAGACATTGCCCTAGGCGGGTTATTCCTGGTTGGGATTTACAAATATTTCAACCAGGAAATCGCCCGTCGTCATCGTGTTGAAAAGGAATTGCGCCAGCAGACTGAGCGTGAACGGTTAGTGCATCAGATTGCCCAGCAGATTCGTCAATCCCTCGATCTGGATGAAGTGATGGCAACAACGGTGGAGGAAGTTCAACGCTTTCTGCAAGCCGATCGCGTCTTGATCTATCGCCTGTGGGACAACGGTACCGGTTGTGCGATTCACGAAACCCTATTACCGCCCTATCCCACTGTTCTGGGTCAAACCTTTCCGGAAGAGGTCTTTCCCCAGGAGTATCACCAGGCATACTCTCTGGGGAAAACTCGTACCATTACCAATGTTGACCAGGAAGATATAGAAGAGTGTCTGGCGGACTTCGTCAAACAGTTTGGAGTTCAGGCAAAATTGGTAGTTCCAATTATCCAGGAATATCGTGAAGCAGATTCCCAAGCCGCTGTAAATTCCCATCCCTATCTCTGGGGTTTATTGATTGCCCATCAGTGTAGCCATCCTCGTCAGTGGCAAGGCTGGGAAGTGGACTTGATGAAGCAATTGGCAACCCAGGTGGCGATCGCCATTCAACAATCCGAACTTTATCATCAACTTCAACAACTGAATAGCCAATTAGAGCAACGAGTTCAACAGCGCACTGCCGAGTTAGCCACCGCCAACGCCTCCCTACGAGCCGAAATCGTCGAACGCCAGCGCACCGAAATTGCCCTGCGTCATACCAACGAAACTTTACAAGCCTTAGTCACAGCCTCTCCCCGCGCCATCCTCATGCTCGATCTAGACGGTCAGGTCAAAATCTGGAATCCAGCGGCAGAGCAAATGTTTGGCTGGACGGAAGCAGAAGTGCGCGATCGCCCCAGTCCGATTCGGCTGGACGAGCCACTAGAAGATTGTGCCACCCTCCAGGGCAGTGTTCTGCAAGGCAAAACCTATACCAGAGTAGAACTCCGTCGCGCCAAAAAAGACGGGACTGGGGTCGACCTAATTTTCTCCGCCGCCCCACTGCTCGATACCAACGGACAGATTAGCGGCATTGTGGCGGTCATTGCGGACATTACCGAACAAAAACAACAGGCCGAGCAGTTACGATTGCTCCAATCGGTGGTGGTGAATACGAATGATGCGGTGATCATCACAGAAGCCGAACCGATTGATGAACCCGGACCCCGGATTCTCTATGTGAATGAAGCCTTTACCCGCATTACCGGCTACACCCCTGATGAAGTATTAGGCAAAACCCCTCGAATTTTGCAAGGTCCTAAAACAGACCGCACCGAACTCCAGAAAATTCGGACTGCCCTCGCTCGTTGGGAATCGGTCACTGTAGAAGTGATTAACTATCGCAAAGATGGCTTGGAATTTTGGAATGAATTCAGCTTGGTTCCGGTTGCTGATGCCAAAGGCTGTTATACGCATTGGATTGCGGTACAGCGGGATACCACTGCTCGCAAACGCGCTGACGAAATTCGCCTATCGCTGGAACGAGAAAGAGAAATCAGCACCTTGAAAACCCGCTTTTTCTCAATGGCATCCCATGAGTTTCGAACGCCCCTCAGTACAGCCTTAGCGGCAGCTCAAGTACTAGAAAACTCTCAGGATGAGTGGCACAACACGGAAAAACGGTTGCGGAATCTTCGCCGAATTCAAGACTCCGTCAACAATATGGTGCAATTGCTGGATGATATTTTGACCATTAACCGCGCCGAAGCCGGTAACTTGGCATTTAATCCAAAGCCCCTTAAACTGGAACGATACTGCCGTCACTTTGTAGAAGAGATGCGCCTCAGTGCAGGTACTCACCACATACTCACCTTTACCTGCCAGGGAAAATCCTACCCGATCAACCTGGATGAGAAGTTAATGCACTCTATTCTGTCCAACTTGTTGTCTAATGCCATCAAATATTCTCCACAAGGTGGACATATCCGGTTGACGTTAGAGTTCCAACCCAACACCGTGCTCCTGAGTGTACAAGATGAAGGTATTGGCATTCCTTTAGAGGATCAACAACGATTGTTTGAACCGTTCCATCGCGGTAAGAATGTACACACGATTCCTGGAACTGGACTGGGTTTAGTGGTTGTCAAAAAATGTGTGGAACAACATCAAGGCACCATTCATATCATCAGTGAAGTTGGCATCGGCACAACCTTATCAATCGCAATTCGGCGTGTAATTTAACGTCAGTTATGGATAAGCCTGAGGGAGCAAGTTTGAGTCAAGCGCCATCGAGGGTTTTTTCGGTTGGTGGCAGTAGGCAATTAATCCCCCGACCAGGTTGACCAGCTAGTTGACCGGGGAGGGATGCCAGGAGTGCTCGATGGGGGAGATGTTTTTCAACTGGTCAATGATGGTTTCAATGAGGGATCCCTTTCGCAACAGCAAGGGATTCTTCATAGTGCGCCCCAGTTTGTTGATGAGTTGTACTCCGGTCTGCTGCCAGAGTTGTTTTGCCAACTTTTGCGAAACATAGCCTTGGCGGCGAAGACCTTGCCGAAGATCTGCTGCAATAGCTTGGGCACAGGAGTTCGGTCATCGGTGTTACCGGGAGTCAGGGTAAAGTTGACCAATTCCCCCTTGTCATTTGAGCAGAAGAGGTCTTCTAAGCGAGACATAGGGGGGGACTTGCTGAATGGTTTGCTTTTTTCAGCCTACGGCTACCGCCCTTTCTTATCCAGAACTCACGTTAAAATACCGAGTCCTCCTTCAAAAATTTATAAAACAGCGGCTATCCTATCAACCACGTGCTCTAGCACCTCTGGTTCATGTACCAAGGCAAACCGCACAAACCCCTCGCCAGATTTTCCAAACCCGGCACCTGGAGAAACGGCAACCCCTGTATTTTCAACTAGATAGGTACAAAATTCCAGTGATCTGTTTTCCCACTTTGACGGCAGCTTTGCCCAAATATACATGGTGGCCCTCGGGATAGGAACTTGCCAGCCAATTCGACTTAATGCCTGGATAAAGGCATCCCGACGACGACGAAAAACTTCTGTGGATCGACCCACTCCCCCTTGAGGACCTGTTAAGGCAGCGATCGCCCCTTGTAAAATTCCTTGGTACTGGTTAAAGTCCACCATTGCTTTAATATTGCGTAAAGCCAA
The DNA here is from genome assembly GCA_903897715.1 of uncultured Synechococcales cyanobacterium. Classification (GTDB taxonomy): domain Bacteria; phylum Cyanobacteriota; class Cyanobacteriia; order CAIUCS01; family CAIUCS01; genus CAIUCS01. Next base: position 7,966 of record CAIUCS010000037.1, read on the forward strand.
AATTAATTCACGATTTCCGATGGCGTAACCCACTCGGAATCCACCCATGTTATAGGACTTAGATAAGCTAAAAAATTCAATCGAAACAGTTTTCTGGGGATCTGCCTGGAGAATCGATGGTGCAACCTGGGTTTGATGAACAGTAGGGTCAAAGATGAGATCGACATAGGGGAAATCATGGACAAGAGCTAAGTTGTGACGTTGACAAAACTCGACTGCAGATTGAAAAAAGCTAAGGGAAGCAATGGCAGTGGTGGGATTGTGGGGATAACTGAGTACCATCATGCGGGACTGCTCCAGAACCGCCATGGGAATTTCGGTAAAAACCGGCAAATAGCCGTTTTCTTCCCGTAACGTCATGGGATACATTTGACCGCCTGCCAGCAGAACCCCCCCAATATGGGATGGATACCCTGGATCCGTTAACAGGGCAAAATCACCAGGATCTAGTAATGCAAGGGGTAGATGGGCTGTCCCTTCTTGGGAACCAATTAACGGTAATACTTCAGTTTCAGGATCTACGGGAATCCCAAATTTTTGGGTATACCAATTTGCGGCGGCGGTTCGGAATGGGCGAGTTCCATGGAATAGCAGGTAACCATGGGTGCTAGCATCTGGCAGTGATTGGGCGATGGCCTCCAGCACATGAGGCTCCACCGGTAAATCCGAGGAACCCAAGGATAAATCAATTACATCCAGTCCTCCAGCCTTCGCCCGCGCCTTAGCTTGATCCATATCGGCAAATACATTGGAGCGGAGGGGTGCTAAACGTTGGGCAAATTTCATGGTAGTGGCAAGTGGGGTGGAATTGGTTACACAAAAATCTACACTAAAATCCTAACGTTTCCGTTAAACCGGTTTCTAAAATAGTGTCTGAAAATTCATATACCGTTTTGTCAAAGATAGCTTTGAATATTGTCACCGCCTGACCGGATACATAAATGCGTCCGTCCCCTTCCCTAACTCGCACAATTCCACCCCGGGCAGAAGCCTGATGGGCAACCAACTCTGACGTTCCCAGCCGACCAGCCCAGAATGGAGTCAGGCAGCAATGGGCAGCACCAGTCACCGGGTCTTCATTCACACCCAGAGATGGAGCAAAAAAACGGGACACAAAATCAAATCCTGGGGTAGAAGCGATGCTTGTCACAATAACCCCTTGGGGATGGAGTGGAGCCAGTAGACTAAAATTAGGCTGTAACTGCTTAACCATAGTCTCTGAATCAAGTTCAACTAGGTAGGCGAATGAACTTAATCCCACCCATCGGGGTTTAACCCCCAAAGCTGCCTCCAAACCATCTGGCACTGATACCGTCTGACAGGGAATGGGGGGGAAATTAAGTTCGATCCAATCCCCATGCCGTTGGGCAGTTAACAATCCGCTACGGGTAAAGAAACGGGCGGTGGCAGTTGATGCCAAATAACCTTCTGTCCATAAAACATGGGCACTTGCCAAGGTTGCATGACCACACAGGTCTACTTCGACTTTGGGAGTGAACCACCGTAAACTGAATCCATCTCCATGGGGGAGTAAAAAAGCGGTTTCCGACAGATTCATTTCCCTAGCCACATGTTGCAGCCAGGCAGATGAACCCATCTCAGGCAAAATGCACACGGCAGCGGGATTTCCAGAAAAAGGGCGATTTGTAAATGCATCGACTTGGATTAACTGCCAATTCATCATAGGGTCGGGGTGGTGGGTGAAAGGGTTTCTTTACCGACGAGCAACAATCGTGCGGTGGCGGGGGCTATTCCCCACAACTGTGGGGGGCTGAAAACCAACGGAGTGGAGAGCCTGGCTAAAATCCAATTTAAAGTACTCATCTAAATAGGGTTCTGTACTTTTGAGGAGGGTTAAAATGTAAGGCTTCATCTGAGCATAGACGGGAGACTGGGGATTCATATCCATCATGGCAAAGTAACCACCAGGACGAAGTAAGCGGTGAACCTCCCTCAGGATGGCGATGGCTGCTTCCTCTGGTAATTCATGAAACAGAAGAAACCCAGATACCAAATCAAAAGACTGATCTGGCAACCCTGTTGCTTCGGCAGCAGCATGGAGCCAAGTGGGGGGTGAAACTGGATGGGAGGGAACAGGGATGCGGGCTGGAGCTTGGTGCTGAGCAACGGATAAAAAGTAGGGGGATAGGTCAATACCCACCACCTCAGCCCCCGGATAATTGACCTGAAGTGCGGCAGTACTCATGCCAACACTACAACCTAAATCAAGTATCTTCAATGGTGAGGGGATATGAGATTGAAGGATTTGATGATAACTTTGGCGTAACCGGGCATCTCCATGGGCATCAACTGCTCCCCAAACACGACTATGAACCGCATAGGCAGCTACTTCCACTTCAAAAGCTGCTTCCCAAGATAAGTTTCCATCTGCATAGCCATGGAAAGAAGTGACATAATAATCGGGGTAGGATAAACCCGGAGTGGTGACCTGGCTGAGATCCAAAGACCAATCTCGTGTATTTAAGAGTGCCACATGCCCTAGCCAATCCACCCCAATTTGATGGGCTCGCTGGATCATCATTTGTTTAGCTTGGGTTTTTGCCCAGTTAGCAAGGGATGGGAAAGACAGGATTCTGTTTACAATGAAACTGGTAAAACCCATGGCTGGGGGAGTGGGACTAGAAGATAAAAAAATCATAATTCCAGCTTTTGTAACAAGGAGCGGGTGGATACAATATGTCGATGTAAGCCCAACTGTTGGGGTGGGATCCCCAATGCCAGTCCAACTAATTGGGGCAGGTGTAAAATCGGCAACCCCAGTTTTTGTCCAGTCACTTGTTCCACTTCCGGTTGACGAGAATCTAAGTTCAAATGACAAAGGGGACAGGGGGTAACAATACAATCAGCCCCATGGGCGATCGCTTCCTGTATATGTCCCCCTGCCAACTTAAAAGATGATTCGGTGGCATAACTGGCAATTGGCCAGCCACAACATTGGGTTCGTCCCGAATAGTAGATTGGGGTTGCTCCCACTGCTCGAAATAGATTTTCCATTGATTCTGGTTGAAATGGATCATCCAAGGGCAGATGTTTTTGTGCACGCAGTAAGTAGCAACCATAAAAAGCCGCACACCTCAAGCCAACCAAAGACTTGGTAATTTTTTCCTGAATTGCCTCCAACCCATAATCACCGACCAGAACCCATAATAAATGAGTCACGGTGGTAGTACCGCGATAGGGGCTGCATTGTTCTTTCCGGAGTAACCCATTAACGCGCTGGAAATAATCAGGATGATTGATTTTGGCATCCTTCAGTCGATCATCCACTTGCCCGATAACCCCTTGACAGGTACTGCAATGGGTTAAAAGCGGTAGTTTCAATTCTTCTGCCAAAGAAATATTACGGGCATTGACAGTGTCTTCTAAAAGCTGAGAGTCTTCCTTGAATGTTCCCGAACCGCAACAAGCGGCCTGCTTTAGTTCTATGAGTTCAATGCCTAGGGCTTTGCTTAAGGATTGGGTGGATTGGTATAACTCCCGACAAGCACCCTGGGCAACACAGCCGGGATAGTAAGCATATTTTAGAGGGGAGGTGGGCATGAATGGAGAAGAGAGAAGGGATAAATGATGGTTTCATCCTGGATTAGGATTAGTTTTTTGAATGAACGAACCATCCGAATTAGTTTGGGTAGTCCTGAACAAGTAAGAATAGGAATTGGTTGGGGGCTTCGCCTTCTTATAGGGGCAGCGCTTTTACCCCATCGTTTCAATCTTTACCTTTTTATCACCATCCTATTTTGAGTTAGATTTTCACTTTAATATTAACCACAAACCCGATGGTTTTTGAACGAAATCTGAAAAACAAGACCGATAATACCGATAATTTAGTCTCATATCCTCCTGACGCTGATCCTTTGGGGTTGAGTCTGGACATCATCCCATCCCTTGTTAGTTAAGTTTAGGTGATTACAGTGACATTCAATCTGAGAACCATAGCAACGATAAAGCGGTTATTGGGTCAACATCCCTTTGCCTGGGCATGGGTGGGATTAATTATCCTTTCCATCATCGGTTGTCAATCTGGTGTTACCACCAATCCTCAATTTTCCCCAAGTTCAGGACAAATTATTCTTGGAACGACGGCTCGAATTCGTACCCTTGATCCCGCTGATGCCTATGAAATTTTTTCTGGCACGGTTTTATATAATCTGGGCGATCGCCTCTACATAGCCGACCCTGAAACCGGAAACCTAGTTCCCCAACTAGCAATGACCATGCCTGTCATTAGTAATGACGGACTCACCTATACCATTCCTTTACGTCAAGGAGTTGTATTTCACAATGGCAGCTCCTTTGATGCCAACGCCATGGTCTTTTCCCTGCAACGGTTTATCTCCAATGAAGGTAGTCCCTCTTTTTTGTTGGGCGATGTGGTGAAGTCCATTGTTGCCACGGGTGACTATGAGTTAACCATTACCTTAAAACAACCCTTTGCAGCTTTTCCATCCCTATTGACCGTACCCGGGATGTGTGCCGTTGCCCCCAATGTATATAAAATTGGGGCTGGACAATTTAACCCAGATAGTTTTGTGGGCACCGGTCCCTATCAATTAGTTCAATCCAGCCCCGACTCCCTCAAAATGGAGCGCTTTGAGCAATATTGGGGGGAGCGAGCCGCCAATCCTGGTGTTAGTATTCAGTTTTTTACCAGTGGTGCCAATTTGTTCAATGGGTTTCGCTCCGGTTCCGTTGATGTGGCGTATCAAACCCTGGATGTGGATCAGATTCTTGCATTGCAGCGGGATGGTCAATCCCGGGGTTGGCAAATGATAGAAGGACCTGGTAATGGGATTCATTATTTGAGTCTCAACTTACAACAACCACCCCTTGATAATCCCTTGGTTCGCAAAGCAATTGCAGCATTGATTGATCGACCGCTGTTACAAGACCGGGTTTTTCGTGGTCAGGTGGAGCCCCTGTATAGCCTCATTCCTTCCACCATCACCGGGAGTAGACCCGTCTTTCAATCTCCCTATGGAGATGGTAATGCCCAAAAAGCGAAAGCTTGGTTACTTGAAGCAGGATATTCTTCTGCCAACCCGCTTCGGGTTGAGTTATGGTATCGTTCTAATTTGACAAATAATGTCATTGCTGCCCAAACCCTACAGGCGTCTATCCATCAAAAACTTGGAGATTTGATTACTTTGGAACTACAAGGTGTAGAGTCGGCAACTGCCTATCAGAATCTGGATAAGGGAGTATATCCAATGATCATGCTAGATTGGAGTCCTGATTTTCTGGATGCTGATAACTACCTGCAACCGTTTTTGGATTGCAGCCAAGGTAAGACACCCAATCAATGCGAATCGGGGGCAAGTAAATTACAGGGTTCATTTTATTTTAGCGATCGCGCCAATCAATTAATCAGTCAATCGCGCCAAACCAATAATGAGAGTATGCGGCTAAACCTACTCAACCAACTACAAACCCTGGTGGCAGAGGACATTCCCTTCATTCCCCTTTGGCAAAATAAGGAATTTTTATTTATCCAGGATAGAATTGAGGGGGGCAAGTTAGGAAAAACCCAGAAATTAAACTTTGGTCGATTAAAGAAACAACTTTAGAAAGGAGTAATTCACTTGATCTAACAAATTGACACCCCTCATCTCTCCCCGACTTTTTCTTAAGACGCAATACGTTGGGTCAAAAAGTTATATCTCGGTCATGTAATGTGTGCTTTTGATGCATTTCATGTCCTATAATTAAAGATCTTTCACTAGAGAAAAATATGCCTTAAAATTTCTCAAGGGCTGGAAACATTTCTCAAGTCAAACCTAAATTAATACTGGTCGTTTATGTACCCGATCAGTACTTTGTCTAACTTAAAACTTCAATTAACCTAACGGAGATCGTACAGGAATCACCCAGCATGATAACTCAGGACACCCCTATTGATATTGGCTTTACTCGCGAGGATTTCGCCGCATTACTCGATAAATATGACTACCATTTCAGTCCTGGTGACATTGTCGCTGGGACTGTATTCAGTTTGGAGCCTAAGGGTGCCCTGATTGACATTGGTGCTAAAACTGCCGCCTATATTCCCATCCAGGAAATGTCCATTAATCGTGTCGATAATCCTGAGGAAGTTTTACAGTCCAATGAAACCAGAGAATTTTTTATTCTCACTGAGGAAAATGATGATGGACAATTAACCCTGTCAATTCGACGGATTGAGTATATGCGAGCTTGGGAAAGGGTTCGTCAACTCCAAGCTGAAGATGCTACGGTGCGCTCCGCTGTTTTTGCAACGAATCGTGGCGGAGCCTTAGTGAGAATAGAAGGGCTCCGGGGTTTTATTCCTGGTTCTCACATTAGTACTCGCAAGCCAAAAGAAGATTTAATGGGTGAAGACCTCCCACTGAAATTTCTAGAAGTGGATGAGGATCGGAATCGTTTGGTTTTAAGTCATCGACGGGCGTTAGTCGAACGGAAGATGAACCGACTGGAAGTGGGTGAAGTATTATTGGGTACGGTACGGGGTATTAAGCCCTATGGAGCATTCATTGATATTGGCGGTGTGAGTGGTCTTTTACATATTTCAGAAATCTCCCATGACCATATCGATACCCCCAGCAGCGTTTTCAATGTCAATGATGAACTGAAAGTCATGATTATTGATTTGGATGCTGAACGGGGACGCATCTCCCTGTCTACAAAACAACTGGAACCGGAACCTGGTGCGATGGTTAAAAACCCAGGACTGGTCTATGATAAGGCAGATGAAATGGCAGCTAAATATCGAGAACAGATGCGTGTTAAGTTAGAAGGTATTCCACCTTTGTCTATTTCATTGGAACCTGTGGTTCTGGAAGAAGATCTCCCCCCAGCCGTTGAAGACGTTGAGTAAATCAAATCTAATTAAACGCAATCCGCTTACATTTCTCCCTAGGGTGTAGCCTACTTTCCCTAGGGTTGAGTCCCACAAAGCCCTTGAAGTCCATCTCCAGTGTAGAGGCGGACTTCAAGGGCTATTCGATAAATTCTATAGAATAGTCTAGTTTCTAAGGTTACATTTCTTTTCATGTTTGTTACCCTTGCTCTAGACATATTCATTGGGGTGCATCTCACCTTTCCGGCTCTCACCCTATATCCGGCTTCGACTCCCCACTTTGGGAGAAGGGGTCGGGAGATGTGGGCAAATTTGCAAAACGGGGATATACTCTATTCAATCTTACTTCACGTGATCTACTGACAAATATCACAGTGAAAAAACAACCCATTATGCGTCACGCCATTCTCATAGTATCTCTGATTCCCAGCCTCTGCTTCCTTGGTTGTGCCAATGAATCTAAACTTGGGAGTTCCTCACTTGCTCCCACCACTGTCACCCAATCTGTAATTGAACTAGAGGGTAAACAGGAGAATACAAAGACAGACCTGCCTAGTGTTCAACTAAATCTGGTAAAAAAAGCTCAACTAACCCTTGTAATAGAGAATATAGATCAGACGATCCAGGCAATTACCAGATTAATTCGTACCCAACAGGGTGATATTCTCAACTTAGAAAAACTGTATCCCACGGAACCAGGAAGCCGTCAAACTGCTTCTTTGAGTATCCGCATTCCCCAGCAACAATTGGATGACGTTTTAACTCAA
>CAIUCS010000038.1 GCA_903897715.1 uncultured Synechococcales cyanobacterium
CAGCGGCGACTGCTGTATTTTTAATTTATCCCATTGGGCAGGGTTCGTTTTCGGATGGGATGCCATTAGGTATATCAGGTACATTTAATTTTATGATTGTGTTTCAGGCGGAGCACAACATATTGATGCATCCTTTCCACATGTTAGGGGTAGCGGGTGTATTTGGAGGTAGTTTATTTTCAGCGATGCATGGTTCATTGGTGACATCATCGTTAGTGCGTGAGACGACGGAGAGTGAGTCACAGAACTATGGATATAAGTTTGGGCAAGAGGAAGAGACTTACAACATAGTTGCTGCCCATGGATATTTTGGACGATTAATCTTCCAGTATGCGAGTTTCAATAATTCACGTTCATTGCACTTTTTCTTAGGTGCGTGGCCAGTGATTGGGATTTGGTTTACTGCATTGGGAGTGAGTACCATGGCATTCAATTTGAATGGGTTTAATTTTAACCAATCAGTGATTGATGCACAGGGTCGTGTGATTAATACATGGGCGGATATTATCAACCGTGCGAATTTAGGGATGGAAGTGATGCATGAGCGGAATGCGCATAATTTCCCCTTGGATTTGGCAGCGGGTGAGGTAGCGCCTGTGGCAATGGTTGCCCCTGCTATCCATGGTTAATTTGAATTGATGGGATGAATCACAAAAGGTGTGGACATTGTCCACACCTTTTTTGTTAATTGGATTCGTGGACTAGGTTTGAATTAGTACCCTGGCGAGTGGGGATTAGTAAGAAGATCCAAGATGAATAACAACTATCGCTGGCATCAATATCTTTTCGAGTCCCATTCTGAAGTTACTCTGCGTCAGTGGGCAAAGCGTCTTCAGAAATTCAGATTTGTCCGTGCCTATGGAGGTCATGCAAATGATGGAGATTTCTTGGTTGTGGTTTATGGCTACAATGGGCTCTTGGACTTGAAACGTTTTTTCGACCTTCTTGGGGTTCAGTTGGTGGTTCATGGACAGAAGCCAGCTCAGATGGAACCCGGAATTTCCAACACTTGGGAAGCTTATGATTCCTTCCCTTTCCTAATACCTGGCACTTGTTGGGTGGAACAGCCAGGGTACTGTTTAATTGGAGGTTAAGCGGTGTTTGCATGGTGTGAGGTTCATAAAATCAAACTATCCATATCTAGTGGCTACCGTGTCAACGAGTCAGATGTTACTGATGCAGAAGTGGTTGAACGAGTTCTGCAACCAGTTCCTTTACCACTTATTGATCCTCCTGTGAATGACGAACACTGCATATGCCCAAAGTTTTATCCTGAATATTTTTTACAAGTGGTCTAGGGACTATCATACGCCTCTTTCATCAATTGACGAACCGGAGTAGTCCAAGCCGGTGGATCATCATACTTTAGGGCATCTTCCCTATCAATCGCCTCTCTGAACATCAGGGATGCCCTATGCCAATCATGGTATTGAACGGCGATTTTCGCCCTTAAAACAGCAGCAGCAACCTTCAATAAATCAGAAGCTGAATTGACCCCCCACATGGTAATAGGATTTAAGTCCGGGTGATGGATCAGATGACAAAGCTGATGCCATTCCTGGAATGCTGCTTCCCCCTTTCCTAGGCTTAAATTGGCACTTCCCCGAGCATAATGCCAAACCCCTCTCCAATAAATTAAATCAATTGGGGGCGGAGATTGGGTTAATATTTCGTCCCATTGACCAAATTGGACTTTGGTATAGAGCGGTAGGGCTAAAAAGTGTTGCAAGGTTCCATAGCCAGGTTGGCGAACAAGTTGTCTATCCACCAGGTCTGCCATCTGTTGGGCTGTTTCTTTAGCCAGTTTTTTTTGACCTGTTACCATGGCTAGGTGCCATTGAAAATGGTAATTATGGGGAAGATAGGCGTAGGAAAATAGACTGGTTGATGGGTAATGGGATGCGGACTGAGCAGCTATTGCCATTGCTCGCTGATTCACTGATAGGGCATCGGCATACCGACCCACCCGTAAATAGATGTGGGCAGGCATATGAACCAGATGGGCAACATTTAAAGATAGAGCTCGTAGGCGATCCGCAGCTGGGATTCCCCATTCAGGGTGCTGAGGCTCTACTCCGTGAATATAGAAATGGAGCGCTCCTGGATGGTTAGGATATTTCCCCAGTACCCCCTCAAGTATCACTAAAATCCTATGCCCTATAGTTGTTAATTCCCCCTTTACCGTCCACAATTGCCACTTTGCCTGATCCATTAATATCATTGCTAATAAAGTGGCGGCATCCGGATCGTTGGGATATTGAGATACTATTTTTTCCATGGCTGTAACAACGGATGTAACCCCTTGGAAGGAATCATAGAATGCTTGAATCCAAGCTTGTTCGGCGGGGCTGGCATAACTTTGATGGGCGATCGCCTGTTGTAAAGCAGTTGCAACCAACTGTTTACGATGTGGTTCCAGGTTGGTACCCTTGAAACCTCCTAAGGCGTAAGCAATCCCCCAGTAGCACAAGACGCAGTTAGGATCCACTGCAATAGCAGCCTGAAATGTTTCCATAGCAGCTTCCCCATTCAATCCATAGATTAACAGTAACCCTTGATTAAAGTAGTGCTGAACCTCTTGAAACTGACTGGAAATGGAATGGTGGAGCCCAGGATTAGGCATTTTTTCTGCCAGTAGGACATGTGCCGGAACGAACCAACCCCAGAGGAATGAAACAATAAATACTATGCTTATCGCAATAGTTTTGATGAAAGTGCCAGACAAGGTGGATTGAATGTTCATGGCAAAAATTACATTTCCAACATTTGCTGGTATACATGGGAATCTATCAAGATGGAGCTTTATTGTACTTTTCAATACAGTTTTCAATAATTTTATTCGGTATGAAAGAATATATTTAACTGTCAATGTTGGTAGACTTGATGGTTATTACCCTTGTATCACATCCCTTTACTCCCAGATTAAAACCTGTGCAACTGAATCCATTATTATTGCTTGTTGTCCATCATTTCCTTCGGGTAGCCCGGAAGTATGCCCCCATTACTACCCTGCTCCTAGCGGTTGCCGCCTGCAGTCCGTCCCCTACCCCAAATTCTGGAACAGGTGAATCGCCTGCTGCTGATGCCTCTGCCGACTTCACAGTTGGGATGGTACTGGTGGGTCCCAAAAATGATGCGGGCTGGAACCAGTCTCACTTTGAAGGAATTGAGACTGCCATAAAACAAGTTCCGGGTGCCCGTCTGGAATATATTGATAAAGTCAACCCAGCCGATCGCCCCAACGTCACCGGTGCCCAAGTAGCCGATGATTTAGTGGCAAAAGGGGCAAAGCTTATCATCTTTAACTCCGATGATTTTAAGGATGATGCCTTAGAAAGTGCGAAGAAGCATCCCACGATTTCAGTAATCCATGCCTCTGGGGATTATGCCTGGAAAGAAGGGAAAAATTATAAGTCCCAGCCCAACCTTGGCAACATCATGGCACGAATGGAATTTGGCAAGTTGATCGCCGGTTGTGCCGCTGCTCTGAGTACGAAAAATGGAAAGATTGGGTATGTTGGTCCCCTGATTAATGACGAAACTCGACGGTATACTTCAGCCGCATTTTTAGGGGCTAAGTATTGTTGGCAGAACTTGCTCAACAAAAAAGCGGAAGATTTGACCTTTGAAGTCAGATGGATTGGTTTTTGGTTTAATATCCCTGGCAAAACATTAGATCCAACCAAGGTAGCTGACGACTATTATAATGGTGGATTTGACGTAGTCATGTCTGGAATTGATACCCC
>CAIUCS010000039.1 GCA_903897715.1 uncultured Synechococcales cyanobacterium
CAACCACTGACACAGGGTAGGGGGGAATGGGTGATAGTAAACTCTCATCCGATACATCCCAAGGGGATATTTCTCCCTTAAAAGCTTCGGTTTCTCCAACCACTGACCTGAGAAAAGGGAGAATAGGGAGATTTAAAACTTCATCGGATACAACCCAGGGGGATGCTTTATCTTCAAACCGAAAGGAGTTGGAAGTTGGGGATGGTGGAGTACTTGGTGTACCAGATGGCTCACTGATTTGACTCTGCTTAGATTGCTGGTGCTTGTGGATTAAGACACGCTTTCTTAAATATTGATTGTCACTAAAGGGAATTGTGGTTGTCCAAGTGGGACGCTTTTTGTCAAGTTGGCGACCAAATAATACGATGCAACTAAATCGGTCATTACTCCAACCGGCGATCTCCTTAATTCCCACCACCCCATGTTGAATATAAGCCGTATAAACATCCTGATTTGGAGCGGATTGGGGAGATTCCAAAACTAAATGCAAACGACTGTCTTGAAGAGCTGCTTGTGCCTTGACACCCTTGGGTTCTAAATAACGATTTAACAGAGTGGCGATCGCCACAGGCTCTCCCTGCTTCAACTGCTCCAACAATTTACCGTGATCCATGTAATATCATGCTCCCCAACATTTAATGAATGTGGTGTATAAAGGAACCCACAAAGTGATAAAGTCCATCAAATAGCATGGTAGAACTTAATGTATATTTTGTGAAAGTTAGGCATCCTTTACAAATTTTTTTGTCCTCTTCTTTTTTTTAGATTAATTTTATGTATATTATTCAGATTGCTTCAGAATGTGCCCCCGTGATTAAAGCTGGGGGATTAGGGGATGTAGTCTATGGGCTCAGTCGAGAAATTGAAACTCGTGGGCATGCAGTTGAAATTATTTTACCCATGTATGACTGCATGCGGTACGACCATGTCTGGGGTATGCACGATGCTTATAAAGATCTGTGGGTACCTTGGCAAGGGGGGGCTATTCACTGCTCTGTTTTTTGTGGTTGGGTCCACGGGAGGCAATGTTTCTTTATTCAACCCCATTCTGGTGACAATTTCTTCAACCGTGGATATTACTATGGAGCATTAGATGACCATATGCGGTTTGCTTTCTTTAGCAAAGCTGCCATGGAGTTTATGCTGGTCAGTGGTAAGCGCCCTGATGTTATTCATTGCCACGATTGGCAAACTGGCTTAGTACCTGTCTTATTAGCTGAAATCTACCGTTGGCATGGAATGGGAAATCAACGGGTTTGCTATACCATTCACAACTTTAAGCACCAAGGTATTGCCGGTGCCGATGTTCTATGGTGCCTAGGCTTAAATAATGAAAGTTATTATTTTCAGTACGATCGCCTCAGGGATAATTTTAATCCATTTGCAATTAATTTTATGAAAGGAGGAATTGTTTACTCAAATTATGTGAACACCGTTTCACCCCATCATGCTTGGGAAGCTCGTTATGGGGACTTTGGTTATGGATTAGGGCATACTTTAGAAATCCATAATAGTAAATTTGGTGGAATCTTGAACGGGATAGATTACGATGTGTGGAACCCTCAAGTTGACCGCTATATTCCCTATTCCTATACTCCCATTCACCTAGAAGGAAAAGCCGAAAATAAAAAAGCACTGCGAGAACGTCTCCTCTTAAAAGATGATAATAAGCCAATTGTTTGTTACATCGGCCGTTTAGATGACCAAAAAGGAGTACATTTAGTTCACCATGCTATGTATTATGCTTTAGGAAAACACTCCCAGTTTGTCTTACTAGGGTCAGCGACAGAACCAAGTATTAACACCTGGTTCTCCCATGAAAAACAATTTTTGAATAACAACCCAGACTGTCATCTAGAACTAGGCTTTAACGAAGAATTGTCCCACCTGATCTATGCGGGTGCCGACATCATTGTGGTTCCTAGTAATTATGAACCATGTGGATTAACTCAAATGATTGGGCTGAAGTATGGTGCGGTGCCGGTTGTCAGAGGGGTTGGTGGGCTAATCAACACCGTATTTGATTATGACTATGATCAGTATCACTCTCCAGAAGAACGGAATGGTTTTGTATTTTTTCAAACCGATCAAGCAGCTCTTGAATCAGCGTTAGGGCGAGCAATTGATCTTTGGTATCACCAACCAGACCAATTTGAGCAATTGAGAGTCCAAGGCATGGAAAGTGATTACTCTTGGAATCTTCCCGGTGAACAATATATGAAAGTCTATGACTTTATCCGTCATAAATAAATACTTTAGGATTTTTGGGGGGATAGAATTAACTGAATTCCTTGGAATTTGTATTAATCGACACAAAACCCCATTAAGGTTCTCTCTAGGATATTTTAGTAAGTTCATTAGCTATACCAATTGATGGTATTGTTTTCCAGCATAACTTTACCAATGTTTTCAGAAACTACTGAAAAAGAGTTCTTTCAGCATCTTGAATCGGTTAATTGGGTGAAAGACCTTTGATTGACCCTATCTTTAGGATTGTTTTTTGGGGCAGTACCCACTAAAAATAGATCACAGTCTACTTTTTCTTGAAACAAGTTGTCCAACCAGATGCAAATTTAGGTGTTTTAAGTTCAACTCTTTCAAACTGCTCTGTCCCCCAGCCTGATGCGTCTAACTTTCTTTTACCAAGTAGCCTTCAAATTAAGGAGTAATTCATGGCAACGCCCAACGAAATCTTGAGCCAAATTAAAGAAAAAGGCATCAAGATGATTGATTTGAAATTCATCGATATGCCTGGTATTTGGCAACATTTAACCTTATATTTTGATCAGATTGATGAAGATAGCTTTATCTCTGGGGTTCCCTTTGACGGCTCCAGCATCCGGGGTTGGAAAGCAATTAACGAATCCGATATGGCGATGGTTCCCGATCCGGACTCTGCCTGGATTGATCCATTTATGGCAGAACCAACCCTTAGTTTAATTTGTAGCATTATTGAACCCCGAACTGGTGAACCTTATAGTCGTTGTCCACGGGTCATTGCCCAAAAGGCGTTGGACTACCTTAAGGGGACTGGCATTGGTGACATGGCATATTTTGGTCCTGAAGCCGAGTTTTTTGTCTTTGATGATGTGCGGTTTGATCAGCGGGAGTATGCTGGTTATTACTATGTAGATAGTATTGAAGGTCGTTGGAATTCTGGTAGGGAAGAACCGGGTGGCAACTTGGGTTATAAACCCCGGTATAAGGAAGGGTACTTCCCCGTTGCTCCTACAGATACCATGCAAGACTTACGTACCGAAATGTTATTAACCATGGCTGCTTGTGGGGTGCCCATTGAAAAGCATCACCATGAAGTGGCTACAGGCGGTCAAAATGAATTAGGCTTCCGGTTTGCTCCATTGGTTCAAGCAGCCGATTACTTGATGACTTATAAATATTGCATCAAGAATGTGGCTAAGAAATATGGTAAGACTGTTACTTTCATGCCGAAGCCATTGTTTAATGACAATGGGAACGGTATGCACTGTCACCAGTCCATTTGGAGTGGTGGACAGCCAACTTTCTTTGGAGATGGGTACGCGAATCTGAGCAAAACTGCTCTGTATTACATTGGCGGCATTCTGAAACATGCCCCTGCCCTGTTGGCAATTACCAACCCCACCACTAATTCCTACAAGCGCTTGGTACCAGGGTTTGAAGCGCCCGTTAACCTAGCTTATTCCCAAGGTAACCGTTCAGCTTCTGTACGGATTCCATTGTCTGGTGGGAACCCCAAAGCGAAACGGTTAGAGTTCCGTTGTCCCGACGCAATGTGTAACCCCTATTTGGCATTTGCCGCCATGTTGTGTGCTGGTATTGATGGCATTAACAATCAAATTGACCCCGGTTCTTCTTTAGATGTGGATATTTATGACCTGAGCCCTGAGGAGTTGGCAAAGGTTCCCTCCACACCGGGTTCACTGGAGGGGGCATTAGAGGCACTCCATAAAGATCATGATTTTCTTTTGGCGGGTGGGGTCTTTACTGAAGACTTAATCAACACTTGGATCGAGTACAAACTTGATAACGAGGTTAATCCCATGCGTCTCCGTCCCCATCCCTATGAGTTTGCTCTCTATTATGATGGTTGATGATTGGGTGTAAATTTGGTTTACCCTACTCCCCCTTCAAATCATACAATTGAAGGGGGATTTCATTGATTGTTTAACCGCCTCCCACAATTGTGACAACTTCTAGGCGATCGCCTGTTTTAACATAGGTTTGTTCCCAACAATGACGATGTACTATCTCTCCATTATGTTCAACTGCGATCAAACGGAGGTTAAAACCCAAATTGATTAAAAAATCAGGTAGAAGAGTTTCAGAGGCACAAGATTGGGACTGACCATTCACTTGAACAATAATCATGGAGTTTAGAGAGAACTAGTTTTTTCAGGGAGATTTTGAACCGAACGCTTTGCAATATTTGCCTGCAAAATAGCCACTGCTTTAGCATATTGGGGATCATTGGGAGTGGCAATTAACTTAGGATTCGTTGTCAATGTCTGTCGTTGAGAGTCGGTCAAGTCCACATTAATATCCGGAGAAATACCCGTTTGATTAATATCCGTCCCCTTAGGTGTGTAATAGTGGGCAACCGTTACCGCTAGTCCAGACCCATCCACTAAAGAATGAACCGATTGTACTAACGCTTTGCCAAAGGTAGTCGTCCCCACTACCACTGCCCTTTGATTGTCTTTCAACGCCCCTGTTAGGATTTCACTGGAACTCGCCGACCGATGATCTACTAAAACCACCATTGGCAAGTTAGTCAGGGCGGTATGATTGGCAATAAATTGATCATTGGCACCCTTGCGGTCTACCGTACGAACAATATTGCCCTGATCCATCCACAACCGAGCGATATCAATACTCGATTGCAATAGTCCACCAGGATTACCACGTAAATCTAGTACAAAGGCATTTGCTTTCTGACTAGTTAATTTCCGAATCGCTCGACGCATTTGGGTGGCAGCAGGGGCACTAAATTCGTTTAAACGGATATACCCGACTCGAAGGGTGTCTTCTTCCTTAAGCCCGTAGGATACACTGGGGAGTTCAATCCGTGACCGGGTTAAAACCACTTCAAATGGTTTCCCATAGAGTCTTTGAATGCGAAGGGTTACCTTGGTTCCAATTTCACCCCGAATTAATTTAGCAGCCTGTTCCACCCCCATAGACCGAGTTGACGTGCCGTCAATTAATAAAATACGGTCTCCTTCCTGGATACCTGACTTCATAGCCGGAGAATCTTCAATGGATTCAGTCACCGTCAACGCATTCAATGCTTCATCCCGCATTAACCGTAACCCTACACCAGACATTTCACCCGATGTTTGATTGGTTAAGGCTTTATACTGCTCAGGCTCTAAAAAACGGGTGTAGGGATCTTCCAAACGTTCCAACGATTCACGAATAGCTAGGTATGCTTCTTCCTTAGACGTATACTGACGCTGTAATAAACTATGTCGCACTGCCAGCCAATTGTTACGGTTAAAACCAGGATCGACATATTCTTGGTTTACAATTTGCCAAGCTTGATCAACAATCACTTTTGGACTGTCTTCAAAGGCGGCTCGAACAGATCGACTGAAGGTGGGACTGACTAGGGAAAGGGTTGCAGTAGCGCAGATCGCCAATCGAATAACAGATGTTTTGGAAACGGATGATGATGATACAGGAGGGTAACTTGGGGATTGAAACATAGGTGGAGGGTGACTTGCTAAAGATTAAAGCATTGATACACCTGCTAGGGTTAAGCAAGTGGGTGATAACCGTTCGTTCTTCCCGGCGAGCAAGGATGGATAGGAGCCATACTTTTTTGAAGTAGGGAAAATATAAATGGTTGTCGTGCGTTCTGAATCAAAAGAAAAGAGGCAACCCGGATGGCGGCTCTATTGGTAATCATTCGTCGATCGCTAACTTGGTTATCAATAAAGGGAAGGAGATCAAGAGGGGGACATTGAATTGAGTACGATTTTGCAGGGATCCCTACAATGGAGGGTTTAACCAAGGCTCATACGTTCAATGGACTAATCCACAAGTACTTCTACCCACTTTCAGCAAGCGATACCGATCCACTAGAGGTTACAGTTGTATTTTCCCTTCTTTCATTCGGTTTAACAAAACATCAGGAAAGGGTTGGGGAAAGAAGGAATGAGCAGCAGAAATTAAGAGATTCTGGTAATTAATCCAATAAGGGAAGCTAACATTAGAACAAGATAGCCTAGATAGATTACACCTTATATTGTCACCAGATTAACCATAACTACAATTAGAATTAGCACATTCCTGAAGAAAAAAATGGAAACAGTTGACATTCCCCGCTCTGAAGACACGGGATCTGATTGACTGACAAAAGTTGTATGCCCTCACCCCCAATCCCTCTCCCAGGGGGCGAGGGGAGCCGATCCACCCCTCCGGTTCCCTCTCCCATCGGGAGAGGACTAGGGTGAGGGCTTTCGGGGTTTTGGCTGAGAAGTTTTGTCAGTCAATCAGGGCGGGGATACTGAAGAACATAAATCCTTAGTAGACTTTGATTCATAACGGCTGTGCCAAACAAACCCTAGACGACCATCTCCGATAAAGGATACCCCATTGGGTTAACACAAGTAGCCAAATTATCAATCCCGAAATCAATCGCCAAACCACTATCTTTGACTGTTTCTACAGTTTCGATTTCACCTTCAGAAAAATGTACTCAACTTGAAAAATCGAGCATCATACTTTGGATGAATTCTCACTTTTTTGATTGTAGCTGGGTCAAGACGTTCGGGAAAATTAATCGTACCTTCGCCAAATTCCTTTTAAAGACGTTCGACTTCGGTACTTTGTTCTTCCCATCTTTAACCTTAATTCATTGACTGGAAAACAAAATCTAATTTTGCTCTATGGTAATAATATCTGATTGAACTAAATCCATCAGTGGAAAAATGTGACAGTTTATCTGTTGTCTAAAAAACTCTCAAATCCCCAATAATGAAAGGGTTGAAAGCTAAAATAAATTTCCGCCTAGATGTTGATATACCCTCTATACTATCATCATAGTAACGATGGAGTCTCATTGTTGAACTCAATTCCGCTAGAGAATTAGGCGTTTCCCCAAAAACCATAGGGGTGGTCTGGTTCAAGGAAACTAAGGTTTGAGAGAAGTTTTACCGAGCACTGACGCTACTATTCAGCCGTGGGGGCGAAGCCCCCAAAGCCCCAACCAATGGCTATCCTTATTTATTTAGGATTACCCATTTTTTTCCCCAACAAACGATAATAAAACAGTTGGGGAAAGTCAATGGTTTTATTTTTTTTGTAGTTTAGTATTATGTCAATCAAAAGATCGATGAATTCATTATTTGGTACTATCATTTCATAGCAAAGGTCATGGTCTGGGAAATCCATACGACAACGAGTTAAATCTACGGGTCGATTTGATATAGTCCATGTGGCAGTGAACAAGATAAGTTCTCCCCCTTCAATTTTTCTTTCTCCTTCTAAGATCCCACTTTGATACAGACTGATGGCTAAAGGTAGTATTTGACGTTTTTGAGACTGTTGATAATATGGTAGGTATGTATCAACAATTCCGGATTCTGCTGGCTTTAGGTTACTTAACATCAAGGCACCCACAATTGGTTTTACTTAGGGTTATACTACCCAAAGATTTTAAAAAAGTTCAGGTCTGATCAGCCACATTGGGAATAGTAACTGTTCATTTCCCCTCGGGAGAGGAACTAGCAGGGGAAGTCCGCAACCTTCTTTACCGGGGGAGTATGAACGGTTACCAAAAATGAATTACAGAAATCAATTAACAAGGAGATAAACATTGGAGTCTACTGTTTCCCCGCCCACCGAACTGGATCTACAGGATGCCCTGCGATCGCTCCGTCAAAAGCAAGGAACCTGGGTGGAGTGGGGTCGTCATTGCCAGTTGTTGCAAAAAGCAGGCTACAGTTCACAGGGTATTTTTGAAGAGACTGGATTTGAGGCAGTTCATCAAAATCAACTAATTGTAGCGAATCAAGTTTACGTTAGCATGGTCAACGGTGGAGCTGAACCTGAACTATTAACCTATTTTCAACAGCGGGGGAGCGATATTCTATATGAATTTCGCATATTGACGCAAACCGATCGGATTGCTGCTGCTGCTTTAGTCATTGCTAAAAAACTCGATACGGATGATGCCCATGAATTAGCGAGGGCAACGAAAGATTTCTCTCGTTTGGTTACCCTTCCCGATGGGTTTACCTCTAATCCTGGTGACGCAATGACTTACTTTTGCTGGAAGTCAGCCCGACAACAATCTGATTTACCATCCCGATCGCGGTTAATCGCCAAGGGTTTAAAATTTGCCTATAGCGAAACCGCCCGTCAACAGTTGGAGCAGTTATTGGTAGATTTTAGTGTGGTGTCATCACAACCAGCCCCCACCTTACCAGTGTATCGATTAGAGTCAGTTCAAGATTTATCCCGGGTTTTACCCGTGGTGGGTCGTATGCCCATTACAGCCGATGAAATCCAGTCTGTTCCCGTGGTAGAAGAAGTTGGCGCGTTTCGTATGGTACATTTTTCCGGTACTGGGGCATGGGTGGCGGTACCAGGGTGGCGAATTATTTTAACAGCAGACGATCCGGTTGCCTTACTTTGTCGAGTTGAAGATTTACCCCAATCTCCAGTAAAGCTTACCACTGATGCCCAAGAAGAAGTAATGGCTGTTATTGACCGTGGACAACGGAACTGGGATGCTAAAAGCTATTTTGTGGTTGACCAATCGGGTCAAGTCTCATTTCAATGGTTTGATAGCCCACCCAGTTGTAAAGTATTAGGGCAACTATTGTTAATTATTCGTCCTAAAAGAATTGTGGACGAGGACTTAACCAAAGACCCATGGCAAGTGGATGAATAATGAGTTCATTAACGTTGACCCCCTGTCAACTTCCCCATTACCCTTTGTTCTTACTCCAACTGCCGATGGAAGTACTACTTTTTTCTCCACGGAATTTGGAGAAACTTTCCACAGTATCCATGGTGCTCGACTGGAGGCTGAATTAAAGTTTGTTCACCCAGCCCAACTTAAGGATTTATCCCACCAGGCTGACCTCACCCTATTGGATATTTGTTATGGGCTAGGCTATAACACGGCTGCGGCATTGACCACAATCTGGGCTATGAATCCACATTGTCGGGTGAGATTAGTCGCATTGGAAAGGGATGGGTGGGTTCCCAAAGCGGCAGTATCTGCCCACTGCTTTCAAGGTTGGACTCCTTCTATTGTCAATTGTTTAAATCACATAGCGATCCGGCATTATTGGTCTACCCCAGTCTTGGATGCCCAGTTGATCATTGGTGATGCTCGCCAGACCATTTTGGGGTTGGTGGAAAGCCGTTTTCAAGCAGATGTCATTTTCTTGGATCCATTCTCTCCGCCCCACTGTCCCCAGCTGTGGACGGTAGAATTTTTATCATTCATTTCCAAATGTTTACTTCCCCACGGGTGTTTAGTGACTTATTCCTGTGCGGCGGCAATACGGTCAGTGCTGCAACAGATTGGCTTGCACATTGGAAATACTCCCCCGGTGGGGCGGCGGTCACCGGGAACGGTTGCCCGTTGGTATCCAGAATTAATCCCAGTTGACGGAGCCTTGACCCAATGGGAATGGGAACATCTCCTCACCCGAGCTGCAACCCCCTATCGGGATCCCACGTTGAAAGATGATGCCCCAATCATTTTAGCTCGACGGCAAAAAGAACAGTCAATTTCAATTCTGGAACCCACTTCCCAATGGCGAAAACGATGGAGGCGATGAAGGTATATCCCGCTTATTTAGCTCTCCTTTGAACCGAGGGCATGTAAATTGTTAATTACTTGAGTACATTGGTGAGTAGTGGTTTCCAATAAATCACGGGCGGTTGAACGAGGAGGAGGAATTAATTCTCCAATCCTTACGGTTATGGGAACAGGATGGGGTAAGGGGTTTCCTTTCCGCATGATGGATTGAGTGCCCCATAAACTCACGGGTAATAGGGGTACTTGAGTCTTTGCAGCGATTAAAGCTGCCCCTAGTTTTGGATGGGTGATGCGGGCATCAGCAGTGCGGGTACCTTGAAGGAAAATACCCGTCGCCCAACCCTGGTGTAAATAGTGGATGGCTTGGCGAATGGCTTGGCGATCGGTGGTTCCACGACTGACAGGATAGGCACCATATAACAAAATAGCCTGTCTCAACCCTGGGATACGAAATAGTTCCTCCTTTGCCATAAATGCAACTGGACGACCAATGCAACAGGAAACAATGGGCGGGTCAAAGTCACTAGCATGGTTACTGACTACGATGAGTGGCTGGCTCTGCGGTATCCGTTCAGCACCGTAAATTCTTCCCCGAAAGTAAAAGTGGAACATGGGACTAACCACAGACCACTTAAAAAAATGGTAAAAAACTAAATTGATGAATGGCTCCCGATGGCGTCTCGTTCCCCTTATTTCCTGTTCTGGTTCCATATTCATTTGCGGTGATTATAGGATTGATAATATCTCAAATACTGACTGGGGATCTAACCCTGTAATGTGTTGAAATTGTTCAGGGGTGATTACAGAAGTCAGTCCATGTTCAGCCCATTTTTGTAGTTGATTATCCACTTGAACCAGAAACTGCAAACCCCTTTCCATGGGGGGATGGGACCAATTATGAACTAAGGTTTCAGCGAAAGCTAACTCTAACCAAGGGCTGGGATAAAGATGCCACAGGACATCTAAGCGCTGATGAAAAAAAACTCCCTCATTCCCCTCTAATTCATAGCTGGAAATGATATGTTTGATTCGTTGTAACCTAAGCTGATCCTGAAGTTCCATAAAAAGAAAAAGCCCCAAATCATGGGCTTTCTTGAATCTACAAATTAGTTTGTTTGACTATTAATGTAGAGTTGTTGGATGATAACTCGCAATAGTCTTGAAAGGCTACAGAAAAGGACTTTATAAGTTACAAGGGCAAATTGGCAAAACTGGGGTGTACTCTTCGGGGTGGTAAAAAGGTAAGAACTTAAGAGGGGTGGTAGGGGCAATGCCCCAAACCAATTCCCATCCTTATTTGTTTAGGACAACCTACTTGTTAATTGACAGCAGTAACCGTCTCCCGTACCAATTTATCCCAACCCAGGTCTTTTAAAACATGATTACGTCGTAATGGACGAGTAACCAGTTCTAAAATGTCACGAGCATTGGAAAACCCATGGATTTGAGCAAAGGTAAACTCTACTGACCATTTTGTATTAATTCCCCGAGCTTCCAATGGATTGGCATGAGCCATTCCAGTAATTACCAGATCTGGACATAAATCATCAATCCGTTGGATTTGATTGTAGTTATCTGGTTTTTCCACAATTGTGGGCATGGGAACATCCATTTCATGGCAGGTTTTTTCTAACAAGGCTAATTCTGCTGATTGGTATCGTTTATCCATATAGGGGATCCCAATTTCTGGACAAGTCATGCCACAACGAATTAAGAACCGAGCTAAGGAGATTTCTAAGAGGTTATCTCCCATAAAAAAGACTGACTTCCCTCGAATTAACTTGACATAGTCTTCCAAACTCTCCCAAATCATTTGCTCCCTTTCTGCTAATCCAGTGGGAGTAATCCCAAAAACAGAACAGATCTTTTCTATCCAAGCCCGGGTACCATCAGGTCCGATGGGAAAGGGAGCGCCAATTAGTTTACATTTGCGACGACGCATGAGGGTACTGGCGGTGCGGGAGAGAAATGGATTGACTCCCGAGACATAATACCCTTCTTCAATGACAGGCAATTCAGTATATCGCTTTGTGGGCAACCACCCGGAAACCTTAATCCCTTGTTTCTTCAACTCTAAGGTTAGTTGGGTAACCACTGGATCTGGAAGGGAACCAAATAAGACCAATGGGGGATGTTGGACATAGCCCGTCTCTTCAGCTGCCACGTCTTCAGGTTTACGACCAAACTGTAGGAGTTTATGAATAGCATGACGTTCACCCTTTTCCCCATCGGAAGTGGGAGCTTTATCAGGACAACGACCAGCCATAGCTGCTAGTACCGTATCTTCCCCTTGAGTGAATGCATAATCTAGACCATTGGCACGGGCAACAACAATGGGAATATTAATCTCGGCTTCTAACTTGGGAGCTAGTCCTTCTAAGTCCATTTTTATAATTTCAGTGGTACAGGTACCAATCCAAACAATGACTGAAGGATTGCGATCGCGCTTAATCTGTAAACATAACCGTTTCAATTCTTCATAATCATTCAACTGTGCTGAAATATCCCCTTCTTCAAGCTCAGCCATGGCGTAGCGGGGCTCAGCAAAAATCATTACTCCCATTGCATTTTGCAAAAAGTACCCACAAGTCTTAGTACCAATCACTAAAAAGAAGCTATCTTCAATTTTTTGATAAAGCCACGCAACACAGCTGATCGGGCAAAATGTGTGATAGTTACCCGTCTCACATTCAAAGTTGAGACCTTGGGGTTGGGTTTCAGGTTGGGCAACAGTCATGGGGCAACAGGACTCCTTAGATAAACTGAATACAAACTCAAAAATTTTCTGATGGTTCGGACATCGTTAATAAACCAGAAACTTCCGGATCATTAGCATCCATGGATGGAGGGACAACGGCACCATTGATTGCCAAGTCTGGATCAAAATCTAACCCAAGCACCTCCACTAGTGCATCTTCATCGGCATTGAGTTGAAAAAATGGCACCATTAAGTTCCCTAATTTGGGTTCCAATGCGTTGACCACTCCTAATAGTAAAGCTGATGGCGGACGACGCCCGCCATCAGGGGTACGAGTCGATCGCCCCTCCATTTGTAATACCAACCAAGGACGATTCGCTTGGTAATAGTCCAGCCATTTTTGCCGAATTGCAGCAGTAAAACTCTCAAAAAACGCCATAGATAAAAAACTCCAAGGTTGTTCAGTAATGGTCATGGGTCAACAGGGTAGGGAATGATAAAGTGGGGAAATCAGGTACAGAGAACTGATGACAACGATAACCAACAACCATTTTCATCTACAACCTGTCAAAACCAACAACCTTGGATGAAGTAACAGAATTCAATCAATGAAAGAGGTTGTTAAGGTCATTGGGTCAAGCAATACCTGACTCATACCATCATTAATTCCAGTTCTGCTTCGTTTTGCCGAACCTTGGTTGCCTGAGGGTTGAGATAAAAATCAGAGAGGAGTGAAAATAGTTCTCGATCAGGGGCATCCTTCGGTACTACTCCCTCAGGCATTGCTAAAATTTGATCAGCAATATTGAGGTAATAGTCACATACATAATTTAACGACGCATCCGTCTCAGCCATTTCAAATAAGGTCTTTCCCTTAACCCGGGAAACACGGATATCTTCAATCAACGGTAAGACCTCTAACACTGGCATGGGAACCGCTTCCACATATTTTTCAATCAAGTCACGTTTAGCAGTACGGTTACCAATCAATCCAGCTAACCGCAGTGGATGGGTTCTTGACTTTTCACGCACTGATGCTGCGATTCGATTGGCTGCAAATAGGGCATCAAAACCATTATCAGTAACAATTAAGCAGTAATCAGCATAGTTTAGCGGAGCAGCAAACCCTCCACAAACCACATCTCCTAATACATCGAAAAGGATAACATCATACTCATCAAATGCATTCAATTCCTTCAACAGTTTGACTGTTTCGCCCACCACATAACCACCACACCCTGCACCTGCGGGAGGTCCCCCAGCTTCCACACAGTCTACCCCACCATAACCCTTATAAATTACATCCTCAGGCCATACATTCTCGTAGTGATAGTCTTTAGACTTAAGAGTATCAATGATGGTTGGAATCAAAAAACCAGTTAAGGTGAAAGTACTATCATGTTTCGGATCACAACCAATTTGTAATACTTTTCGACCCCGCCTAGCCAAAGCCACTGAAATATTGCAGCTTGTGGTGGACTTACCAATGCCACCTTTGCCATATACTGCCAGTTTCACGCGGTTATTCTCCTATGAGTAGTGATGGAATGGGAACAGATGGGACAAATTAACGATTTTACTCAGGTCAGATATAACCGCTCACTCCCCCAAGGGGAGTAACCAGCGGGCGTAGCCCGCAACCCTCTTTACCGTGGGGAGTATAAACGGTTACAGTCAGACAGTGATATTTTTAAAAACAAATTAAAATGTCTATCACTTTCCCCATTCATGGGATTCGTATCGGTTAGAGAAATAAAAGATTTTCTCTTATGAATTGCATTTTCAACTAAATACGGACTACAGGAACAAGATCGCTAAAAGACTTAACAGTTTGTTGCTTTTTTATAGGTTTACCAACTTAGATTATTAAAATACTCTATCCCATGCACCTCTGGATGGCTCATAGTGATGCCATTGGCATGAATGCTACCAAAGAGGTTAACACGAGCATGATTAGCCGTTTCTACACGCGGTATTCCCGCCTCACCCTGGTCTACCCATTTAAAACCAAATAATTCATATACTGAATATTGAAAGTGAAAGTAATTTTTTCGAGGTTTTATGAATCAAACATCCGTTGTTATGCCTTACCCGTTATTGGGGCGATCTCTGTCAGATCTAACGGAATGGGTAAAACAACAGGGGCAGGCAACCTATCGAGGGAAGCAATTACACCAATGGTTATATGAAAGAGGGATACACTCCATTGAGGAGGTATCAGTTTTTCCAAAAATATGGCGTCAAAGCATGGCTGATTTCCCTATAGGTCGCTCCATCATACGGGAAAGAGTGGTAGCACCTGACCGTACCATCAAATATCTTTTACAACTAGCAGATGGAGAAATCATTGAAACCGTTGGTATTCCATCAGATACCCGCATCACTGTATGCGTTTCATCCCAAGTGGGATGTCCCATGTCCTGTGACTTTTGTGCCACCGGCAAAGGGGGCTTTCGTCGTCATCTAGCTAGTCATGAAATCATTGATCAAATTCTTACTGTTCAACAGGATCTACACCAACGGGTTAGTCATATTGTCTTCATGGGTATGGGGGAGCCATTACTCAATATGGACAATGTATTAGCCGCCATCCGCTGTCTCAATCAGGACGTTGGCATTAGCCAGCGTGCCATGACCCTCTCTACCGTTGGAATTCCGGGACACATTAGGCGATTGGCACAACATCAATTACAGGTGACATTGGCAGTCAGCCTCCATGCCCCAGACCAAGCCTTAAGGGAGCGATTAATCCCCAGTGCCCGCCATTTTCCATTACCCACCCTACTCAATGAATGCCGGGATTATGTCCAGTCCACGGGGCGACGAATCAGCTTTGAATATGTACTCTTATCCACTGTCAATGATCGTGAGGAACAGGCAGCCCAATTAGCTGACAGGGTGGGTGGTTTCCAGAGTCATGTGAATTTAATTCCATATAACCCCATTAATGATGCTGATTATCAACGACCAGAACGGGATCGCATCCAGTCTTTTATGAATGTCCTCAAATCCCGTCATATTGCTGTGAGTGTGCGTTATTCACGGGGTTTAGCAGCCAATGCCGCTTGCGGACAATTACGCACCAGCCGTGGGGCTCAATAAGCACCAAAGGGAGAAGCGGCAAAGCTTGAGATTTTTTTAATCAATAGGACTCGATCAAGGATAATTAGAAAAAGTATTTTGACTCATAACCAAATCTAATCAAGAAGTCCAGTGACGATTCCCCTGCTAGAGTTGTTTGTATTCGCCACCGTTTTATGCGGATTTTTAGGAATATTCCTGAAGAAAAACTTAATTATGAAGATTATCGCCATGGATGTCATGAGTACGGGCGTTATCGCCTACTATGTGGTGATTTCTTCCCGTGACGGTTTATTTACTCCCATCCTCGGTACAGTTAGACAGCAAAATTACGCCGATCCTGTACCCCAAGCAGTGATTTTAACAGCGATCGTCATCGGTTTTTCCATTCAGGCGTTAATGCTGGTGGGAGTGATGAAATTAGCCAAAGATAACCCCACCCTAGACAGCGCTGAGATTGAGAAGAATAATACACCATGAATACTTTAACGATCGCTTGGATAAGTTTACCCTTTTTGATCGGCTTTATCATCTATTTACTGCCGCGACTAGACAAATATCTGGCTCTCGCCACTACTATTATCTCTCTCGCCTATTCTCTCCTTCTATTTAGCCAATCCTCCCCCATAACCCTCAACCTACTGGATAATTATGGCGTAAAACTGGTAGCCGATCAGTTAAGTGCCTATTTTATCCTCACTAATGCCCTAGTGACGATGGCAGTGATCCTTTATAACTGGGAAAGTAGCAAAACCGCTTTTTTTTACGCCCAAGCTATCATCCTCCACGGTAGCATTAATTCTGTCTTCGTCTGTGAAGATTTTATTAGCGTTTACGTTGCCCTAGAAGTAATTAGTATTGCCGCTTTTCTAGTGATTGCCTATCCTCGCAGCGATCGCTCTCTCTGGGTTGCCCTGCGTTATCTGTTTATCAGCAATGTGGCAATGTTATTTTACCTCATTGGCGCAGTTTTAGTCTATAAAGCCAATAATTCCTTTGCTTTTGCCGGTTTAAAGGGCGCACCTCCCGAAGCCTTGGCTTTAATCTTCATGGGATTATTAGTCAAAGGGGGAATCTTTGTCTCGGGATTATGGCTACCGATGACACACTCGGAATCGGAAACCTCCGTTTCGGCGCTGATGTCGGGGGTAGTGGTAAAAGCCGGCATTTTCCCCCTCCTGCGCTGTGCTTTAATCCTAGAGGACTTGGATCCCCTAATTCGGCTTTTGGGGGTGCTAACGGCGATTTTTGGCGTATCCTATGCAGTGTTTGAAAAGGATAGCAAGCGGATGTTAGCCTTCCATACTATTTCCCAATTAGGTTTTATTTTAGCCGCCCCAGTAGTCAGTGGGTTTTATACCCTTACCCACGGTTTAGTTAAATCTTGCCTATTTCTGTTAGCGGGAGTTTTACCCAGTCGCAATTTTAAAGAATTACAGCAACAATCGATCCCTAATTCCCTCTGGATTGCCCTAGTGGTTGCTAGTTTTTCTATCTCTGGATTCCCCTTATTATCTGGTTTTGGGGCAAAAGCGTTAACGATGAAAAATTTAGTCCCTTGGCAAGAAATTATGATCAATCTTGTGGCTGTGGGGACGGCGATTTCCTTTGCTAAATTTGTCTTTTTACCCCACGCGGGTGGCGAAAGTAAACAGAAGCTAACTATCGGTTTCTGGATAGCAATAATTCTACTCCTTGCCACCCTATTTTTATCCAATGCCGTCTATGTGGAAGCTTATAATCTCCCCAATCTTATCAAAGCTTTAGCCGTCATCGGTGCCGGGTGGTTGTTATATCTGGTAGTTTTCAAAAAGTTATCCCTAAAATTATCGCGGGTCTGGGAACAATTTGATCATCTCATCGGGATGATGAGTATAACGTTAGTTCTATTATTTTGGATAGTTTTAGCATGATTGGACATATAATTCTGCGTTTAACTATGTGGTTTTTGCTCACGGCTAATTTTACCCCTGCTAATATTATGATAGGGGTGGCTATTGCTTTTCTTTTGCCCGGTAATTTCGCCTCTAGCGAAACTTTAGGCGATTGGTTAAAGGTAATAATTAAAGTTTTGATGGCTATTCCCCAAGCTTATATGGAAGCGTTTGAAATCATCTTTCGTCCCCACAAGGAAGAAGAAATTATTTTAGAGAGAATTTCAGGTAAACGTTCACCCAGATTGGCTTTTTGGGATATATTTCTCATTACCTTTACCCCGAAAACTATCGTCACCGAATACAAGGAAAATGAGGGTTATGAAGTTCATGTAATTAAACGGAGTGAACAGGGATGAATATTGTTCTCATTGCCATGATTGTCGCCCTATTAATTCCCCTTTATGAAGTGGCAAAAAATGATGACATCTGGCAAAAAATGGCAGCCTTTGCCAGTGCTTCCAGTAAATCATCGATTATTATTCTAGTGGTGTCAGTTCTGCGGGATGATTGGATGATTGGAGTGGTAGCAGTGATTATTCTCAGTGTCGGTAATGCCGGCTTTATGTTATTAGCACAAATTCTTAAACGACTGAACGAATCATGATTAACATTTTCAGTTATATCTGTATCGCTATCGGAATTTTTTTCTGGTTTTGGGGAACAACTCATCTTTTAGACAAGCGATCGGTACTATATAAATTACACGGTCTATCTGTCGCTGATACTTTGGGTTCGATGGCGATTATTTTCGGGCTACTTTTGAAAGTTCCCCAAAATTGGCCTTTATTATTATTAGCAATAATTTTCCTAGCAATTTGGAACACCATGTTAGGCTACGTTTTAGCTTATACCACCAATTCAAATTTGAAGTGCAACAGTGTCTGATCTATCGTAAAGGTTCACTCCCCCCCTGCCGTCAGGCTGATAAATTCCAGATTTTTTAAGCTGCATCAGGGTCGTTGCTGGGTGATACTAGTGTCTAACCTCACAGGTCTACCTCATGACCCATCTGGACAAAGCCGACCTCGAACAGATGACGGACGACTACCTTCAGTCGTTGGAGCCAGAGCGCCTAGTGGCGGTAGCGAAGAACCTGCGAGCGCTGGCGGTGGCGCAATTAGAGAAACTAGAGGAGAGCTCGAAGATGAGTTCTCGCCCGCCGTCGTCAGATAGCCCCTATCAAACCAGACCGAAGCCCGACACCGAGATCTCTCCTGCGGCAGAGGAGTCCGAGTCGGTTGATTTAGGGCTCTTAGCCGAGGGCTCATCCGAGGTGTCGGCGGTGGAGACTAAGGCAGAGGAGTCCGAGTCGAGTGTTCCTGCTCCACCGCAGGGGGGACAAGGATTTGGTCGTCGCTGCGCTGGTAAGCAACCGGGAGCCAAGGGGAAATGGCGAGATCAACCCTTACAGACCGAGCGGACGATTCCCCATTATCCAGAGCAATGTTCGGACTGTGATGCGCCGTTAGGGGTAGAGCAGCGTGACGAGAAACCCCATGGGGGATACTACCAATTTGAGCTCAATCGCCAGTGGCAAGGCTTTAGCATTGAGTGCCAGTTACACCACTACTATGGGGCGACCTGTACCTGTGGGCATCACAGCCAAGCGAAGCCCGGTCAGGGGGACTGCTCAGAGGTGGAGGGTCGCAAGGTGCAATGCTAGTCTGTCGGTGCGCTATCGGCTGTCACGGGTGAAGATTCAAGAATTTCTAAAGGACTGGGCTGGGGTTGAGTATTGGCAGTCTAGACCGCAGCATTCGAGAGGTCGGGTTCGCCTGTCGTCCAGTGGTTGAGGCGTTAATCGAAGAATTGCAAACCGCTGAGTTGCTGCATCTCGATGAAACCCCCTGGTACGAGTCGGGACGGTTGTTCTGGCTCTGGGTGGTCTTGAGTTCGGTGAGTGTCGTGTTCTTCATCGGTCCTCGCACCAAGGAACGGCTTTTGCAGGTGATCTCTACCGCCTTTGTGGGCTGGTTGGTCACCGATGGCTATGGAGCCTACCGATGGTATGACCACCGCCAACGCTGTCTGACCCATCTGATTCGCAAGGTCCTCGCTCTGAGTCAGTCCGTTGATGCCGAGGTCAGGCAATTGGGTCAATGGCTCCTCGAAGAGATGCGAGAGTTGATTCAGACCCTAGCCACCGCCGGTCACGATGACCCCGATGACGCCGGAGTCGACGCTTACAGCAGGTTGCCCTGCTGTCCAGGGCTAGCGAGCATCCGAAGCTCAAGGCGCTGGCCCACGAAATTCTAAAGGACTGGCAGGCGGTGGTGACCTTTGTCTCCCACCCCCACCTGCCGGTGACCAATAATGAGTCGGAACGTGCCCTCCGCCATGCGGTCATTGCTCGACATATCACTCACGGCACTCGCTCCACCGAGGGCAGTGACACCTATGCCGCCCTACTCACGGTGATTGAAACCTGTCGCTGCCGCAACCGTTC
>CAIUCS010000040.1 GCA_903897715.1 uncultured Synechococcales cyanobacterium
AAATAACCTTATTTAGGTCATTCCCATGGTTAATAGTGTAGAAGCATTGTTTTGCCTTGTCGATGATTACCGGAAGGTACTTGAATTAAAATAACGGCTGTCATCCTAAAGAATAGAAAGTTTCACTGCCCCTATGGTGCCCTGGGTTTTAATGCCATGGTCACTATCCTTTGTGGG
The DNA here is from genome assembly GCA_903897715.1 of uncultured Synechococcales cyanobacterium. Lineage (GTDB taxonomy): Bacteria > Cyanobacteriota > Cyanobacteriia > CAIUCS01 > CAIUCS01 > CAIUCS01. The sequence goes on from CAIUCS010000040.1 coordinate 178, forward strand.
CTGATCCTTCATTGTTGACAACTTAAACAGTTTCTGGGACAGAGGGATTCGGCTTATCCCCCTCCGTTTGAACCCTAACCTTATCTAGGAATTTACCAATGTCTCATCAAACCATAAAATCCCTAATTCATCGCCATTTAGATTGGATTATCGTGATTACCCTTACCTTGGTTGGGTTCATCCTTCGCATTGGTTGGTTAGATAGCAAACCACCTTGGATGGATGAAGTGGCTACCGTAGTCTTTAGTTTGGGCAATCGCACCCAATCCATACCTACCAATCAACTCTTAGACATTCAAACCTTTCTACAGCCTTTACAATCTAATCCAAGTCCATCCTGGATCATAAATTGGACACGGGTACTCCACTTTCTGTTTGCTGAAGATAATCATCCACCAACGTATTTTTTACTGGCAAATCCCTGGCTCCATTGGCTTACCCCCCCTTCCCAAGTGGTTTCTGTAGGGGCAGCTCGTTCCCTTGCGGCGATTTGGGGGACAGTGTCAATTCCACTGACCTATTGGTTGGGTCGGCTCATTTTTAGTTCCTCCCTGGCAGGATGGATGGGAGGGATGGTCATGTGTACCTCCCCCTATAGTATTTTCCTCTCCCTGGAAGCTCGTCATTATACCTTGGCAATTTGTTGTGTCATTTTGTCATTAATCGGTTTGGTAAAGACGATAAACCACATTAGGTTATATCAACCCATACCCATGAAATTAATTGTTATGTGGCTATTGGTTAACGCCCTTGGTCTTTCAGTCCATTATTTTTTCCTGCTTACCCTTCTATCCCAAGTCATTGTCTTATTTATCACTGCCTGGCAGTATTCCCAATTCACTCAACCGGTGGGCAAAACTGATTGGAAAAGAATTTATGGATTTATTATTGGCAGTGGTATAACCGTTTTAGTCTGGGTGCCAGTTTGGTTTGCCTTTCTGGGTAGCAATCAAACGAGTGGACTCAGGATGACTGATATGGGTTCTTGGTTGTATTGGGTTAATCCCTTTGCTCAATCAGTGTGGACATGGGTTACTGCAATCATAATTCTACCCACTGATTGGGTGCCGGTTTGGGTAATTGTATGCTCAGGTGTCTTGATGCTCTTCTTTTTGGTGGTTGGGTTGCCACGACTGTTGAGTGGTTATAAAATCTATGGGAAACAGCATCAGGTGTTAGCCTCGATTCGAGGGGTGGGGTTATATTTAATCATTGCCATCGCAATCTTTTTTCTCATTAGTTATGGGCTTGGCAATGATATTACCCGGGGAGGACGGTATGCATTTGTTTACTTTCCTGCCATTATTGTATTGGTAGGTGGCGGTCTTACCGGGATGTGGGAACAACATCAGCGGCGGGCAATTCAGGTTTTTTGGATTCTGGGTTTGGTCAGTGCAGTCACTGTTATCAGTGATGTGGGATATGCCAAGTTCTATTATCCAAATCGGTTACTCTCAACCATTCAATCGGAATCTAATCATGATGTGGTTTTAGCCATAGATGCTCCAGTTGAAGATAAACCCTCAGTGGTGGGGATTGAACTATTAAGCATCGCTTGGGAAGCAAGCCGTTACCCTAACGTTAGGCAGTCTCCCCCATCTCTTCGTTTTGTATTGATCAACAATGCCGATCCCCAACTCATAGTTCAATGGCTGCCCAACAGTAGCCGACCGGTTGATCTATGGTTATTGAACCGATCCACTGATTTGAGTCGCCAAAATTGTCAACCGGTCAAAGGGTTGGCTTTACAGGAGTCGGGCAGTTATCGATATCAGCACTATGTGTGTTCATAGGCTAGGGATATGAGGGTGAAAAATATAACGACCCAATGAGAGAGTAAAGCCATGATTGGTAATTTTGTAATTCCTTTGGTTATGATAAAAAGTGATTTGATTATTGTTTACTAGTCCTTACCTTATGACGGCTTTCTCCCCTTCTCAGTTACTAGCTGCCCTAAACTGGCGTTATGCAACCAAACAATTTGATAACACCAAAGTAATCCCTGAAGAGACGTGGTCAGCATTAGAAGATGCCCTAGTCTTAACTCCTTCTTCCTATGGATTGCAACCGTGGAAGTTTTTAGTTATCAAAAATGGTGAACTCAAAACCAAACTCCGTCCCCATTCCTGGAATCAGTCCCAAGTTACCGATTCCTCCCATTATGTGGTTTTCGCCATTAAGAAAAACCTTTCCGTTGCCCAGATTGATCAGTACGTTGAATCCATCGCCACTACTAGGGGGCTTACCACAGATAGTTTAGCAGGGTATCGCAATGCTATGGTCGGAGACATTATCCATGGACCACGCAGTTTATGGGTTAATCAATGGGCTGCACGTCAAGTTTATATTGCCTTAGGAAATTTTATGACCAGTGCGGCCGCATTGGGGGTAGATACTTGCGCGATGGAGGGAATTGATCCAGCTCAGTATGACAAAATCCTGGAACTACCGACTAAGGGGTTGGCGACCATTGTAGCCTGTGCCGCCGGGTATCGCTCTGAGGAGGATAAATTATCGCGTTTAGCTAAGGTACGTTTTCCGAAAACAGAGGTGATTGAGGTATTTAACTAATCCATTGGATTAGTTGCAATGACATCTTCCCTCCAATGGATACAATCTATTTATCAACGCTGGCGGGCAGCGGTTTGGGAGAAAGTTTCAGTACTAATATTTGTATTGCTTTCCGTAATCACTCTTTTAGGAGTAGAGCTTTCCCACGGGGAAATGGGAGAATTAATGAGTGGTGGGATCATACCCATATTGAATAGTTTAGTGGCGATTAAGGTCGCTTTAGGATCATGGACAGTGGTTCATATTCATTGGCTATCGAGGTCTTTTATAGTGGCAAGGACTTGAGTAAGTTTACTTGTTGTAGTATGGGTGGAAGCCCAGCTAATTTACTGTATCCGGAAATTAAATTAAAAGGATGAAATGGTTGAGGTAGGTATACTGTATGTAATGATGCTAAAAGTGGAAACCAGAGATGGGTGGAATGAATCTGTTATTTTAAAGCTACATTGTATTTGGGTGGGTATTAACAGTATTCCAACTCTTGAACCAAACTAAGGGTGGTTAGTTAAGGTGATTCATGAATTTCATTTATCAGTAACTCCTGTTGGAGCCAATGATTTCTTGGTGCGGACTGAAAAGGTCGCTCCTGGTGTTCCATTGGCTGAAGAACAATTCACCTGGCCGGTCAATCAATGGCTAACCCAAGCCCGAGAGTTGCTAGATGATCCGCTGCCTGGAATCACTACTCCCCATCAGTCAGCCCACAGTACCCAAAACTTCACCCTACTTGGACAACAACTCTGTAATGCCCTATTTCAAGGCACTATTCGTGACAGTTGGGTTATGGCTCAGGCGATCGCCCAACATCGGCAGGAAATGTTACGGCTGCGGCTGGGGGTGAAGGGGAGTCTGTTGTCTAAGCTACCATGGGAATGTCTCCATGATGGCGATCGCCCCTTAGCCACGGGGGCTGATGTTTTATTTTCTCGCTATCAACCCACCTTTTCCCTGACAAAATCACCAACCATATCCCAACCATGGGGATATGACCAATCATTACGTATTTTAATGGTCATTGCCGCCCCCACCGACCAAGATAGTCTGGAATTAAAACAAGAGGTTCACCATCTCCGTAAAGAATTATACGTGTCATCACAAAATGGCAATCAAATCCAAATTCCCGATATTCAATTATCCATATTAGAACAACCAGGACGGGAACAACTAACCCAAGCCCTCGAGCAGGGCAACTACCAAGTTCTTCATTATGCAGGTCATAGCAATCTAGGTGCTTCGGGAGGGTTTCTTTATTTAGTCAGTGGACGCACTGGATTGACCGAACTTTTAAGTGGGGATGATTTAGCAGGGCTATTAGCAAACAATGGAATTCGCATGGCAGTCTTTAATTCCTGTTGGGGAGTCTCGGCAGCCAGCCAGCCAACTCATCAAGAAGTTGGACAACGCAACTTGGCTGAAGCGTTGATTCGTCGGGGTATTCCCAGTGTACTGGCAATCGCCGAGCGTATTCCAGATAAGGTGGCACTCACTCTCAGTCGTTTATTGTATCGGAATTTAAAACAGGGGTATTCCATTGATCTTAGTTTAAGTCGAGCTAGGCAAGGATTGTTGTCCTCCTATGGTTCTAACCAACTATTTTGGATTTTGCCCATTCTTTATATCCACCAAGAGTTTGATGGTTTTTTATTGAAGACTCAAAGCCAAAATGATGAAGAAGGCTTAGCTTCCCCATCCATCTCCATGCAAGCCCGACGAAAACCTGTTTTACAAACAATGATTCATGGAGGGCAAGGCAGTCACCATGAACACCCATCAGTTAATTCTGTTCAACAATCTTTTGATTCCACTTCCACTGCTGGTGAGGGTTTGTCATTCCCCTCCCCATCCGTTCCAGTGAGGAATGGGGATGATATATCTCCCCTTCCCGCTCCAACCGCCGACTTGTCACCCATCCCCAATCATATTTTAGGTGAACCTTGTTTGGAGCAATCTGGATATCGTTCTGATAGGGTAGAACCATTTGACGCCCTCCCCCCACCTATTTTCAATAGTTCTATTAGTTCTATTTCTGAAGAACCATCTTGTTTCTTTGATGATTTTAATGCTCGACCAACGGCCCTTGAACAAGATGCCCCTATTCCTGACAACGAAGATTTAATAGCAACCTTGTCCCCCACCGACTCTACGTTTCATTTTCTGAATCAATCCCCAGTTGCCGACCCATTGCCCAATGAATCTCCAGATCTATCCACAAATTCTCCCAGTCAAGCCGCCACCTCATTTCCTCCCTCACCCCTACACCCTATAGAGGATGGACAGAAAGCAACATCACCAATTCTTGAACCCACCATCCCCTCAGATAGGTCTTCCCTACAACCCACTGACAAAGCCCCTCCTCCATCTGCGATCGTCAACCCTTCTCCTCCAAATGCAAACCGATTCCATGAGTTATCGGTGCAGGTGGCAATTCAACAACGGGCGATCGCCACCAACCCTGCCAATGCCCATGCTTATTTTAATCTGGGTTCTGCTTTGGCAGAACAGGGAAACTTATCCGATGCCATTGTCTACTATGAAAAAGCAATTCAATTGGAGCCTAGTTCAATTCCTTATCATGAACTATTAGCCATCAGTTTGGATAATCAAGCCCAAGTAATGAGTGCCAAGTCTGCCTATGAATCGGCGATTGTTCACTATAATCGAGCTGCGGTTATTTTCAACGAATGGGGACGGTTATTGTGCAATCATGGTGACCTGACTCGTGCCATGGAGGTTTATGGGTATGCAATTTCCGCATACAATCAGGCGGCAACGCTTCACAATACCAAGGCTGGGGAAATGCATCAACCAGGTGGAGTTTCCAAGACAGCCAATCGCCAGTCACCCCCTATCGTGGGAGATAAGCAAAAAAAACAAACCGTTCATTCAGTCCCGTCCTCCCAACCTCTCCAAGTTCATCAGCAACCCAAAAAATCCAGACGAGCCTCTTTGGTTTACCGAGCCTTAGCCATAACTGGTATCACAGCGTTATTTGGTCTCTTCGGTATTGGAGTTGCTCTCCAGCGTCAATGGCATATTGAATGGCACTTCTCCCCCATACTAACTTCCGTCTCTTCTTTCCTATCATCTCTTCGATTACCCGGTATCCCCTCTTCCAATTCCACCCATCATTCAACCCCAGCTAAAACAGCCTCGTTAGATCAAAATCCAACATTGGGGGCATCTCCAATCCCCTCAGATCCAATCCCCCCTGCTCTTGGATTAGACCTCCGCACCCCCGAAGCACAGGAACAGGTTAAACGCCTTCTGGACGAAAATAGGCTACCGGAAGCTGCTACCATTTTAACTGGAGGGGGTTCGCCAGAGGTTCCTGCCGTATCCCTATTGCAGGCACGACTCATGCTACAATCCATTCATTCAGGGCAAGGTAATTACACCTTAAATGATGTCCAAGCTGAACTGGAAAAAGCCACCCGTGGTTCTGCAGATCCCGTTGCCCATAATGCCTTGGGTTTTGTTTATTATGCCCAAGGAGACCTGAACGCTGCTAATCGTACTTGGTACAAGTTAACCCGTTTTAGAGAGGAAACACGGCAGGATAAACTACCAGATATGGATTTACTAACCGCCATGGCTGGTTGGGCTTTAGTCTTTCAAAAAGAAGCAAATAATCAGCCCATTGCTCAGCAGGAGGCACTTTTCAATCAGGCATTAACTCTTCGGGATGATATTTTAAGGGTTCAACCAGGGCAATTCCAGCCGGATGTACTAACTGAACAGTGGATGTGGACTGATCAAGCTCTCAATGATTGGCGACTACTGCTGGAACGAAAGTAAGAGCTATGAGGCTGATTGACTGACAAGACTTCTCAGCCAAAACCCCGAAAGCCCTCACCCTAGCCCTCTCCCGATGGGAGAGGGAACCGGAGGGGTGGATCGGCTCCCCTTGCCCCCTGGGCGAGGGGTTGGGGGTGAGGGCGTACAACTGTTGTCAGTCAACCAGGATAGGAGGGGCAGAAAAAATCAATATTTATCCTTTAATTCTGATTTTTTCCCCCCTTTGACCGATTAGAATCAACATACGGAACAATTTATTTAGGAGATCTCTTATGTTTGGTTTGGGATGGCCTGAGGTTGTAATTATTGTTATGATTGCCATCCTAATTTTTGGACCTAAAAAAATCCCTGAATTAGGTGGGATGTTTGGTAAGACACTCCGTGGTTTTAAAGAGGAAATCAATAAACCTGAAAATGATGAAGTCAATGATCGCGGTCATGATACCTAAATGAGTCCCATTCTTTCATGACCGAATATTTCAATGAATCCCATAAAATGTGGGTTGCTCATCCAAAAAAATTGATATATTCAATTAATAAGTATCAAAATAAAGGCGGGATCAATTTAAAAGTTTATACGGTGTCCCTTAGGAGTCTCAATTCAACCATGACAAGTGCAACACCTTCTGTAACAAAACAAAGTTCCCAAAAAGGGATACAAATGTCAGAAACTGCTTTGGCTCATGTCTTGCAACTACGGCAAAAACAGGGAAAGGATCTTTGTTTGCGAGTAGGCGTGCGCCAAGGTGGTTGTTCCGGTATGTCTTATATGATGGATTTTGAAGACATCCATAACATTCGTTCTGATGATGAAGTATATGATTATGAGGGGTTTAAGGTTGTCTGCGATCGCAAGAGTATTTTATATCTTTACGGATTAGTGCTGGATTACAGCGACGCAATGATTGGTGGTGGTTTTCAATTTACGAACCCTAATGCGACCCAATCCTGTGGTTGTGGAAAATCCTTCTCTACCTAGAATGTTTAATCATGGGCAAGTTCTACGCAAAATCCATTTCATTTGCTGTTGCTGCTGGAGTAGGAATTTGGGGGGTTGGAACTTTATTTCAGGATACCCTGATTATGCCCACCCTGTGGTGGAATTCGGCTTGGAACCCCTATGAGTCTCAGTATGGTTATTCAGCCTTTGCATCCTTAAGTCGTGAAACCCCCGCCATCCGCATTGCTAAGTTGCAAAAGGCGACTAGAGAGGGTAGTGGGTTGGATCAATCACGAGCCCGTTATTTATTAGCCCAAGAATGGATCAGACAAAACCAGGGAAGTAAGGCGATCCCACTATTATCCAACCTAGAGGTGACCTATCCCACCATGGCTCCAGCAATCGCAGTACTCCGGGCAAGGGCTTTCACCCAGTCGGAAGATCCTGATCCATCTTCTGCGGCGTGGAGGGAAGTAATTACCCTCCATGGTGCATCTCCCTTGAGTACTGAAGCATATTACCACTTAGGCAAAACTAATCCAGATTATTGGAACCAAGCAGTTGCTCGCTTCCCAGCCCACCCACTGAGTGTGGAAATTGCCCGACAACAATTACGAGAGTCTCCCAGATCAATTAGGCTGTTACTGCAAATAGCCCGCTATGGAATTTATGTGTCAGACATTGGGTCAATTCTGGATGAATTGGTACAATTATCAGCAACTTCCCCCTTATCCCCGACTGACTGGGAAACCATTGCTTTTGCCTATTGGGAAAAACAAGACTATGGTAAGGCAGGGTCAGCCTACGCCCGAGCCATTCCCACAGCCCAAAACCTGTATCGCGCTGGTCGTGGATTTCAACTCGATAACCAGCAACAATTATCTCAGTCTTATTATCGACGGTTAATTCAAGGCTTTCCTAAGGATCCATTAACGGGGCTTGCCCTATTGCGCCTTGCTCGGATGAGTCCTCCTCAGACGGCTATGGGGTATTTAGATTTAATTATTCAACAATTTCCTGAAAGAATCGGGGATGCCCTGCTGGAGAAAATAAAATTACTAGAAGCAACAGGAAATACCGTGCTTGCGAACAAGTCTAAGGAGGCTTTACTTGGTCAGCAGAATCGTAGCGATGCTGCTGCCGAGTTCCGATGGCGTCAAACCCAACAACAAGCCCAGTCTGGTAATCTTCCCCAAGCGATCGCATGGGCAAAGCCGATTCATCAGGACAATCCAGACAGTGAATTTGCGGCAGAGTCCTTATTTTGGGTAGGTAAGTGGTCGGGAAAACTAGGGCGACAACAAGAGGCGAAGGAAGCCTATCAATTAATTTTACGTCGATATCCAGAATCTTACTATGCGTGGCGATCCGCTGATTTATTAGGACTTAGGGTGGGTAGTTTTACAACCGTACGATCCCTAACTCCCACCATTAACCATTTACAACACCGACCCTCCCTCAGGGCAGGTTCGCCATTGGTACGAGAACTCTATTTTCTGGGACAGGATAGGGATGCATGGGCATTATGGCAGGTAGAGTTTACTCAAGTGAGATCCCCTTCTGTTGCTGAACAATACACCGATGGCTTGGTGCGTCTGGGTATCGGTGACCATTTGGATGGTCTATTTATGATTTCCTTTTTAGCAAAACGGGAATCTCCGTCAGAACAACGGCAGTTTCAAGACTTAAGAAAGCAACTGGATTACTGGTTTGCCTTATACCCCTTTCCCTTTTTAGAAATTATTGAACAATGGGCGGAAAAACGTCAACTCAACCCCCTGCTGGTGACTGCTTTAATTCGTCAAGAATCTCGTTTTATGCCTAGTATCGAATCTGTGGCGGGGGCAAAAGGCTTAATGCAGGTGATGCCCGATACCGGAGAATGGATAGCGAACAAAATTAATCTTAAAAACTACAAATTGACAAATCCCGATAATAATGTTGAATTAGGCACTTGGTACTTAGATTATACCCATCGGGAATACAATAACCATTCACTTTTAGCCGTAGCCAGCTATAACGCTGGTCCTGCTGCAGTAGCGGATTGGGTACAACGGTTTGGGCTGAATGATCCCGATGAATTCATCGAAAAAATTCCTTTTGGTGAAACGAAAGGTTACGTCAAAACCGTATTTGCCAATTATTGGAATTACCTAAGGCTTTATAATCCAGACATTTCCAAGATTATGGCAAGTAATGGCAAGTAATGGATTCTATCTGAAGCCACTCATCAGTTTCAACGGATTCAAGAAAATTTAGAAAGCATTTTTTTGAAAATGGATCCTTTGAAAACCAGTTGAAAAGCTGACTGATAGGGGAAGTGGCTTAAAATAAGAAGTATTTTTGAGTCATAGGCAACGCCAGAGCCGGTTCACAAATCAATAACTCTCCGTCAGCCCTGACCTCATAGGTTTCAGGATCCACTTCAATATGGGGTAACAGTTCATTTAATTTCATGTCAGATTTCGTAATTTGACGGGTGTTCTTCACAGGAACTACAGATTTCCGTAATCCTAATTTCGTTGGGATGTCCGCCGCCAAACCAGATTGAGACATAAACGTCAATGATGTGGAATGTCGAGCATCACCAAAACTACCAAACATGGGGCGTGAATGAACGGGTTGGGGGGTAGGGATACTTGCATTTGCATCTCCCATCTGTGACCAGGCAATCATTCCTCCCTTAATCACCATCTCTGGTTTAACTCCAAAAAAAGCGGGTTGCCATAAACATAAATCAGCAAGTTTGCCTTCTTCTACAGAACCCACATATTCAGAAATCCCGTGGGTAATTGCCGGGTTGATGGTGTATTTGGCAATATACCGTTTGGCACGGAAATTATCCCCTCTGATGTCCACCTCGTTTCCCTCTGTGGTGGGAAGGAGAGCCCCCCGTTGAACTTTCATTTTATGGGCGGTTTGCCAGGTTCTGATGATTACTTCCCCCACCCTTCCCATTGCTTGGGAATCGGAAGCAATCATGCTAAACGCCCCTAAATCATGCAAAATATCTTCTGCTGCAATTGTTTCTCTGCGGATACGGGATTCGGCAAACGCTACATCTTCAGGAATACTGGGGTCTAGGTGATGACAAACCATCAGCATATCCAAATGTTCGTCTAAGGTATTTAAAGTGTATGGTCTGGTAGGGTTGGTGGAAGAGGGTAATACATTTTTCTGACCACACACTTTAATGATATCAGGGGCATGACCACCCCCTGCCCCTTCGGTATGATAGGTATGAATGGCACGGTTCTTAAATGCAGCAATAGTATCCTCCACAAACCCAGCTTCATTTAAGGTATCCGTATGGATTGCCACCTGTACATCATATTCATCAGCAACCGTTAAACAAGTGTCGATTGATGCAGGAGTAGTTCCCCAGTCTTCATGGAGCTTTAAGCCGATGACTCCCGCCTGAAGTTGTTCAACAATTGCCTGAGGTTGACTGGTATTCCCCTTGCCCAAAAAACCTAGATTAACCGGAAAGCTATCGGCAGCCTGGAGCATTCGGTAAATATTCCAAGGTCCAGGGGTACAGGTGGTTGCATTGGTCCCTGTTGCCGGTCCTGTTCCACCACCCAGCATGGTTGTAACACCTGATGCGATCGCCACTTCAATTTGTTGGGGACAAATAAAATGAATGTGGGTATCAATGCCACCAGCGGTTAAAATCATACCCTCCCCCGCTAGTGCTTCCGTACCTGGACCAATAATAATATCGACATTATCTTGAATATAAGGGTTTCCAGCCTTGCCAATTTTATGAATTTTCCCATCTTTAATGCCAATATCAGCCTTGACAACTCCCCACCAATCCAGAATTAAGGCATTGGTAATGACTAAATCCACAGCACCGTCCTTATTGGAAATTGGAGATTGTCCCATTCCATCCCGAATGACCTTACCCCCTCCAAACTTTACCTCGTCACCATAGGTGGTCAAGTCTCTTTCAACTTCAATCAACAATTCAGTATCTGCCAGTCTGACCCTATCACCTGTGGTAGGTCCATAGGTTTCAGCGTAGGCTTTACGATTCATTCGATATGGCATATTTTAAATGTATGAATACTATAAAGTCATGTTCTCTGGAAATCCAAGTATTCATTGTACGATTAGATACAATTCAATATCACCCAAGGATAGCACCATAAGGTATTAGAGAAACAGTTTCGAGAGTATCCCAATTCTGCAAGTTTGCCCTTACCCCCTAACCCCTTCTCTCTGTTTGGGAGAAGAGGAACCAGACTTAGGGTGAGGGCTGCAAAATTGGGATGCACCCATAGTTTTATCCTATCGTTCCCCGTCCTGAGCCAATTAGGTTAATTTCTTTTCTACCCACTTAAACCGTGTCCATATTTCATGTAGTTTAAACAGGGCAGCTGTATTTTTCAGATATTGTTGTAAGGGTTGAATTGGCGCACCAGCATAGGCACCAGATGTTTTGATACTACTGCTGACACCGGCTCGATGGAGCAGGAAGGTATCATCGGGTACATGGACGTGATCAAGCGTACCAGTTTGACCAGAGGCAAATACTCGCTTTCCAATTCGCGTCGATCCAGAGAGACCTGTATGGGCACAAATGATGCTGTCTTCGCCGACTTCAACGTTGTGGGCTAAATGGCACATGGCATCAATAACCACACCCCTATGGATATGGGTGCATCCATAGGTGGCTCGGTCAATATTAGTATTGGCACCAATAATGACACGGTCTTCAATAATGACGGTTCCGGTTTGGGGAATGCGATAGTTGCGTCGTTGTTCATCTTGAGCAAAACCAAAGCCCTCAGAACCAATGATACATCCTGACTTGAGAATTACATCAGCACCGATTTGACAACCATACCCAATAACACAACTAGGGTGTAAAACCGTTCTCGATCCGATGGATGCCCCATGTTCAATGACAACATTTGCCATTACCACCACCCGTTCACCAAGTCTGACATCTCGACCAATCACTACCCCAGGACCAATGATGGTATCTACGGGTATCGTTACAGTGTCATGAATGATGGCTGACGGATGAATCGGGGGCCATTCGGTATCCCGGACGTTGCGGTCTGCAAAGGCTTGCTTAAGAATAGCCATGGCCAGACGAACATTGGGGGCAATGAGAATAGCTAATCCTGGTTGACCTAGCAGTTCTGCTCCCAGGGGTTCACTGATGACTACCCCTGAGGGGTGTTGAGACCTTACCCGCTCCAAATATTTAGCATGGTCAACAAATACCAGGTCTCCCGGTTGACATTCTTCGATGGGGGAAATACGCTGCAATAGAGGATCAAAACCTTGATGATCTACAATCAACCCTTGGGCACGGAAACGTTCAAGGATTTGCGATGCAAGGAGATTCATATCTTAAACCAGGATGAAATATACAACTTTGACTTACTCCCCGTAGTAAATGCACGGTAAACCATGATAAATTATATTACTATTGAAGCGGTTTTGCGGTCAAACCATCGCTGCTTGGAGCAGGGGAGCCGCACACAAAACTTAATATAATAATAAAAGCCAATTTTCATCACCTTATTGCAAAAATTCTCATTAGTCAAGGCTTATTGAGAATAAAAATCTTCTAAACTAGTGTTTTAATATTGAGGTACACCATATATAGCCCGTTAAGAAACGTGTGCGATTGCCTTGTGCTTAGAGTTGGGGCAATGCCCTACTTAGACTTACTCCTTATCTCATCGTCACAACTGTTATAAAGAATCTATCGAATCGAGGGTTCTGACTTGACCCACTGATAGGAGCAATCTCAGCCAGTTCGGAAAGGTAAGCTTACACCGGTTGATGATGTTGAAAACTCCTTCACATTTCATAGATTAGGACTCTGATAGGTATCGAATCAATGGAAAAATGTGTCTCAAACCCATAGCAAACATACACAAGAACCCCAATTAATTATATGGTGAACTACTGGGTAATGAAATCTGAACCGAATGTATATAGTATTAAAGATTTACAACACGATGGTGAAACCATTTGGGATGGAGTTAGGAATTATCAAGCCAGGAATTTCTTACGTTCTATGGAACTTGGAGATTTAGTTTTCTTCTATCATTCCAACTCCAACCCGCCCGGAATAGCAGGATTGGGAAAAATTACAGGAATCAATCTCCATGACCCCAGTCAATTCGATGTCCAAAGTAAGTACTATGACCCCCAGTCCCATCCTGATAAACCCCGATGGCAAACAGTAAAACTGGGATTTTTAGACGAATTTCCTACATTGCTGCCACTAGATGAGTTACGCAGGCAGTTTAATCCCGATGATCTTTGGGTGGTTCGTCGTGGTAATCGCCTTTCGGTAACTCCGGTTCCAGAATCAGTTGCGCTACAGATTTTAAAATTATCTAAAACCTCATCCATTTAATTCCCGCCCCACTAGAAATCATTCCCATTCCATTGGAGTAATCCATCATCCATTTGCCAGGAGTCTTAATTCAATCGTTCCAGTTGCCACAAAAACTGATTCCCTTCTCGGCGTACCCGATAAACTCTCCAATTACGCCAAATCCACTCTTCGCCACGACTAGTGACAGCACTGGCGTTAATATCCATTAAGTCAGCCAACTCAGAACTAGTAATTAGATAACGTTTAAGGGCAATTTCGTCAGCATTTCGCAACGTTTCAATCAGGCTACGAATGTGAGCAATCCGTTCTTCGCGAAAGGGACTTTCAGCAAATTCGGTTCCCAACGATAAGGGTAGTTCGCTCATAAGTGACCTCGCAACAAGGGTATTTTCCTGGATGAATGGATGGCTACCCTGATTATATCCTGACGCTCTCCTTGATAGGGATAGGAAATACCGTTGCTATCTTTGAACTCAATTTGATAGGTAGGCTCATCGTGTTACTTTCGAACGGATAGTTCTTATTTCAAGGAGGTTTCAAGGCTTACAAGTAACGATTCTTGAGGCAAGATATAATTTTTCTAAGTGCCCAAATGACTCTTTTTCCCTTAAAATAACAAGGCTGGGGTGAGAAAAATCCTTAGCCCTAGGTATCCTCCCTGACTCTTGAAAAAGATACAATAAAATATTAAGGTTTATACCCCCTAGGGGGATGTTAAGGTACTTACCATTGACTTCAATTATCGCCACTCCCCACTTTTGGTGAAGTGGGGATATGGACGGTCAATTCCATTTCCACCGACTAGCGGGAACCCAAATTGTGATTGCAATAATTGATCAAAACACCGTAGATTCACAGGTTTATGCCAGTAACAGGGATAATTTTGAATCCCGGGAGCGTGTTGCTGTAGTTTTGATGGGGTATGGTGAGGTCGAAAATTATGATGACTTCGCTAACTATAATGAACAAGCCCTTAATCTATTAACAGCCAAATTTGCTCCCGTACCTACCTGGATTTATCCACCCCTTGCTAAGTTACTGGCCATTTTTGATTTGCATGAATGGGGACACCAACATGGTAACTTTATCTCTCCCCATAATCATATATTTGAACATCAGCGGGCTGGCATTGAGCAACATCTCCATCACATTTGGGGTGAACAGGTCAAGGTGTTTAAAGCATTTAACTTTTGTGCCCCGTACCTACCCTCTCAAGTACTCACCCAAATTAAAGCCGAAGGCTTTACTAAACTGTTGATTTATCCATTGTTGGTGGTTGATTCCATCTTCACCAGTGGCATTGCTGTGGAGCAAGTCAATCAAGCCTTAACTGATTTAACCACTGGGGGGCATTCTTGGTTAACGGGAACCCGTTACATCCCTTCCTTTTATAACCAACCCGCCTATGTGGAACTATTGGCTGACTTGGTGCTGGATAAAATTGCGGATGAATTGGCTGTCGCCCATCTGCCTTCTCAAACTGGGATTTTATTGATGAACCATGGCTGTCCCCATAAGGCTAAAGGGTTTACATCCGGAATCACTGAAAGTCAGATGTTGTACGATCTGGTAAGAGAAAGGTTGATCCATCGGTTCCCCTTAATTTCCATCGGATGGCTAAATCATGATACTCCCCTGATTGAATGGACCCAACCGGATGTGACCTTGGCTGCCAAGAACTTGATGGATCTAGGAGCAACTGCTCTTGTATTTATGCCAATTGGATTTGCAACTGAAAACCACGAAACCTTGCTAGATGTGGATCATATTATTCACCATTTGCGCGATCGCCGTCCTGATGTAACCTATGTTCAAATGAACTGTGTGAACGATCACCCTGATTTCCTCTCCATGGCTGCATCTTGGGCTGTTCCCCAAATTGAAGCGTTGTTGTCTGAAACAGAATTAACTCACCATGGGCGGCGTTCAAATACCCCAAGTGGGGTTGATGTTGGAACCCATCATCATCATCATTCCCACTAAAGCATGGATGGCTGAATGGGAGAAACTGGGTCAGTGAGACGATCATTGCTAGTACATCCCAGTTTGTAAGTTTACCCTCATCCCCCAACCCTTTCTCCCAAAATGGGTGAAGGGGGGTTGGGTTGAAGTCTCTCTAGAGGGACTTAGGGTGAGAGTGGCCAAGATGAGTTGCACCCATCATTACAATTCTCTAACCAGAGCTTTCATCGATTCCATAGATCGTGTCCAGACAAATTAATACCCCCAAGGGGAATGGTAGCCTTCCCCATGACCATTCCCCTTAGACTTTTTACCATGGCAATAATAATCAGAGAAAAGACAATGACATAAGTGTCCCCCATGAACGCAAAAAAGCTTAGACAACCGATAGGGTAAAACATTAATCCTTGGTACGATGGCTTCCCTGGTTAGAGTGTGAGTTGTGGGTTCTGTTACCCATCATAAACTCTGGAATTTAAAACAGATGGACTGGTGGTACTCCCAAAAACTGTTCTAAAGCGTCACAACTATTTGGGATTCGTTCAGTTAAATTGTCTGCAGACTGTTGCTGCAAAATTTCATGGTTACCTTTCCTTTCCCCTTGCTCCCACCACCTCCACCGAATCGGGCGTTAACCCAGTCCTACATTTCGTCTTGGATGATGCCCCCTATCGAAGTATTAACCCGATATGGGCTATTACCGTTATACTTCGGTCATATTCAAATCATTGGACTGGAAAACCTACCCCGAAACGGTTCCTTGATTTTAGCACCTACCCATCGTTCCCGATGGGATTCCCTGATTGTGCCCTATGCAGCCGGTCGTCACCGGACTGGACGGCATATTCGGTTTATGGTCTCCCAGGATGAAGTAAGAGGTATTCAAGGATGGTTTATTCAACGATTGGGAGGATTTCCCATTGATCCCAAGCAACCCACCATTGCTAGTTTGCGTCATGGGGTAAATTTACTCCATAATGGAGAAATCTTGGTCATTTTCCCAGAAGGGAATATATACCGGCAGTCATTGGTAAAGCCACTTCGACAGGGTTTAGCTCGGTTGGCAATTCAATCTGAAATGACTAAGCCAGGACTGGGGTTGCAAATTGTCCCCATTGGTCTTACTTATAGTGACCCTGTGCCCCGTTGGCGTAGTCGGGTCAGGGTAAACATTGGTCAGCCATTGAATGTGGCAGATTACGTTCACACATCCAACCCTTATGCCTTAAAGGAGTCGGCAAAGCAATTGACAGCCCATTTACATTCTGTGCTACAGAGTTTGGTGCCTTCTACATCAATTGTTCCCTAGATTGTTCCCTAGTTAGGTTAAGGAGAGCAACTGGTGGGCGCAGCCAGATAGATGTTTTGGTCTGATAATGCTTTTTTGACCCTGAACCGTAGCTCTCGAGCAACAGCCCACTGATGTCCAGGTTGCGTTTTCATCATAATTCTTAATTCCATCCCAGTGTAGGATAATTTTTCAATTCCTAAAACTTCAGCTGGTTCAATCAGGCGATCGCCCCAGTCCTTATCAATCAATAACCCTGATGTGACTTTTTGCAACACTTCCATTGCTGACGTTACATCGGTTTCATAATCCACTTCAATTCTCAAGTCAACCCTAGACCAAGTTCGAGTTGAATTTTCCACCTGAATAATTGAACTATTGGGAATCGTAATTAAACGTCCATCACTGCTTCGTAATTGGGTAACCCGCAGATTCATATTCTCCACGAATCCAGCAGCACGACCAATGGTTACAAAATCTCCAATGGCATACTGATCTTCCCAAAGAATTAAACAACCATTGACTAAATCTTTCACTAAATTCTGAATACCAAAAGAAAGTGTAAAGGCTAAAACAGCACTTCCGGCTAATAAAGAACCCACTGGCACCCCAATGACCGCCAAGACTGTTGTTAAACCAACAGTGTACACAGCAAAACTTTTTAATCCCTTAATGGCTCGTACTGTAGTGGTAAAACGTAAAGACTTGCGGGGATTGTTGCCAAAGGCGAAAAGGGTATTTTCATCCCACACCGTTGTCAACTGATCAATCATGACCGAACCAACCCGGCTAGCAAAACCAGTTATGAACCAAATAACTAACAACAGGATAGGGATACCCAGGATGATAGTTGCATAGCCACGACTAAAGGGGAAAATAATTAAAATCCAGTGGAAACATCCTATACCAATGACAGCAATTGACCAATTGAGTAACCATTGAACTAGGGCATAAGTGCTGAGTTGCCGTTCCAGTCCAGAAATGTGTCGCCAACCCCTTAAAATTTTTTCCCCTTGGCTGGTCAAAAAGTGATGTTTATCCACATCCTGATTCCCTCCAACGGTTGAATATCTGGGAGAGGGGGATAGAAGAGAGGAAACCTGGCTATGGTCAATGGAGGGAACGGGGGAATTTTCTAATGTTTTAAGTTGTTCTTGTTGTTGGATGAGAAGTTTTTTGACCTGGAGAACCAAGCTTCGCTTAACCAACCATCCTAAACTACTCACTGATGTAAAGCCTAAAACAATTAGTCCAGCATGGCTTAATTGTTGGTAAAAGGCACGGGGAAGCCGTTCGGCGACGATTTGCCGTAAATGATATTGAATGAATCCTTGCCATTGTTGAGCCAGCAATTTTACAGGGATTCCATGGTAATCCCCGTCCCATTGGGTGACACTGAGGATTTTTATTGGTGTTATTCTTTGTCCGTTATTAACTTGTATTACCACTTCTTCCCCTTCTTGGACAAGGGTGACCACCACCTCTTCCGGTTTAATTGGGGGCGCGACCACAGGAGCCCCCCCTCTTCCAAGAAGATTAGTATGGATCAATGACTGGGGTAACCCCCAATTCAATTCAGTTTTGATACTACGTTCTAAATTTTGTTGAATGTTGATAGCCCGAATTTCTACCGGTGTCGTGGTGTTGGTTTGGGTGCGATCGCGCACAGTCGGTGAAGCCACTGTAAACAGGACTATCCCATTCAATCGGACAGGTGCCACTTCTATTTCTCCTAGACGACTCACGTCAGATGGCAGTTGTCCGGGTTCTTGGGTCAAACCAGGTAAGGATAAACTGCCAAAACAAGAGAAACTGATGGCTAAAACGAAACCACCAATGAAAAATGCCAGGAACGGATCCGTGAAGATTGATGGGGATGACTGCCGCAGTAACAGTCTAGGGGTTTTCTTTTGGGAGGTTAGAAACGATGGGAGTGGATTGAATGGTTCATCATCCATTGCGTTTGTTAAACCCTGAAACTGGGTCAATCGCTTCCAGAAAGTTTGCATGGGTTGGTTGAGAGTTTACCTGTCAGAGATCTATTGGTGAATGAGAATAAGAAACCCTTGAGTGAAGGGTTTGATATCCAATTTTTGAACTTGTTTTTTATTCAGACTCAATCGTTATTTAGTGTTACTTGTCAACAAAACTCCTATAGTATACTATAGGTAGTGGTTACTTTTCTGCGAATTCAATATTGGTGTCTAGGGATTGACACTTCCCAACCTACTTTTCTATCAGCGAACTCGGTGAATAGCAAGACTCTAGATGCAAATCCCTTCTCCTTTACCAGAGAAAAGGTAGATAGTTTTTCTGTCAGTCCGGATCCATGTATTCAATAATTTTCCCCGAATTTAGTTAACTAACCAATCAAATTAATCAATCCTAAACAAACCCACTTTGGGGTTAGGTACAATGAATCAATCTTCCCCATTGCCTTTGCAATCTAACTTTAGTCAACTTAGGAGAGGCGATCGCCCCCCCACCAATCCCTCATTGTTTATCAATTCTCAGAATAACCCCATGGCATCAGCCCTACCAATATGGGAAGCCAGTAATATTCTCACCCAACGCCAACATCTCCCTTGGATTAGTGATCCGGATGGCAAATTATGTTACACAAAAGACATTGGCAATGGTCAAGGAGCTGTTCATTTTTGGGTATCTGAAAATTTAGAAGATGAATACCCGTCTACGTTAGCAGGGGCAGCCGCCTTAGCAGTGGTAGACACCTTTGATATTCGTGCTGCCTGTATGCATTTAATTTATGCAGCCCATGCCATTGAATTACAACAACCATGGGAACAGGATTTAGTCATTGACGATCGCCAAATTGAAGCCTACCTAGGCTTAAAAAAACGTACTGACAAAAACCGTCAGGAAAAGTTAGCGTTAATTGAAGAAATTGCCCGTCAACCTTGCAAGATAACCACCTTTATTTCCTGGCCAACCCAAGGGAAGGTCAAGGGTTTCACAGTGGAAGAAGGGCGTCTATGGCACCTACTAGGGACTCGTTATCATTACCAAAAAGATTTATTGGGACATAAAGAATTAGTGGGAATCACATTTACCGTTCGGGCGGGTTTGTGGGCTAAATATTTCCTCAATGAAGAGGGACATCGTCATAAATCCGCCCACTACCAAGTGAGTAATTTATCCCAAACTGTACTTGAGAGTGTGATGAGTGTGTGGCAACATCGGGAAGGAGCAGCTCGATTGATGGTATGGCTGGTATTTAAAACCCAATTCAACCGTCGCTGCCCCTTAAGAGTCCAAACATTAATGGAAGTTGCCTATGGTGCTGAAAAAGTTGAAATGGCACGCTATCACAGTGAGGTTCGTAAAAAGCTGGCAAATACTTGGGATGAAGACTTACTTACTTTACATGATCGTGGTTGGCAGTTGCAATTTGACCCAACTACCTATCCGATAGAAATACAACCAGTTGGTTTTGGTCGAGATAATTTACAACGTCCCAGGGGGTTTTTTGAACAATTATTACATGCCACCCTCTGGATCACGCCAGAACTAGGGAATGGGAATGATTTCCCCTCACCCGTTCACCAATGCCCTGATGTTCCCCTGATTTCCCCTTCGGTGACTGAATTATTATTAACAGGTACTGATGTAAAGCAATTCCGACTTCATAAAAATTGGAGTCAACGTAAATTAGCATCCCTAAGTGGTATGAGCCAGGGATTAATTTCGTTGATTGAGAATGGGGAACGTACCATCACCCCCGAGACGGATGAAATTCTGCGATCTACCTTTGAAGTTCATCCCTAATTCAAAGTTCGGGTTAGTTTAACTGCAATTGCACTGTCCCGTCCGTAGAGCCCGATATGTGGCTGA
>CAIUCS010000041.1:5000-22757 GCA_903897715.1 uncultured Synechococcales cyanobacterium
AACCCTTCCCGAACTCAGACGTGAAACATTACAGCGGCAACAATAGTCGGTGGGTAGCTGCCCGCTAAAATAGCTCGATGCCAGTCATCCTATTCCCTAACCCGTTCTGAAAATAATCTTGGAACGGGTTAGTCTTTTCTTAGCTTTTTACTATTAATAAGTACCTGACTCTACCTGATTTGTTTTATGCAATCAGAAACTATATCAAGTCCCATAACTTCCACCCTTTTAATGGATAGCTCAAATCATGGTTTACCGGTAACAATCATTACAGGTTTTTTAGGGAGTGGTAAAACTACTTTATTAAACCATATCCTCAATAATCAAGAAGGAATAAGAACCGCTGTACTTGTCAACGAATTTGGTGAAATCGGGATTGATCATGAATTAATCGTGACCACTGAAGATAATATGGTTGAACTAAGTAACGGATGTATTTGTTGTACCATTAACGATGATCTTGCCAATGCCGTATACGGAGTACTAGAACGCTCTGATCCCATTGATTATTTGGTCGTAGAAACAACTGGTTTAGCGGATCCTTTGCCAGTAGCCCTAACTTTTTTGGGATCAGAATTACGGGATCTAACTCGTTTAGATTCAATTATTACAGTTGTTGACTCTGAAAACTACAGTTTAGATTTATTTAATAGTCAAGTTGCTTATAATCAGATTGCTTATGGAGATATTATCTTATTAAATAAAATTGATCTTGTTAGTGAATCTGAATTAGTTCGACTAGAAACTAGCATTCGGAATATTAAACCAGGGGTAAGTATTTTAAGAACAGTGAAGGGACAAGCTCCTTTACCTTTACTATTAAGTGTGGGTCTGTTTGATTCAAGTCAATTTTTCCAACCCCAAAGCACTGTTGAAAATCCAGAACACCATCATTTATCTGACACTGAAAGTACCCACCAACCTATTCATGATGAATTAGAAGACCATACTAATTGCGTACATGACCATGGACATTGCCTACAGGATCATGAACATGAACACCATTCCCATCACCACGATCCTAATCATTTAATCAATGACGGTTTTACATCCCTTTCATTTCAAAGCGATCGCCCATTTAATATCAAAAAATTCCAATCATTTTTAGATGATCAACTACCACCAGAAGTATTTCGTGCTAAGGGTATTTTATGGTTTGATGTAAGTCCAAAACGGCATATTTTTCACTTAAGCGGTAAACGGTTTTCTCTTAATGATGAAACATGGAAGGGTGAACCCAAAAATCAACTAGTTATGATTGGTCAAAATCTAGATCAGTCTCATTTGTTACTCCTATTGGAGCAATGCCTTATTGACTCCAATAGTCTTTAGTAAAACAATACTTTCTGACGTTAGCGATTGCCGATGGTACAGTCTTCCCATCTAAGATTATTCAAGGGAATCGCCCTATTTACACCCGGAGGAGATGTTATTTACTGTATCGATCCTGAAAAACGGGGTCATTGGCATCATCATTTATGCTTAACACTGCAAGACCTGCTAAAGTTACCAGAACCTCCCCATTTTCTAGTTCCTTGTTATACCGCTACAGTAGATAAATCATTAAATTCCCATCATCAAATTGTCGTCTTTGCCGAAGCCCATCCACTGGTTTATCCATATCAAGCAGTATTAAATGCTATTTTCCAATCCTTTGATACAGTCTGGCAGCCCATCCATGTGTCCAAAGATACATGCGATCCAGTTGTAATCGCCACCTATCGTCATCGATTCCCTTCCCTATGGGAAAATCATGACCTAATTGTCCAAGTAGGGCAGAGGGGTTGGAAAAAATATTCAACTTGGTACGGTGAGACCAATATGAAGTCTAATAACAGTTTAAGTGTAGAAAAAGACTCTCTACACTGGTCAAAACCACCTCAGAAAGCTTTACTACTCAACGATCCAGGAATAACCATTCTCCCAGAAAAGGTTCAACCAGAGTCTAACCCCTTAATTTCCAAGGGGTATGTCCTACGGTTATTTATTTCAGGGCATGATCCATCAACTGAACAAACCCTTCAAAATCTTTATCAAATTTTGGAGCAGGTATTATCCCATCCTTATACATTAAAAGTAATTGATGTTAGTAAACATCCCGAGTTGGCAGAAGCGAACCATGTTGCTGCCACTCCCACCCTAGTTAAAGTATGGCCACTACCAATTCGTAAAATCGTGGGGAAATTAGAAAACCCTAATCAAGTACTCCAGTTGCTAACCTATGAACCAGAAATGAAAACAGTTTGATTACTGGCTTGGGATTAAGCCAATTGGGTATAGGACTTTAGTACCACCCAAACCACAATATCCATTTGGATTTTTAGCCAAATACTGCTGATGATAAGCTTCAGCATAATAAAATTCGGGAGCATTTAAAATCTCGGTGGTAATGGCACCATACCCCGATGCAGTTAAGGCTAACTGGTACCTTTCCCTAGATAATACTGCCAATCGTTGCTGTTCATCGGTATAAGTATAAATACCAGAACGATATTGGGTTCCCACATCATTTCCTTGGCGCATCCCTTGGGTGGGATTATGGCTTTCCCAGAATAGTTTTAGTAACTCTTCATAACGAATGAGTTTAGGATCAAATACAACAAAGACAACTTCATTATGACCAGTCATCCCAGAACAGACCTCTTGGTAAGTTGGATTGGGAGTAAATCCACCAGCATAGCCCACTGCAGTGGTAAATACATGTTCTTGCCAAAACTTTCGCTCTGCACCCCAAAAGCAACCTAATCCAAACAATGCCATCTCAAGTCCTGATGGGAAAGGGGGTTGCAAAGGATTGCCATTAACATAGTGAGCTGAAGGTACAGGCATTTTTTCTGTTCGTCCGGGTAAGCATTCTTCGGGTTGAGGTAAAGCTGTCTTCTTCTTAAATCCAAAAAAAGCCATATTTAAACTCCCTCCTGTATGACATTTCCTATATTTTTATTATGACATACTCCTACATTGATGCTGATGCCTACATTAGAGGCTTGGCAGTAACCCATACCATTCCGTCGGGCGTAGACCACATTAAAACAGAATGCTCTACCGTCTTTCTGTATATTGATTGCTGCATTGGAATCACGGTCGAGGGAACATCCCCAATTCCGACATAAATGCCAGCAATGGGACAGTTCTTTGTTGACCGTATGACAGCAATTTGAGTGGTCTTGACTTGTACCGGCTGGATTCACCAGAGGCATACTTCATCTAGCATGTTCAGCTTTCATTTTTAAGCGACTCAGGAATTGATCCCATCCAACATCACTAAACGACTTGACCAGTTTTGATGGAGAAAGTTCCTTGATGTTCAGTTTTTCAATGGAACACTCAATCACAACAAGACTCACTATAAATTCTTGTGAGAAGATGTTAGTAGAGTAATGTTTAACTTTTTGATACAGATGACGATTATAGATTTGGCATTTACCTCCGCTATTGAGCAGGCTCATCTTATTCGTACTGGAGAAATCTCTCCATTAGAACTAGCCCAACTGTACCTAAGCCGGATTGAACAGTTAGATCGTACACCATCAGTTCATCCAAATTCCATGGGTTTAGGAAGCTATGTCCATGTCCAAACTGAGTTGGTAATTGCTCAAGCCCGGCAGATGACAGATAAACTAGGGAATTATTTGAGCAAACACCGCCATACAAGTCACCACTCTCATCATCCCCTTCCCCCATTTTTTGGGGTTCCAATTGCCATCAAAGATTTAGATCCCGTGGCTGGCTTACCCTGTAGTTATGGATTACAAGCTCTCTCCCAAAATTTATCACAGTCAGACTCTGGGATTGTCACTCGAATTAAGCAAGCTGGTTTTCAGATCTTAGGGAAAACGGCAACGTCTGAACTGGGTTCTACCCCATTTTGTGAGGGTTTTGGGTTCCCCCCTACCCGTAATCCATGGAACACTGATTATACAGCGGGAGGTTCCAGTGGCGGGTCAGCCGCAGCAGTAGCAGCAGGATTATGTGCTATTGCCCAAGGATCAGATGGGGGTGGATCCATACGAGGTCCTGCTGCTTGCTGTGGTGTGGTAGGAATCAAGCCATCCCGGGGTCGAATTTCGTGGGAACCATTGGGGGATCGGATTAGTGGTATTGCCACCCATGGAGTTTTATCCCGTACTGTCACCGATGGAGCTGCCTTATTAGACAGCATTTGTGGCTATTCTATTGGGGATCCCTATTGGTTGCCAGACCCGATACTATCGTTTCAGACCGCTGCAGAACGGGCATTACAGCATCAGAACAATCCCTTAAAAATTCAAGTGATTACTGAAATAAATGGTGTGGAGAAATTAAATCCAGTTTGTCAAAATGCAGTTGTTCACACTGGACATTTACTTGCAAATTTAGGGCATCATGTCGAATCTGGAAACTTGTCCATTGCCGACTTGATTACCCCTTTTACCATTGTTTGGCAGTCTGCAATTGGTGAGTCAACCTTTCCTACAGAATGGTTCCATCCATACAATCAATGGCTCTATCAACAATCTGAGGGCTGTACCAGCGGGAAATATTTGCGGGCTGTAGCCCAACTCCAATTAATTGCTCGACGGTTGGTTCAGGAATTTAGTCAATTTGATGTGGTCGTACTTCCCGTTTTTATGCATCCTCCCATTCAAATTGGGCAATGGAGTAACCTATGCCCGGAGGAACTGTTGGCAAAGATTATTCAATGGGTTGCCCCTTGCCCCCCATTGAATGCCACAGGTCAACCAGCGATCGCCATTCCTGTGGATTTAGATCAAACTGGTTTACCTACTAGTGTGCAATTAGTGGGTAGACCAGGAGATGAAATAACGATTATCACCCTTGCTGCTCAACTTGAACAGATGGGAAACTGGCAAAGTCGAAGACCTGTTTCATTTTAATCAAGCCAACGCTGATGCCAATAGGGGTAAGTATATAAGCAGGATAGCTATTGACAACTAGCCG
Source organism: uncultured Synechococcales cyanobacterium (assembly GCA_903897715.1). Taxonomy (GTDB): domain Bacteria; phylum Cyanobacteriota; class Cyanobacteriia; order CAIUCS01; family CAIUCS01; genus CAIUCS01. Next base: position 9,942 of record CAIUCS010000041.1, read on the forward strand.
GAAACTTTGCCATCTCTCGGCTCCCTTAAACATGAAAAACCCAGGTTTCAGTCATTGGAAATCCAACGATTCAGATAATTCTTCTTTAACAAATCACTAAACTCTCACTAGTAATGACCATTCTGTGCAATCATCCCATTAAAATAGTGGAATGATAATCTTAGGTATTTGAGGGATGGTAGTTACAAATCATCGCCAGTTAGTTCCAGAAAAGTCTCCGTTTGACTTACATACTTATATGTCGGAACGGCAGAATTTAGTAGAAGCAGCCCTTAACCAGGCTATGCCTCTCATCTATCCGGAACGGATTTTTGAATCAATGCGGTATTCTTTATTGGCTGGAGGCAAACGCATCCGACCAATCCTGTGTTTAGCCACCTGTGAACTCGCAGGGGGTACTATGGAAATGGCAATGCCTACAGCATGTGGGGTAGAAATGGTGCATACCATGTCCCTCATTCATGATGACTTGCCCTCTATGGATAACGATGACTATCGCCGTGGTCAATTAACTAACCATAAGGTTTTTGGAGAAGACATTGCCATATTAGCTGGGGATGGGCTATTGGCATTTGCCTTTGAACACATCGCCTTACAAACAAAAAACGTTGCCCCTGAATTCATTCTTAAAGTGATGGCAGAACTGGGGCGTGCCGCCGGCGCCAAAGGGTTAGTTGGGGGACAGGTTGTTGATTTAGAATGTGAGGGGCAGGTTAATGTCTCATTGGAAACATTAAATTTTATCCATAACCATAAAACCGCAGCATTGTTAGAAGTCTCTGTCACTTCCGGAGCAATGCTGGTTGGAGCACCTCCTGATGATATTAAACGGCTGTCAAACTATGCCCAAAATATCGGGTTAGCTTTTCAAATTGTTGATGATATTTTAGACATCACTTCTACCCGCGAACAACTGGGAAAATCTGTGGGCAAGGATATCCAGTCCTGTAAAGCTACTTATCCTAGTATTTGGGGCTTGGAGGAATCTCAACGACGGGCTCAACAGTTGATTATAGATGCGAAGGCGGAATTAGAACCTTTTGGTGAAAAAGCCTTACCACTGATGGCACTTGCTGATTTCATTATTGACCGTACCCATTGATTTTGAGTAGGTCTTCCATCCATTTGTTTGTTATTGTTACCCCATCCATTGATTGTTGTAGAAAAGGGAATGCAGAACTTTAGTGAAATTCTGACTAATCGAGTCCTGTTAGTTGCCCTTGCAGCCTGTTTTTTAGCACAGGTCTTAAAGTTCATTATTGATTTTGCCCGTAACGGTAAGGCTAATTTATATAACTTTGTCACTGCGGGGGGAATGCCTAGTTCCCATTCCGCCCTTGTAACAGCGCTGGCAACCGGTATTGGGCAGACGATTGGATGGAAAAGTGGCGAATTTGCCATCGCTCTAATTTTTGCCATTATTGTTATGTATGATGCGGCTGGTGTCCGACGTGCCGCTGGGAATCAGGCGCGGGTTTTAAATCAAATTATTGAGGAATTTTTTGAAGATGACCATGAACTCAGTGATGATCGACTGAAAGAACTACTTGGGCATACCCCCCTCCAAGTTGTGGTTGGATCCATACTGGGGGTGGTGATCGCTTGGTTAGCAAACCCTTTATCTTAACTTTCTTTTGTTTATCTCTTTTTTTCATGACTAGTCCTATTGCCCTTCTAAGTGTCTCGGATAAAACCGGTTTAGTTGAATTTGCCCATGCCTTACATATTGAATTTGGATTTGAATTCATCAGTAGTGGTGGAACTGCCACCGCCCTCCTCAATGTAGGGTTGCCAGTCATCAAGGTTGCAGACTACACTGGTTCACCAGAGATTTTGGGGGGGAGGGTGAAAACCCTACACCCACGAATTCATGGGGGAATCTTAGCTAGAAAGGATATTCCACAGGATCAGGTTGACCTGGAGCAGCACCATATTCGTTCTTTTGATTTGGTCGTCGTCAATTTGTATCCATTTGAAGAGACTGTTGCTCATTCTTCCAGTACACTGAACGACATTATTGAACAAATTGATATTGGTGGACCAGCGATGGTGAGAGCGGCAGCTAAGAATTTTGCCCATCTAACTGTTCTCTGTCATCCCCAGCAGTACACTGAATATCTAAAGGAATTGCGTCAGTGGGGAACGGCGTCCTTAGACTTTCGTCAACACTGCGCCCTTACAGCCTTTCGTCACACTGCTGCCTACGATAGTGCAATTTCTGGTTACTTGGAAACATTTAGCAGGGAAACTGCTTCTTACACCCTCACTGGACATCCTCAACAGGTTCTACGTTATGGTGAGAATCCCCACCAATCTGCAGTATGGTATCACACTGGCACTCAGGCTAGCGGATGGTCAGCGGCAACCCAACTACAGGGTAAAGAACTTAGCTATAACAATCTGTTAGACTTGGATGCGGCACGTTCCCTGATGGCTGAGTTTACCGTTGATGCTGAACCAGCAGTGGCGATATTAAAACATACAAACCCCTGCGGTGTAGCACTAGGGGAATCTTTGATAGATGCCTATCAAAAAGCCTTCCATGCTGACTCCATTTCAGCGTTTGGTGGCATTGTGGCGTTGAACCAATCCATTGATATCCCCACAGCTAACGCACTGATCAACACCTTTTTAGAATGTGTGGTAGCCCCTGATTGTACCTTGGAAGCACGTCAAATTTTACAATCTAAACCTAATCTCCGAGTACTGTTATTACCTGAATTTACCCACAAACTAGAACATCAGGTAAAGGCGATCGCTGGTGGATTTTTAGTTCAATCAACTGATCAGATTCCTGAAGACCAAAGTCAATGGCAAATTGTCACTGAAATTAAACCCACCGTCAGACAAATGAAGGAATTACGTTTTGCCTGGAGGGTTTGTAAAAAAGTTAAATCCAATGCTATTGTCATTAGCCAAGACCTGACAACCATAGGAATTGGAGCAGGACAAATGAATCGGGTTGCCTCTGTTAAAATAGCCCTAGAACAAGCAGGAGACAAGGGGAATGGTGGAGTTTTAGCAAGTGATGGATTTTTCCCCTTTGATGATTCAGTCCGAGTTGCTGCGACCCATGGCATTAAGGCAATTATTCAACCTGGAGGGAGCTTACGGGATAAAGATTCTATTCTGGCAGCAAATGAGTTAGGAATAACGATGATTCTGACAGGGGTACGACACTTTCTACATTAAAAGGAAAGCCTTTAGGCGAGCTAAGGCTTTCCTTTTAACCCTATTAGACGTTTACTACTGGCGATGCATTCCCTAGAAACTTCTCTAGTTCAGTTAATGCCTGAGCATCTAACTTTGTTTGCATAGGACAAAACTTAGGACCACACATGGAGCAAAACTCCGCTGTTTTATAAATATCAGCCGGTAAGGTTTCATCATGGTACTCACGGGCACGTTCAGGGTCGAGAGATAATTCAAATTGTTTATTCCAATCAAAATTATAACGAGCAATGGAAAGGGCATCATCTCGATCCCTAGCTCCAGGGCGGTGGCGTGCAATGTCAGCCGCGTGGGCAGCGATTTTATATGCAATCAAGCCATTTCGGACATCTTCAGCATTCGGCAGTCCTAAATGTTCTTTCGGGGTGACATAACAAAGCATTGCAGTACCATACCATCCCGCTAAGGCTGCCCCAATTGCTGAAGTAATGTGATCATAGCCTGGGGCAATGTCTGTAACCAAAGGTCCTAATACATAAAATGGAGCCTCTGAACATTCTTCCATTTGTTTCCGTACATTAAATTCAATTTGATCCATCGGAACATGCCCTGGACCTTCTACCATCACTTGTACATCCTGCTCCCAAGCGCTGCGAGTTAATTGACCTAGGGTCTTCAACTCCGATAGCTGTGCTTCGTCAGAGGCATCATGCTGACACCCTGGTCGCAATGAATCCCCCAGACTAAAGGAAACATCATACTTTTTAAAGATTTGGATAATGTCACGAAAGTGGGTATATAAGGGATTTTGTCGATGATGGTGAAGCATCCAACGGGCAATAATTCCACCCCCGCGAGATACAATTCCGGTTAACCGATGACGGACTAAGGGCAAATATTCAATTAACAACCCTGCATGGATTGTCATATAGTCTACCCCTTGCTGAGCTTGTTGTTCAATGACATGCAAAAAATCATCAGCAGTGAGCTTTTCCAGATTGCCATGAACACTTTCTAAAACTTGATAGATTGGTACAGTGCCAATGGGTACGGATGAAGCCTGTATGATAGCGGTACGGATGGCATCTAAATTGCCGCCCCCCGTGGACAAGTCCATGACCGTATCAGCACCATATTGAACCGCTAGATGTAATTTTGCTAGTTCTTCATCTAAATTAGAAGAATTGGGAGATGCTCCAATGTTGGCATTGACCTTACATTTTGATGCGATTCCAATTGCCATTGGTTCTAGGTTGGTGTGATTCACATTGGCAGGGATAATCATTCGTCCCCGTGCCACTTCTTCCCTAACTAAATCAGCGGGTAGTCCTTCTCGATGTGAGACATAGTGCATTTCCTCGGTAACCACCCCCTGACGGGCATAGTGCATTTGTGAAACATTTTCATGCTCACGTCGTTTACTGACCCATTCGGTACGCATTTTTAAAGCTCCTAGTTGATAAATTGCTTTCCTCCGCCGGTATGATCCGGACTCAGGTTCGTAGAGTTTGATCTCAGCCTGGATAACACACAGGCACCCCTAGCACATACACTGATAATACTAAAGGAGTGACCATTAATACAAGCAATTTATTCTTATTTTGTTCGTAAAGCGTTACTGATGAAGTGGTAGCGCTGCTCAGAAATGAGCTTATTAGGTGATTAGTTCGTCGACAAAATTATGGTTTAAAACTACAGTTGGACTTATTCCTCCGATGGTTCCATAATTCGTTGAAACAGATACCCAGTTCCCCTAGCCGTCAGAATGAGTTCCGGATTACTTTGGTCATCCTCTAATTTAGCCCTAAGCCTAGAAATATGCACATCCACCACTCGGGTATCCACATGGCGTTCAGGGGTATAACCCCATACTTCTTGCAATATCTCAGTACGGGAAAAAGCCTCTCCAGAACGACTCACCAATAGTTCTAATAAACTAAATTCCATGCCTGTTAGACGGACGCGTTCGTCCCCCTTGTAAACTTGACGCCGATTTGTATCAATGCGAATTGTATTGATCTGGATGACGCCTGAACTTGGAATACCCAGAGTTCCGGTTTTTTCCACTCGGCGTAACACTGAACGAATGCGAGCCTCTAACTCTTTAGGGGAAAAAGGCTTAACAACATAATCATCAGCACCTAATTCCAATCCAGTGATACGGTCAGCTACATCCCCCAGTGCTGTCAACATGATGATTGGAACATCAGATTCTTTTCGGAGTTCTTGACAAACTCCATACCCATCTAACTTGGGCATCATGACATCCAATACCACTAAGTCTGGATAAGCATTACGGAAAGTTTCTAGTGCCTCCTCTCCATCAGCTGCGGTTACCACATCATAGCCGATCATGGAGAGACGGGTTTCTAAAATACGACGAATGCTTGCTTCATCATCAACCACCAGTATTTTTTCTTTGTGACTTTCCAATTGAACTGTTACCTCTCATTAAGTCCTATGGGGCTATGAAGTCAAATGCCTCCATTTCCACCGTCTATCTATATCATAAAAATTTGAAAATTAGATCAAAACCCTAATTTTAAGATATGAATGGATTTTTCAATCATATCAAAAATCTACCATTTCCATGTCCAATTTGGGCTGAAGGATAAATCGCTAAATCCACCAGAAACAGAATGATAACCAGTGTATAATGCGGATGCGTGGGATAGGTATGGGGCTGTAGCCTTTTGGGTGTGAATTAACTCATACGCTTGTGATTGGTTCTTACCCATGGGTCTTAATTGTATAGTTCACAAATAGGTGGAAACTCAATTAAACAATGTAAGTACTTTGATTGAGTTTCGTCGTGGATCAATGTCTGACGCAAGTGAATGTTTCAGTTTACAACGGTGCATCAGAGTTGGGAGGATCCCACCCAAGAGTTGAGTAAGCTGTCATGACATTGTTTAAGGAGCATCGGATTTCATGTGTGGCATTGTTGGTTATATCGGTTCCCAGTCAGCCAGTACTATTTTATTGGAAGGATTACGGAGATTAGAATACCGAGGATATGATTCAGCAGGGATTGCCACTATCCAAGAAGGCACTATCCACTGTGTTCGGGCTAAAGGGAAACTGGATAATTTACAGAAAAAGTTAGCTGGTGACGAAAATTTGGCTCCGTTGGGCATTGGGCATACCCGGTGGGCTACCCATGGGAAACCGGAAGAGTACAATGCCCACCCCCACATGGATACCAATTCCCGTATTGCGGTGGTACAGAATGGTATCATTGAAAACTATCAAAAACTTAGGGAATTATTGAAAACGAAGGGACACCAGTTTCGTTCTGACACGGATACAGAAGTCATTCCTCACCTGATTGCTGAGTCTCTTCAATCTCTCCGTTCTACCCAATCTGTTCCTCCTTCCCCCTTACCATCCTCCCTAGTACAAGCAGTTTGTCAAGCCGTTGTTCAACTTGAAGGGGCATTTGCGATCGCTGTTATTGCTGCGGATTATCCTGATGAGTTGATTGTAGCCCGTCAACAAGCTCCATTAGTTTTAGGTTTGGGACAGGGTGAATTTTTCTGTGCTTCCGATATCCCTGCCCTGGTTCCCTACACCCGTTCTGTCCTACCCTTAGAAAATGGTGAAATTGCCCGTCTAACCCCCTTAGGGATTGAAGTTTACACCTTTTCTGGGCAGCGATTGCGAAAAACTCCCCGTACATTAAATTGGAATCCGGTCATGGTGGAGAAACAAGGATTCCGTCACTTCATGCTCAAGGAAATTTACGAACAACCCGGGGTAGTACGTACCTGTCTTGAAACCTACTTGAATTCTGAATGGAGCCCGGACACTCCAGCTTCACCAATCCACTTCCCATTTTCCAAAGACTTTTACTCAGGGTTGCAACACATTCAGATCGTCGCTTGTGGGACTAGCTGGCACGCCGGACTGGTTGGTAAATATTTACTGGAACAACTGGCTGGTATTCCTACTGTTGTGAATTATGCCTCCGAATTTCGGTATGCCCCGCCCCCCCTGCGACCCCATACCCTAACCATTGGGGTAACCCAATCCGGGGAGACGGCTGACACTTTGGCAGCTTTGGATATGGAAAAGCAACGAAATCTGTCTACCACCCTGTCCTCTCAATCCAAGCTATTGGGCATTACTAATCGCCCGGAGAGTACGTTGGGTAATTTAGTTGACTACGTTATTGACACCCAGGCGGGCATAGAAATTGGGGTGGCGGCAACTAAAACCTTTGTGGCTCAATTAATGGCATTTTATTTCTTTGCCATTGACTTGGCTTATGCCCGAAAAACAATCCCCTCTGAACAATTAGGTCACCTTATTGGTAAGCTTCGTCAATTACCCTCAGTGATTGAAACAATTTTAGAAAGTCAAGAACGTTATATTGAACACCTTGCCCATGATTTTACTGAGACTAGGGACTTCATTTTTCTTGGACGTGGGATTAACTTTCCCATCGCCCTAGAGGGCGCATTGAAACTCAAGGAAATTAGTTATATCCATGCCGAAGGGTATCCAGCTGGGGAAATGAAACATGGACCCATCGCCCTTTTAGACGCAAAAGTACCCGTGATCGCCATCGCCATGCCTGGATTAGTGTTTGAAAAAGTCTTATCCAATGCCCAAGAAGCCCGTGCTAGAGATGCCCGCCTAATTGGGATAACTCCAATGGATGAACAGGAAGCTGCCCATACATTTGATGGGGTGATCCCCATCCCGTTGGTAGATGAATTAATATCCCCCGTTGTCACTGTCATCCCGTTACAACTACTTTCTTATCACATCGCTGCCCGTCGGGGATTGGATGTGGATCAACCCCGCAACCTAGCTAAATCAGTCACCGTAGAGTAACTCTCAGACGGGCTTGGTGATCCATTAATGGGATTGAATGATACGTTCTCGTAAAATAGTCGCTTGAATTTCTGCCTCTGCTAGGGCAGTTCGGGCACCTTGTACCACATCTGGATCCGCTTTAGCAATAAATTGGGGGTTGTGTAAACGCTTTTCTAACGATTGAACCTCCATTTCAATTTTCTGTAGTTTTTTGGTTAACCTTTCCCGGAGGGCAGATACATCCACTAATCCTGCGAGGGGCAGTCGAACTTCTACGGTTCCAAATATCCCCGTCATCACTTGATTGGGGGTGATAATTTGTGTATCAATGGTCAGGTTATCCACTTTACCTAAATCTTGAATATAGGACTGGCATTGACGGAGTAATTCCAATTCCATTCGGTTCTCCGATTGTAATAAAACGGTACACTTAACCCCTGGCTTGATTTCAGCATCAGCCCGGAGATTGCGGATCGTCCGAATAACGCCAAATAATAGGCGGAATTGCTGCTCCAAATCGTCATCAATCCACTGAGTCTGGGGAATAGGATAGGTTTGTAAGGCTAAAGAAGGGGAGACAGTGGATTCATGAACCGACCTTAAGGGTTGATTGTGAATTAGGGTTTGCCAGATTTCCTCAGTAATATGGGGCATGAAGGGATGGAAAAGCCGAAGTATTCCCTCTAATACATAAACCAATAGTTCTTGGATAATCGGTTTACGGTTTGTTTCACCCCCTTGTAACTGGGATTTAATTAATTCGATGTACCAGTCACAAAAATCTCCCCAAATAAATTCATATAGACCCTTGGCTGCCTCCCCAAGTCCATAATGGTCTAGTTGATCACGGGTTTGCTGTACGGTACGAAAATAACGAGAAAGGATCCAGCGATCCCCTGGCTCCAGTTCTTCCTTGATCCATTGCCCCTCTGAACCCTTGGTTTTTTGCCCTTGATAATCATTTAAGTTCATCAACACAAATCGTGACGCATTCCATAGCTTGTTGGCAAAGTTACGAGATGCCTCTACTGAGGTGGATTCATCGGTTTTGCGATTATATTCCAACCGAATGTCCTGACCCGCTCCAGCGACTTCTTTAACCAAGGTATATCGTAGGGCATCGGTTCCATATTTACGAATCAATAGGAGGGGATCAATGCCATTCCCAGCGGATTTGGACATTTTTTTATTGTTTTCATCCCGCACCAAGCCATGAATATAAACTGCATGGAAAGGCATTTCTCCAGTAAAGTGACCCGCCATCATGGTCATACGAGCAACCCAAAAGAAAATAATATCAAATCCGGTAACGAGGGTAGCCGTTGGATAATACCGAATTAAATCAGGGGTTTGTTGCGGCCAGCCTAAGGTAGAGAAGGGCCATAATGCTGATGAAAACCAAGTATCCAATACATCCGGATCCGCTTCTAGTTGGACTGCGGAGCCAAATTGGGATTCGGCTTGCTGACGGGCAATGGTTTCGGACTTGGCTACAAATAGTGGAGTTTCGTCCGTTATGTTGCCATTGGTTTCACTAACAGCATACCAGGCTGGGATGGAATGCCCCCACCATAACTGACGAGAAATACACCAGTCTCGTAGGTTCACTAACCAATCTCGATAAACCTTTGTCCATCGTTCAGGAATGAAAAGGGGAGACTGCTGCCCATCAAGAAACTCTAAGGCTCGGTTAGCTAAGGGACGGATTTTGACAAACCATTGAGTGGAAAGTAACGGTTCAATGGGTACTTTGCCGCGATCGCTATGGGGTACAACGTGTCTATATTCTTCAGTTTTAACTAAGATTCCCTCAGACTCTAACTGAGAAAGTAAATTTTTTCGGGCTATAAACCGATCCTGTCCAGCAAAGGGACCAGCATTATCATTCAGACTTCCATCAGGATGCATAATATTAATTAAGGGCAGGTTATGCCGTTGTCCCATCTCGAAGTCATTAGGGTCATGGGCTGGAGTAATCTTGACACAACCCGTTCCAAATTCTGGATCCACCAATTCATCAGCAATAATTGGAATCTGTCGTCCCATAATCGGTAAAGTTACCATTTTACCAATCCACTGTTGGTAGCGACTATCGTTGGGATGCACTGCGACAGCTGTATCACCCAGCATTGTTTCGGGGCGGGTAGTGGCAACCACCAAGTAGCCAGTACCATCACTGAGGGAATAACGAAAATGCCACAAATGCCCATTTACTTCCTGCATTTCCACTTCCACATCAGATACGGCTGACTGACTGGCTGGGCACCAATTCACCAAATAATTACCTCGATAAATCAGTCCTTCATGATAAAGTCTTACAAATGCCTCCCGGACAGCATCAGTAAGCCCTTCATCCATGGTGAAACGTTCCCGCGTCCAATCAACAGATAACCCCAATCGTCGTAATTGTCCGACAATCGTACCCCCTGACTCTTCTTTCCATTGCCAAGCCCGTTGTAAATACTCTGTTCGCCCGATATCCTGACGAGTTTTCCCCATAGACTTTAGCTCCCGATCCAATAGGGAACTTACGGCAATACTGGCGTGATCTGTCCCAGGCAACCAAAGAACATTGCGACCGAGCATACGATGATACCGGATTAAAACATCAATTAATGCGTGTTCAAAGGCATGACCCATATGCAAACTGCCTGTGACATTGGGAGGCGGAATTACAATGCAATAGGGCTGACCAGGATGATTGGGATCAGCCTGGAAAAGATGATGGACCTCCCAATAACTCTGCCAACGGGGTTCGGTCGTAGCGGGGTCATACTGACTTGGGAGGGAGGGAATGGGTGTCATGGGAATAAAGTTAAACTGAGGAGTATGGGTTTACGTGAAGATTTAAGGTAGGGTATGGACAAAATTATAGGCTACGGCAGTTACCATTTTTTAGTCACACAAAAACAACAAACCCCCCAGCGGTCTAATTCTCCCAGAGGACTGGGAGCTTCACACTGAGGACACAAGGGTAGGGCTTTCATCTGATGCCGTCGTCGCGTTGCCCATTGCTGAAAGACCCCATTGGCATCTTGAGGAGGGTGAGATGCTTGAGGCAAAGAATCTAACGTTATGGGTAACTCACTGGGGTGGTTCCATGACCTATGGTTATCGTCGGATTTCCCGTTTAAATTAGTTTCACCGTTAGTTTCACCCCTCCAATAACCTGCCGAAAACCGAATATCAGTTAGAGGTACGGATAAAATTTGATTGAGTTTTTGTAAAATTCGTAACCGTTCAAATAATAGGTTTTGAGCCCATACTGAATTGGCTGTGGCTATATTTAAAGTTCCACGTTGAATACTATAAGGGCGTGTATGGCTAGACACCGCTGCTCCTACCACCCCCGACCAGTGCTGTAATACCTGTCTGAATTGATGATGCTTTTGCCAGTTGACTTGTTTTTCCAATTGATTGAAAACCCGTTCTAATGATTCAAATGCCATTGGGTCTTTATCACTCCTTAAGCTATTCGAGGATTAACTGACTCAACATCAGAGTTGCTACAATCGCCATATATTCAAATTATTACCTTTATGGCATAATAACCACATTCATCAGGGATGGAATCCATGGCAAAACGAAAATCAGATAAAGCTGACCTGTTAAAGATTACTAGCAGAAGTGAAAATTATTCTGACTGGTACTTGGGCATCGTTGAAAAAGCGAAACTAGCTGAAGATTCTGGGGTCAGAGGTTGCATGATTATCCGACCTGAAGGGTATGCCATCTGGGAGAAAATACAACAAACTTTAGATACAAAGTTCAAAGCAACGGGACACATAAATGCTTACTTTCCCGTTTTAGTCCCAGTAAATTACTTTTCCAAAGAAGCGGATCATGTTTCCGGCTTTGCTAAGGAATGTGCAGTCGTCACCCATCATCGCTTGAAACTGAATGAATCGGGTAATATAGGCGTTGATCCAAGTGCTGAATTGGCTGAACCGTTAGTGGTAAGACCCACCAGTGAAACTATTATTTGGTCAACCTATAAAAATTGGATTCAAAGCTACCGCGATCTACCCCTATTGATTAACCAATGGGCTAATGTTTGTCGATGGGAATTGCGTACCCGTCCCTTCCTTCGTACTTCTGAATTCCTCTGGCAAGAGGGTCATACGGCTCATGCCTCCTACGAAGAAGCGGAGGCTGAAGCGAGACAAATGTTAAGCATTTATAAGAATTTTGTAGAGGAGTGGTTGGCAATTCCCGTATGGGATGGGAAGAAAACAGAAAATGAAAAATTTCCAGGTGCTGACCACACCTACACCATTGAAGCAATGGCTCAAGACCGTCGGGCAATCCAAGTTGGCACTAGTCATCATCTGGGTACTACTTTTTCGAAGGCATTTGATGTCCAATATTTATCACCAGAGGGCTCCCTTGCCTATCCGTTCGCCACAAGTTGGGGAGTGAGTACTCGTTTAATTGGTGCCATGATTATGGTTCATTCTGATGACCAGGGTTTTGTGTGTCCCCCCCGGGTTGCCCCCCTTCAGGTGATTGGGATACCAATTTATAAGCAAGATAAGGAAAAGGAAGAAGTACTAGCAAAATTTCAAGAATTGCAGGAGACTTTTGTCCAACTCAGTGAATTTTCCTTCCGAGTGGATTATCGTGAACATTTAAGTCCCGGATTCAAGTTTAACGACTGGGAACTGAAGGGCATTCCGTTGCGGTTGGAAATTGGACCACGGGATCTAGGGAATGGGAATAGTGTGCTGGTACGACGGGACACAGGGGCAAAAATAACGGTTCCGTTGGTGGAACTTCCAACCCACATTCCAACCTTATTAGAGGACATACAGCACAATTTGTTGA
>CAIUCS010000042.1 GCA_903897715.1 uncultured Synechococcales cyanobacterium
ATATAACATTAAAACGGCTCCCGTTCCGATGCTTCCTCTTGATCAGCCCTGATAAGTGGCTCCCCTTCCCAAGCTCCAAATACACTTAAGAAATCAGGAGACCACTGCCGTTTCATCGTTGTTTTCACAAACGTTTCATCATCACTGCAGCCGTAATACTTTGCGAGGGGATGGGTATCTGACTCAGTTGACGTTATTGGTAACGTATTCGGGGTTGAAGTTGCCAAACTAGACGGCTGCAACAACTCGATTAACAGCTTGAGCAATGCCCAGCGATCCTCCGTAGGCAACTCCGATACTTGCTGTTTTAGTTCTTGTAAAGTCATGGAGTATCTCCTCCGCCGCTAAACTCCTCAATCCTCAATCATTATCTCAATTCTGATTTATTCCGCCCAGTTTTCTAGAGATAGGCTGGCGATGGGTGAAAACCCTCGTACATTGTTGCTGACCAGTGTAACGCCAAGAGGCATGGGCAGCAATCAGCATATCCATTGAGCCAATGACAAGTTCCCTACTTTCCAGATCACTTCTAATTGCACCATAGCGGGTCGCAGCGGATTGATCAAACTCAACAACTTCTAGGGGGATTAAAAACTGCATCTAGGCATTGCAATTTTTCTCTTGCTGTTGGCTTTTGCAAACACCATATTCTAGTTCTGCTACGGTGATAGAAATGCCTCACCACTATCTTCAATTACATGATTAATTCCCATAGGCATCCATTGGCAGACACGAACAAACTAAATGGCGATCGCCGTAGGCTGCATCAATGCGACTCACTGCCGGCCAAAATTTATGTTCCCGTAACCAAGGGAGGGGATAAGCTGCAACTGAACGGGAATAGGGATGGGTCCATTCATCGACTAGTAACGATTCAGCCGTATGGGGAGCATTTTTTAGAGGATTATCCATAAGGAGATGACCCTGACCATTAACCAGTCCATCAATTTCAGCTCGGATACTAATCATTGCTTCACAGAACCGATCTAGTTCCAACTGGGATTCACTTTCAGTTGGCTCCACCATCATTGTTCCGGCAACGGGCCAAGAAACAGTTGGAGCATGGAAACCATAATCCATCAGCCGTTTTGCAATATCTTCCACCTCAATACCTGCTGATTTCTTAAATCCTCGTAAATCTAAAATACACTCATGGGCAACCCAACCTGATTCACCCTTGTAGAGAATTGGGAAATAAGGCTCTAGGCGGCGGGCAAGATAGTTAGCATTGAGAATAGCCACCTTGGAGGCCATTGTCAGGCCTGAACCACCCATCATTGCAATATACATCCAGGAAATAGGCAGAATACTGGCACTACCCCACGGAGCAGCGGATATGGCACCCAAGGTGGGAGAGCCCCCCCCAACAGACGGTAAGTGACCCGGTAAATAGGGAGCTAAGTGATCCATCACAGCAATCGGTCCCATACCAGGTCCCCCTCCACCGTGGGGAATACAGAAGGTTTTATGGAGATTCAGATGACACACATCAGCCCCAAATTCACCCGGACGACATAACCCCACTTGAGCATTCAGGTTAGCCCCATCCATATAAACCTGACCACCAAAATCATGGACAATTTGGCATATTTCACGAATGGAGGCTTCAAAGACCCCGTGGGTTGATGGATAGGTGATCATGAGGGCTGCCAAATCATGGTGGTGGTGGGCTGCCTTACGCCGTAAATCCTCACAATCAATATTGCCCTGTTCATCACAGGTAATAGGCACCACCGTCATCCCTGCCATAACCGCACTGGCAGGATTGGTTCCATGGGCAGATTGGGGAATAAGACAAATCCGACGATTTCCTTGCCCTTGGTGGTGATGGTATTCCCGAATTACTAACAAACCCGCATATTCCCCTTGGGAGCCAGCATTGGGTTGTAAGGAAACAGCCGTAAATCCAGTAATTTCTGCTAACCATGCCTCTAACTGACGGAATAAAATCTCATAACCTTGGGTTTGGGAACGGGGGGCAAATGGATGAATCTGACCAAACTCAGCCCAAGTAACGGGCAACATTTCAGCAGCAGCATTCAATTTCATCGTACAAGACCCCAATGGAATCATTGATGTGGTGAGGGATAGGTCTTTGGCTTGTAAACGATGTAAATACCGCAATAACTCAGTTTCTGAATGGTACCGGTTAAATACTGGATGGGTTAGATAAGGAGTGGTGCGTTCAAGGTCAGGATTCAGAAATTGTATCATCGTTGGTTCCCAAAGACTGGAAGCAGGGATAGACCCGGAACCGCCAAAAATCTGCCATAGATCAATTAAATCGGCGGGGGTGGTGGTTTCATCCAAACTAATCCCAATGGTATGGGAACCCAATATGCGTAGATTTATGTGACGCTGTTGGGCAGCAACAATGATTTCATCTAAATGGGTTACATTCACCGCCAAGGTATCAAAAAAATAGGAATGGCATAGGGTATAACCTAATCTTTGCAATGCCTGGGCTAAGGTTGCCACCAAGTGATGAATACGAACAGCCATTGCCCGCAAACCCGACGGTCCATGGTAAACTCCATACATTCCTGCCATCACCGCCAACAACACTTGGGCAGTACAGATATTACTTGTCGCCTTATCCCGACGAATATGTTGTTCTCTGGTTTGCAATGCTAAACGTAACGCAGGCTTACCATGAACATCCTTAGAAACCCCCACAATCCGTCCAGGAACTTGCCGCTTAAACTGATCACGGGTGGCAAAATAGGCGGCATGGGGACCGCCATATCCTAAAGGAATCCCAAACCGTTGACTACTGCCAATCCCAATATCTGCACCTAATTCTCCAGGAGGAATGAGTAAGGTTAGAGCGAGTAAGTCTGCTGCCATGGTAACCAATGCCAGGCAGTCATGGGCTTGATTGATGACCTCCCGGTAGTCATAAATTGCCCCATCACTGGCGGGATATTGTAACAGAACCCCAAAAATGGACTGACTACCTTTAAAGTGACGATGATCGGCGACAACCACTCGAATTCCCAAAGGTTTTGCCCTAGTTTCCACAACGGCAATGGTTTGGGGATGACAGTCTTGGGAAACCCAGAAAATATCGGCAGTGGAAGACTTGCGCAACGCAAAACTCATGGACATCGCCTCAGCAGCAGCAGTGGCTTCATCTAAGAGGGAAGCGTTGGCAATTTCCAACCCAGTTAGATCCGTCACCATGGTTTGGAAATTGAGTAAACCTTCAAGACGACCTTGGGCAATTTCTGGCTGGTAAGGGGTATAGGCAGTATACCAACCAGGATTTTCCAGGATGTTCCGTTGTATGACCGGAGGTGTAATACAGTTGGCATAGCCCATGCCTAGGTAAGAACGATGGAGTTGATTCTGGGCAGCGATCGCCTTCAATCGTTTCAGGGCTTCATATTCTCCCATTCCTGTTTTTACTTCTCCGTCCAGATGCAAAGGACGTTCACTCCGAATGGACGATGGCACTACTTGGTCAATTAATTCATCAAGGGTATCCATTGCCAATAGGTTCAACATCTGACTGATCTCATGGGGGTTAGGACCAATATGACGAAAGACAAAGCCTTCGTTGACCGATGGAGTTGCTGCCAATCGCTCTGATGGAACCGTAGTGGTTGCTACGTCGGGGGCATGGGAAGCGCTGGTGGTGGAGTCGAAAACGGTGGATGAGCTGGATAATTCCCACATGATGGTTTGGGCGATCGCTTTTTAATAAGGGTTCTATATATTTTGCAACAATTTTTTAAAATTAACATCGGGAATTTGTTTAAGGACTTGCTTAAAACCTACCACTTCCTTAAAATAAAAAGTACTAATGTTCTTTTCAGACCATTTTTTGAAACATTAAGGTATGATGAACCCCAGATCTTCAGTGGATAAGTTCATGTAATTTCTGGTTTGGGGAGTAGACAACGTAAAACAATCTATGAATAATGAAGGTTGGAATGGGTGTATCCCAATTTTGCAGCCCTCGCCCTTAATCCCTCTCCCAGAAAGGCAGAGAGACTTTGAATCCGGTTCCCTTTTTCCCAAAAAAGAGAAGGGTTTAGGGGGATGAGGGCTAACTTACAACATTGGGTACTCTCGACTAGAATCCCCAACCCAACTCCAGTCAATACTGGTGTTAACCTGAAACCTAACGACATCTCCACCTCTTAAATACCCATCCACCCCTTCCTTACCCCTACGTTATGCCTACCAAATCTTCCGCTGATAAATCTTCCTCAGATTCCAAATCTTCCCCAGATAATACCGAACGAAAAAAAGCCTTAACCATGGTTGTTACCCAAATTGAACGCAATTTTGGCAAGGGTTCAATTATGCGATTGGGGGATGCAGTACGGATGAAGGTGGAAACTATTCCCAGTGGTTCACTCACCCTAGACCTTGCCCTTGGTGGCGGCATCCCCAAAGGGCGGGTGGTAGAAATTTATGGACCAGAAAGTTCTGGTAAAACCACCCTAGCCCTCCATGCCATCGCTGAAGTACAAAAGTCTGGGGGAATTGCTGCCTTTGTGGATGCTGAACATGCCCTTGATCCTACCTATGCTGCTGTTTTGGGGGTTGATATTGATAACCTGCTGGTGTCCCAACCCGATACGGGGGAAATGGGATTAGAAGTTGTGGATCAATTGGTGCGCTCAGCCGCCGTGGATGTGGTGGTGGTGGATTCAGTGGCTGCCCTAACTCCCAGGGCGGAAATTGAGGGGGAAATGGGGGATGCCCAAGTTGGTTCCCACGCGCGACTGATGAGCCAGGCAATGCGAAAAATTACAGGGAACATCGGTAAGTCTGGATGTACGGTGATATTCTTAAACCAGTTACGTTCCAAAATCGGTGTTGCCTATGGTAATCCGGAAACCACCACCGGGGGTAATGCACTGAAATTTTATGCTTCTGTACGGCTCGATATTCGTCGTATCCAAACCTTAAAACGGGGAACGGAGGAATATGGGATTCGTGCCAAGGTAAAGGTTGCTAAAAATAAGGTTGCTCCTCCCTTTCGGATTGCTGAATTTGATATTATTTTTGGTAAAGGAATTTCTACTTTAGGTTGCCTAGTTGACCTCGCTGAAGAAACAGGAGTGATTATCCGTAAAGGAGCATGGTATAGCTATGGGGGCGAAAACCTTGCCCAGGGTCGTGACAATACCATTAAGCTATTGGAAGAAAAACTTGAACTTGCTGCTACCCTTGACCAATTGGTACGGCAAAAACTAGAAAAAGGGGCTGTAGTGTCGGCTACCTCTTCAGATCCGTTAGGTGAGGAGGATGATTATTTAGAAGAAGATTAATGGATATCCCATGGATCTTCCCTATAAAACCCACAGAAGGCAGCCCTGATCACATATTTTGGACAAAACAACCGTGTAACCCATAGGGAATATGATGCTTTAAGTGCAAGGAAGCGATCGCCCCTCCTTCAATGTCTTGGGCTGATAAAATTACCACATCAGAACGGTGATGGGTACTATCATAGGTCATGGCTAAAATCCAACCATCATCCTCTGCCGTGCCCCCAGGACGGGGGACAAACAGGGGTTCAGTCATGAACCCCCGTGGTGCAATACTCCAAACGTGGCGATAACCTGAATGAAGGTCTAATTTCAAAATTGCCTGTAAGGGAGCATTACCTGTCGGAGAATGGGCTGCTCCGGTATAAAGGTAACGGTAGGGTTTGCCTACATAGTTGGGATGAATTGAAGGAAATTCACAACAGCGAGATTCTATAACCTGCCTGTCAACAGACCCATCGGCTAAATTGATGGTAAATCTCCATAGTTGTCCTGCTGGGAGAGTATCAAAATCAATTTCCCTAAAATCTTGATTGGGTTCAACCTTAGGAAAATATTCATAGCCGATGGAATCAACCATGATTTGGTTATCCTGTTCAAAAGCATTCCCATGGTGGAATACAAAACAAGGAACCGTCCCTAGGGATACCATGGGCTGGCTAGAATCCCTAGGGATAAGTAGGATTTGGGTGGGCTGATCAGGTCGAAACCGAATGCACTGCCCTGCCCCTTGCCATCCTAAGATAAATGGTAGGGGATCAAACTGAACTGGATTTTGGAAAAAAATATAATAGTGGGGAGTAATGACAAAATCATGAAGAAAGGCAAAGCCAGGAATAGTTCGACTTTGTTGATGTAGTAATTGATAGTGGTCATCAAATTCGTAAATCGTGATTGTACTGGATAAACCGGTTTTAATTGAAAAATTCACCAGCCTCCGGGCATCCGTTGGAGAAGAGCCAGGATCAATACGGGGATGGGCAGCAAAAGTACCGCCAGGTTTAATTAAACCATTTAACCGTTCAATTCCAATTGTTTCTAATGTGTGGGGTTCCAGTCGGTGAGGTTCTGCCCCTTCCCAAAGTGCAAGTAGTTTTTCTCCCCAGTACAATACGCTGGTATTGGCAATGTTTTTTAATTTTAAGTTGAAAGCATTTGCAAAAAACCCCCCTGGCTTTTGAGTGCCGAACACCCCTCGATATAAAATCTGTCCTGCCTTTTGTTCAGCTACATATCCCTCAGTACGGACAAATCGGTTACGAAAATGAGCCTGTCCCTTGTCAAAGGTAATCCTACAAACCATTCCATCCCCATCAAATGGGTGTTGAATGGTTTGACCATTCATATCTAGTAAGCCTGGACCATTGCGATACAAAGTACCCTGTAATTCAAAAGGGATTTGTCCATCTACTTCGTCAATCCAATAATCAAACTCTTGGGGTTGGGACAAATACCCCCGTTGCCAATCGTTACGGTTGTAGGATAAAGCCTCTGAGGGGAGAGTTTTCATTGAGTAAAAACTAAATAAGATGAACATTCATAATTATTAACAAGTATAGTGGATAGACTCCGCTGAACACAAGCGGACTATCACTTGTTCTGCCGTAATCAGTCGTTTTAAGACTACTTGCCCGATGGTCTGTTGCATCCCTTCTGACTTTCCCTCAGAGTGAGGAACAACTTCTACCATCAATACTGGATCCTCAACTTGGTATAGCCATAATTTTTCCCCATTTTCACAAATCCCGAGTGGTAACTCCTGGAGGTCAGGTTTACGTCGCCATGCTCCTTCATTCCACAATCCGCCAAATTCCCACACCCGACCAACGGTCCAACCCTCAGACAGAAAAAAATACTTCATTTGCCAATCCTGAAAAATATGACAATTGCTTCAGATTCCAATTGGTGGGAGTCGTAACGCCCTATGGTCCCAATTTAAGAGTAATACTCCTCAATTTGGGTTCAGTTCTGTCACCCGATGCCCGGTCTGCCCTCACCCCAGGGGAGAGGGGGTGCTAGAATTGTACAATTCTTCTCCCTAGGGAGAAGAATTGAGGGTGAGAGTCAGCGTCTAAACCAGAAGCAGGTTTCCAACGATTGAATCTCTAGGCTTATCCCGAACCCAGATTAATACGCTTGGATGTTATCCTTAAATTGAGGATAGATTAGGTTTAAGGGGTGATTAATTGCCGTATCTTTGTGGATAATGGATGATTTTATGCTGAACTCAGGGGGCAGTGGGTTGGGGTGAATGTAACCGTATTAATTGAGCCAGAGTGGCTTTCAGTTGAGGTCGGGATACAATTGCATCTACAAACCCATGGCTGAGTAAATACTCTGCTGATTGAAATCCGTCTGGTAGTTTTTCCCGTAATGTTTGTTCGATCACCCGTTTACCAGCAAATCCAATGGTGCATTTTGGCTCGGCTAATATAATATCCCCTAACATGGCAAAGCTGGCAGTTACCCCGCCGGTGGTGGGATGGGTAAGAACGGGAATATATAAAAGGTGGGATTGACGATGTTGCTCCAATGCCCCTGAAATTTTAGCCATTTGCATTAGACTTAACATCCCTTCTTGCATCCGCGCTCCACCGGATGCACAAATGATAATAACGGGGAGTTGATTTTGGGTGGCATGTTCAATGAGTCGGGTTAGCTTTTCACCAACAACAGAACCCATACTCCCTCCCATGAATCGAAAGTCCATAATGCCTAAGGCAGCAGCTAAACCTTCCATTTCTCCAACACCCGTTTGTACCGCATCGGCTAATCCTGTCTTTTCCTGAATCTCTCGCAAGCGATCGCGATATGGTTTACGGTCGCGAAATCCCAGGGGATCAGTGGGACGCAAGGTTTGATTGATAGGCAACCAAGTATCTAAATCAATCAATTGTTGAATCCGTTCCTGGGTATAGACTGGAATGTGATGATTACATTCAGGACAGACCTTGGCATTTGCCCGGAGATCCTTTGTGTAAATCATTACTCCACATGCGGGACATTTTGTCCAAAGCCCATCAGCAATTTCCCGTTCCCGACTCTCTCGATTAGGAGAACCGGGTTTACGGCGATTATCAAACCAATCAAACAAAGACATCTTAATCAACCAAGGGTAGGAAATGTAGACGCAGTAGATTCATCCATAAATCACTCAGTTTGTGGTTTTTGATGTTCCCGGTCTTTCTCCAGAGAACTCAATAATAGTAAAGCCGTCCATTGATCCTGGGGTTGTACCTGGAAAGCAATCAAATTTGCAAGACCCAAACATACGGCACCCCCCTGTTCAAGAAACCGACTGGGAATACCATGGGCATTTAGGATCTGCTGCATCTTTAACGTGATCCAGATCACTGTCATGATCCTATCAGAATGATGGGGCAACTTGATGGTGGTGAGATAAAAACCTTACTCTCAAAAGTGGATACCCCGTCTGGAAGGAACTCCTGTCAATTCGTTACCGAGCTGATGTGCTGAGGAAACGCTTCCATAAGACATCTAACCCAAGGGATAGTAACACAACCATTCCCCCCAAATAAAATAAGCTAGACATCCTTTCCGATTCACCGTACCAAAAATATGCAAAGGTAATTGTATAAACGGGTTCCAAGTTTTTGGTAAGGCAGTAGGTAAATGCAGAGATAGTTTGCATAACTTTGATGGAAATGACACCGGCAAAGGCGGTACAAACTACTCCCAATATGACTAATAATATTAGATTGCGTGGTTCTGATATTCCTTTCAAAAAATGGCCATTACTGGTGAATGAACTGGTGAAGGAAGTCACCAACGCCGCAAAGAACAATTCCCAGAACATTACTTTCAGAGGCTGGTGCTGTGTAACCAGTTGTTCATTTAAGAGGGAAAAACTGGCTAATAGAAGGGATGAGGCGATGGCTAACCAAACTCCATGCCAATTCATGACATCAAGGCTTAACGCCAGTGCCAGCCCGCTTAATGCTAAAATACTCAGATAAAATTCATGGTAGTTGAATCGACTGTCCCTTACCACCGGTCTGAACCATGACACAAAAAAAGATGTACTGCCCAAAATGGTAAGGGGTACAGTGATATTAGACGCTTTAATGGCAGCAAAGAATGTCCACCAATGACCAGCAATAAACATCCCTCCTAGCACAAAAGGGAACCGTTCATGATGGCTTAAAGTGAGGGGTTGACGGGTATAAATCGCAAAACCCCATAGGGTGATCACTGCGATTGCCAGCCTTCCCCAAACAATGTCAGTGGGAGTCATGGTTATTTCCCTGCCCATAATCCCCGTTGCTCCCCACAATAAAACAATAAGATGCAGCAGCAGGAAATTATTTCGTTTTAAGACCGATGTACCCATGATTGAATGTAACCTTTTGGTTTAACCCTCCATGGCAATGGCAGCAGCCTTCTGACTCGTTGCTTGATAAAGATCCTCTAGATATTTCATCATCATCTGAGTTCCAGTTCTATTATTGCCACTACTCTCATCCACTGGGAATGGGATAGAACCCAGTAAACTTAGAACTGTTTCTGTGCCAAAAGCCGGGGTAATGACCACTAACGACGGATCTAATTGAGATGGGTATTCCCAAAAAGGAGATGGGTGGAGTTCTAGGTCGGGGGATGGGGGATGGGGGATGGGGGAGAGTGGGGATTGAACGGATTTGTGAAGGAAGCTTAACTGACGATGTTGACGAATTCCAGTCAAAATCTGTTGCCGATTCCGTCCCCTTAGTTGGAACAGAATGAATGGATCTTCACTAAAGCGATCGCCTAATAAGTAAAAGACTGCTCCAACGTGTTTACATACTCTGGCTGGATCGGGACAGGTACACCGGCTATGAATATCAAATTTGGTGAACGGAAATAAACTAAGCCCATTGGCAGTAAAAGCCAATTCAATATCCCCAGGCATCTCCCCTGCTAATAATTTAGCGGCGAACCGTGCCTTGTGGGCTAAAGTTTCAATGACATGTTCCCATTGTTCATCAGTAAATTGCTCCAACTTAATGGAAACCTGATAGGGGTCAGATGCAGTTCCCTGGACCAAGGAGACAACCTTTGCTCCAATAAACTCAAGATTAAGTACATGTCCTTCCCGCGCATAGGTATGGGCTCGTCCTGACCTTAAGGTACGCCCGAAGGATTCCAGAACTTCTAACCATTTTTGTGCCCACCATTCGCGATTGGATGAAGAAGTATGGAGTTGGTTCATAGCGGGTAAGGGGAATAATTAACGCAATTCCTGTAAAGCAAAGACGACAAAAGCGATAAAGGTAATAAATCCCAATATCAAAACTAAGATACCGGGGATCCACGATAATAATTGCATACCTCTTAACCACCAAACGAAGGTGGTTAGTGCTAGGGAACTTATCAAAAAACGGAATGCAGGACTAAATTTCACGGCTAAGAGGGAGGGGATGGCTGGGTTTTAAGTTTTCGCTGATGGGTGGATGCCACCTGTAACTCCCGTAATTGTTGATCATCAACTCCGGAAGGAGCGGCGGTTAATAAACACCGAGCTTGTTGAGTTTTGGGAAAGGGAATCACGTCTCGGATAGATTCCTCTCCAGCTAGTAACATGACTAACCGATCAATGCCATAGGCAATTCCTCCATGGGGAGGAGTACCATATTCAAAGGCTTCTAACAAAAATCCAAATTTTTCATTTACCTCTTGTTCACTTAAGCCAATCGTAGCAAAAACCTGTGCTTGTAAATCAGGTTGATAAATGCGGAGACTGCCGCCACCCACTTCAAACCCATTGAATACTAGGTCATACGCTAAGGCATGGGATGTTTTTAAGTCATGGCGTTGATTGGGGTGAGGAGCAGTAAAGGGATGGTGTAATGCTTCCAGCCTGAGTTCATCTTCGTTCCATTCAAACATGGGGAAATCTGTGATCCATAGTAAGTTAATCAAACGGGTGTCAATTAGACCTAATTCTTTGCCAATACTCAACCGCAACCGATCCAATATCTTGTTGACCCGGTGAGCTGCGCCGCAGGCAAATAATAATAAATCCCCCGGTTGGGCATTGGTTCGTTTTAAAAGTTCCTGCTTTTGCTCCCAGTTGAGGTTATCTTTGATGGCACCAATGGTATCAATTTCTCCATTTTCCCTGACTCGTATATACGCTAATCCCTTAGCCCCTGCTCCCGCTGCTTCCTGGAATAGATCCCCTCCAGGTTTAATCCGGACATTGGAAATCGTGGAATTACCACCCGGAATGGGTAAGATTTTAACGAGTCCCCCTTTGGCGATGGCTTCCGTAAATACCTTAAATCCACTGTTGGTTAATAGGGTCGTTACATCCACTAATTGGAGTCCAAATCGAGTGTCTGGTTTGTCTGAACCATACCGATCCATTGCTTCACCATAGGTGAGACGGGGAAAGGGACGGGGTAAACTAATTCCCTTAACGTGTTGGAAAATATGACAAACCAGCTCTTCATTTAGGCTTAATACCTCTTCCATGGACATAAAGCTCATTTCCATATCCAATTGGGTGAATTCTGGCTGGCGGTCGGCTCGTAAGTCTTCATCCCGAAAACAACGGGCAATTTGATAGTAGCGATCGCAACCAGCCACCATGAGTAATTGTTTAAATAACTGAGGAGACTGGGGTAGGGCAAACCAATCCCCAGGATTAACCCGAGATGGAACTAAGTAATCTCGGGCACCTTCAGGGGTGGAACGGGTTAGAATAGGGGTTTCCACTTCCATAAAACCCTGGTCATCTTCTAGAAATCGACGAATGGTTTTAATCACCTGGTGGCGTAGTTGCAAGTTCTGAGCCATCCGCTCCCGTCTTAGGTCTAGATAACGGTACTTCAGGCGTAATTCTTCTCGTACGGTTTCAACTTCGGCAGTGGAAATTTGGAATGGTAACTGCTTCCGTACCCCATTTAAAAGTTCTATTTCATCAGCATCAATTTCCACCTCGCCGGTAGATAGCTTTGGATTTCGGGAATCGATGGGACGCTCACAAACTTTGCCCACCACTTTAACCACATATTCGTTGCGTAACCCCTCCGCATGCCCATAGGCAACGGGGGTTCGTTCTGGATCGCTGGCAATTTGCACAATCCCGGAGCGATCGCGCAGGTCAAGGAAAATGACACCTCCATGATCTCGACGACGATCAATCCAGCCAAATAGGGTGACCTTGGTGCCAATGTGTTCAGCTCGTAATTGACCGCAATAATGAGTTCGCATAAATGCCAATGAATCTTATGAGTAACCGTTTATAGTTTACGGCATCAATGGTTATTATGGGATAGGATGTAATAATGGGATTATTAAACAGAATTTGTTGACTAATTAGCGGTGGCACTACCCATTTTGCGAGATTGGGAATAGAATAACAACACCGGTTTATGACTGACTGCGAGGTAGTCAATCGTGCGCGTTCCTCTCGATTATTATCGAATTTTAGGGTTGCCCATTCAAGCAACCCCTGAACAATTACATCAAGCTTATCGGGATCGTGCCTTACAAAGACCACGACGGGACTATTCAGAAGTTGCTATTTCTGCTCGTAAACAATTGCTAGATTTAGCATTTCAGACGTTATCCAGTCCAGAGCAACGTCGGTTTTATAACTCTACTTTTTTAGCAAAACCCTATGACCTCGCTCCTGACCAGACATCTTCCAATGTAATCCTAGGTCGAGAACGACCATTGACTGAAGCCCATGCCCCCAGTATTGACATTGATCCCCCTCAACTCATTGGGGCATTGTTGATTTTACATGAGTTGGGCGAATATGAACTAGTCCTAAAATTAGGGTACCCATCCATCCGTTCCACTATCGTCTCCTCCACAGAGCGATCGCCTAGGGACGTAATACAGCGGGCAGATCTTGTTCTTACCATTGCCTTGGCTTACCTGGAATTGGGACGAGAACAATGGCAGCAAATGCAATATGAAAATGCTGCCAGTTCGTTAGAACATGGACAGGTTTTGTTACAACAGGAAAATAGTTTTGTCAACGTCCGTGACGAGATACAATCTGATATCTATAGATTACGTCCCTATCAAATTTTAGAATTATTATCCCTCCCCTCCAGTCAACGGCAACACCGGCAAAAAGGGCTGCAACTCATCCAATCGATGCTAAAAGAACGGGGTGGAATTGAAGGAAAAGGCAACGATCATTCTGGGCTCAACACGGATGATTTTATTCGGTTCATTCATCAAATACGGGATTACTTATCCACCGAAGAACAACAAATCTTATTTGAATCTGAATCCCGCCGTCCATCACCCGTAGCTGCCTACCTAGCTGCCTGTGCACTTTTATCCAAAGGGTTTACCCAGCGTCAACCCCGTTTTATTGTCCAAGCCAGACAGTTTTTAACTCGCCTTGGCACTCGTCAGGATATGTATCTTGAACTGAGTATCTGCGCCTTATTATTGGGACAGACTGAAGAAGTAGATCAATCTCTACAGTTGAGCCAAGATGAAGGACCCCTGGCATTTATCCGTGAACACTCCCATAATTCCCCCGACCTGTTGCCTGGACTGTGTTTGTATACTGAGCGGTGGCTTCAAGATGAAATCTTTCCCCACTTTGCTGACTTGGTTAATCACCGAGCCTCCTTAAAAGATTATTTCGCTGATTCTCAAGTACAGGCTTATTTAGATGCATTACCCAGTTTACGGACTCCTTTGGAAACCGGGTTTACCCCATCGGTTGCCCCAATCCAATCCAATTCAGGACTAATGGTGGTCAGGGAAAGCGAGCCGACCATAACTCGTCCATTTCCCCATGATTCATTCCCAATTTCTACCAGTCCTGCCCCGAGACAAACCAAGGATGGTTTTGCTTCTCCTCAGTCTGTAATGCTATCAACGGGAGGCAAACAAACGGAAATCCTACCTGTTACTTCTGCAGTGAGGGTTTCCCAAAGCCAAACCCTCACTCCACGGAACAGGAAACCCAATCCAACCCCCCATCCCCGTCCCCGTTTAGTGCCTAAACGTCCTGTTGGAGATCATCAATCCAACCCCCCAACTTCTCCTTCCAAGCCTGTTCGTAAACCTCATCTAAAGCCATTGCGTATTCATTTATTGGCGGTAATAACTATGGCTACATTCATGATGGGGGGGATAATCTATGGTTTAGGGGCTTGGTTATGGGGAAAGTGGACTACCCCCTCCATGGCTGGAAATCAACTGAATATCCGGTTAAATCAACCGGTGTTAGAACTTCCTCCCATGAATGGTAATAGTCCGGAATCCCCAACCCCGGTCACTCCCGTTCAAATCACCCTAAAAAGTGCCAAGCAACTTTTAGAGAGTTGGCTAAGGGCAAAATCTGCGGCTTTTGGTGAAAACTATGCCATTACACAACTCAATCAGGTTCTAACGGAACCGATCCTTTCCGTCTGGAAAAAAATGGCTGAAGGCGATCGGTTTGCGAAACGGTACAGGCAATATACCCATAATGCTCGAATTATTGCTGCAACCATGGATCCTCAAGATGCTAAGTTGGCAACCATGGAAGCAGAGGTAACGGAATTTACCCAATATTACGAAAATGGTCAGCGATTAGAACAAACTAAGGATACATTGCAAATCCGTTACTTTTTAATTCGTCAAAATGAACAATGGTTGATCAAAGGTTCAGAAATTTTGAAAGAGTCCCTACCATAGGATCTACTCACAGTAAGACGTGATGTAGTCTAGCTTTGAAGGATTTTACAATGCGATTCTTGAAATCCTTGCCAGAAAAGCATTGCAATTATATTTTTGCTTATTACATAACAACTGTAATAAAATATCAGCACAAAACTGATGAATTTATAAAATACATCTGAATCAGGAAAAAGTTATTCAATGTCTATTCAGAGCTACCGTGTCAAAGGAGAGGATATAAGCTTAAAAATCCCTGATCATGGGCGACGCTCGTTTAGCAAACCTAAACTAAAAGCGTTGAGTTTTTTTCTGGCTGCATGGGTCTAGACTTGGGGCTAGAAAAAGAAGGCATCCAAGTACTACTTGCTTGTGAAATTGATGCAGCCGCTCGAAAAACGATTGAGATCAATCGACCAGATATGGCATTGATTGGGGATATTCGGGATTACTCAGCAGCAGAAATTCGAGAGAAAGCAGGACTGAGTTTGACTGATGAGATTGATGTAATCGTTGGCGGTCCCCCATGCCAAGCCTTTAGCAGTGCGGGAAAGCGCCAAGGATTCAATGATGAGCGAGGCAATGTCTTCTTGACATTTATCGATTTAATCACTGAGCTTAAACCGAGATTTGCAGTCATTGAAAATGTTCGAGGATTATTATCTGCTCCGTTGAAGCATAGACCTCACGAAATGCGAGG
>CAIUCS010000043.1 GCA_903897715.1 uncultured Synechococcales cyanobacterium
CGCCATCTGAGCCATCTCTGTATCCCGATCGCGGTTTTGGGTTTCCCAGGTAAAGCCTTCCCCCATTGCATAAAACTCCAGTTGGTCTGACCAATGACTTAAAACTCCCTTTTCAGCAGGTTCCCATGCCCCTTTAATAAACTGCATCACTCCAACCCGATACCCATGACCCAAAGACCGGAGTACCATTCCTAATGCCGCCGTGGTCTTCCCTTTACCATTGCCAGTATGAACAATGATTAACCCTTTCTCTTGATCCCGTTGGGCTAGGCGCTGTTCTTGTACAATTTTTCGCCGTTGCATCTTACGACGGTATTGCTCTGGAGTAAGCCCACTGTCGTCTTGTAGTTCTAAACCTTGTAACTCATCCCCGGTGAGGATGGCTTGAGGGGGACTGGTATGGGTTTGCCCATTACTGGAGATGGATGGGTTTGTCATGGTGTAACCTGGGGAGACTTGGAATTGCTATTAAAACTCATCTTGTGAGTTGGAAGACCAACCCTGTCCGGAATTTTTCCTCAGATGAGTCAACGGTTTGAAGTTGGTTGCTTCTGATTAGAATATGGGATGAACTCTCCGCTGCTGAATTGGTTAGGAGTTGTACTGCTCCATTATACCCAACCGATGATAACCATGGATGAGACTATCAACTAGTTTGTGTCAGAGGTCAAACCTAGATTGAACGAACCGATCCAATGAGTAAACGATGATGACGTTTCGACATGTTGTAGACGCAGTAGCCATCAGTAACCCAGAGATAGCATTGCCAAACTGTAACCAATGCCCACAAGTTTTCAAAGGGTTGGCTTTATCCCCTAAGACCCAAGCCAATATGCTTTGGCTAAAATGATTCACTCCAGTCCATAGCCAAATCACGTTTTTTTGACCCAACAAAAGTCTGGAGTTTATCTAATTCACCAACTTCAGGAATAGTGTCAATGGGGAGAAATTCTGGTAATTGGGTTGCTGCCTCCTTAACCCAGTTGATGACGGAGTTATGACTAACATCGGTATATCTCTCAATCTGTCTCAATCCTATGCCATTACAGTACATTTTTAGGCACATTTCTTTGACATCTTGGGAATATCCAAGCACTGAGTAGTTATCAATGAACTGACGACCGCAATCAGTGTAAATATGATTTTGTTTGTCTCCGCTCCAACAAAACTGCGGCAGGCTCGTCGTTGGGATCTTGGGGGACGAGTTGGTCCCGAAAAGCTTTAGATAGGGTAGCTTGCTCTAGGCGATCGAGGAGTTGGCTGGCTTACTGAACTAACCCAGACACCCGCCCCAAGTCCTCACGGGCACAGCGCAGGTAAGCACACAACGGCATAACACTGAAGGTACTAACTGATAAAGCGGGGATAGCTCACCAAATCGGGGAATGCCTTGCGCCAGTAGCGGCAACGTGCTTGGTGTAGTAGTCCTGTGGGGTAGCCCTGTTGATGAAAAGCAATCACAATTGTCATGATTTGGCTCAGGCAAAGTTGTCGGCTCCGCTTTTGGGTTTGCAGCCCACTCTGCAAAAGTTGCGGTTGCCACTGGGGTTGAAAGCGTTGGCAGAAGTCATCGACTGAGCAGAAGAGGTCTTCTAAGCTAGACATAGGGGGGGATTTGCTGAATGGTTTGTTTATTTCAGCCTACGGCTCCCGCCCTTTCTTATCCAGAACTCAGGCGTTTTCTAGGTATTCAAGGTTAAGTATGGATTTTTATGCTGTTTATCCTTGCAAATTAAGTGATAGACTTGCATAATCCATCCTATTGCAGTTTAATTACTGGTTATGCGTTTTATATAGCATGGGAGATATTTTACATGAAACAAGATACATAGGAATTTAAGAGATAATATGTTGCTTTGGAACAACGAAACCGAAATTCAATTTTTTGCCGAAGCATTAAAAAATTTTGCTTCACCGGAACAATTATTTTACAACCTTAATTCAGGGTA
Source organism: uncultured Synechococcales cyanobacterium (assembly GCA_903897715.1). GTDB lineage: Bacteria > Cyanobacteriota > Cyanobacteriia > CAIUCS01 > CAIUCS01 > CAIUCS01. Next base: position 1,950 of record CAIUCS010000043.1, read on the forward strand.
TTTTGCCTATGTTCCAAAGAATGTTGATGGAGAAGGTCAAACACTGCAATCAAGAAATTCATTAATCGGGCAATTTACAGAAAAATGGACAAAAGACCTTTTCTCTCAGATTGCAATAAAATATGGACTTTATGCAGTCAATAGTGTTGTTTGTGAAGAAGTTGGGCTTCCTAAAAGGTCAAATGCAGATTTAGCTTTTTGTACAACACATTCTGTAATTCAAAGACCGGAAAATATAAAACTCATATTTGAAATAAAAATGAGTATTGTTTCAAATTATAAATACATAAATCCCCATAATATCTTATTTATTGGCGATTATAAATCGCACAAAGGGAATCCTGCTCTTTTGCGTTCTGATTCAATGTTAAAAGCCATAGGTAAATCAATTAATATTAGAGTTTCTGGAGTTGAATCAACAAAAATACCTATTATTATTTTAGGGAATAGCCCAATAACTGACAGCTATATTAAAAAAGTTGATTTTCTAAAAACTGCCGGAGTAATCCAGGGATTTTGGTCGTTAAATCCCAAACCGACCAATTCGGAACATATACGAAATACATCAAATAAAGGTTTTCAAACAATTGAAAATTTTGAAATGTTTCAGCCTTAACGGGTGATCTTTTAAATCAGGAAATGAATTATTTCTCATCAATGATTTCCAAACCGAAACTTGGAGAGTTTATTCGTATAGCCAACCAGGAAAATTCAGATGAGGCAAAAGCTGAAAAATTTTTACAGTTAATCAGGGAAGTATAATGGAACAATATAATAGAGAAGGTACCAAAACCAGTTCATTCGGAACAAACGGCAGAATAAATCACGATTCTTCAAAATTCTATGATTCAAAATTGTATAAGGAGCTTAATAACGGCAGGTTAATTATAAAGACTGTTAATGAATTTCCTGAAGAACTGGTAAACACAATTGTTCATGGTTCCTGTGAACAGATGAAAGAAATTCCGGATTGCTCAGTTCACTTAATGATAACTTCGCCGCCCTATAATGTTTCAAAGGAGTATGATGATGATTTGTCATTGAATGAATATTTAACCATGCTGAAAAATTCCTTTTCCGAAACATATAGAGTCTTGGTAAATGGCGGACGTGCCTGCATAAATGTTGCAAATCTGGGAAGAAAACCCTATATCCCGCTTTCTGATTATATTTCTAATATGATGATCGAAATCGGTTTTAATATGCGCGGAGAAATCATCTGGAATAAAGCAGCCAGCGCAAGTCCTTCAACTGCCTGGGGAAGTTGGCAAAGTGCGGCAAATCCGACATTGAGAGATATTCATGAATATATTTTGGTATTTTCCAAAGGCGACTATAAAAGAGAACAAAAAAAAGAAGAATTAGAGACAAAAAAAAATACAATTTCAAAAGAACAATTTATCGAATGGACTAAATCTATTTGGACAATGAACGCTGAAAGTGCAAGAAGAATAGGGCATCCGGCACCGTTCCCGGAAGAATTGCCAAACAGACTGATTCAATTATATTCTTTTACAAATGATATTATTCTCGATCCATTTATTGGCAGTGGAACAACGGGAGTTGCCGCATTAAAAACAGACAGATTTTATATCGGTTATGATACTAATGAAGAATATATTAAACTTGCAGAAAAAAGGTTAGAACCATTAAAATCACAAATGAAATTTATATAAAAAAGTACATAATCAGTTGCTCCAGCGGACGGGCTAAACGCCCGCCGCTGAGCTTGTTGTTAGCCGTATGAAAACACAAAGGAGAAATCAATGAAGAACGAAGCTAAGAGAGACATCCACATCAGTTCGAAGTCATCTTCCAAAGAAGTCTCAGTACGAGATGAATTGTATGAGAATTTTGTCCAAAGTCCGATTCCATCTAATGAGGTACTTTCAGTTATTTCAATTTCTATGTCTCAACTCTATCATGAGAGGAGTACAGCATGAGGCGCGTTAAGGAACGCAGCCTATAATCTAATGAGAAATGGATACCCCACCCGAAGTAAAACTAGCGGGAAACAACCAGTTGGCTGATTACAAAGTTGCAGAGCATTTTGCCTTGAAGTAACGACAAAACGAATGGTGTCAGGATTTGAGTCTTTAATTCCAATGAATACCCATTTGTCTTTTCCAGTTACTTGTGAAGACCCGCTAACAACTGATCCTGCAATAGCGACAATGGGAGTTCTGCTACTCCCCAAAAAAAGCTTTTTACACACTGAGCTTCAATACCCATCTGTAGTCCATCTTGTGCCCTTTGTACTGAACCGTACCCGAACCAATTCCAGATGAATTTTCAAGAACGTTAACATCAATTAAAAACGTTAAATGTCCAGTTTTTGCTAAAC
>CAIUCS010000044.1 GCA_903897715.1 uncultured Synechococcales cyanobacterium
ATGAAACGATCAATGAAAGGGGAACCCACCTCCATATGTAAGTTCAGTCGATCGCCTTTTAAGCAAGCAGATTGCTCTTTGATTACTATTTCAACTAATTGCTCAGTCGTGTAACCTTTCATTGAATTACCCTCTTTTTTATCACCTTTCGCCTATGGAAGCCAATTCCATTGAAGGTAGATCGTACTGACAATGGGGAAAAAATTCAAGAGCCTTAGTTATGGATAAGCTTGGGGGAGCAAGTTTGAGTCAAGTGCAATCAAGGTTTTTTTCGGTTGGTGGCAGTAGGCAATTAATCCCCCGACCAGGTTGACCAGGAAGTTGACCGGGGAGGGATGCCAGGAGTACTCGATGGGGGAGATGTTTTTCAACTGGTCAATGATGGTTTCGATGATGGATCGCTTTCGTAACAGCAAGAGGTCATTCAGATTGAGCAAGGGATTCTTCATAGTGCGCCGCAGTTTGGTGATGAGTTGTACTACGGTCTGCTGACAGAGTTGTTTTGCTAACTTTTGCGAAACATAGCCTTTGTCGGCGAAGACCTTGTATCGACTGAGCAGAAGATGTTTCCTAAGCTAGACATAGGGGAGGTTGCTTATTTCAGCCTAGGGCTGCCGCCCTTTCTTATCCAGAACTCACGTTAGTAAACTGTAATTGAACCAGAACCCTAGACAATGTAGGGTCAAGTTGCGTCATAATGGGGGTGTATTCGTGGGGTGGGAAGTACTCAATGACACAAACACAAGAACGGCAAACCGTTTCCTTAGAGAATCTAGACCGAGGGATTGCTGCTAATCAAAACTATCTTCTCTCTTCCCAATATCCTGAAGGATATTGGTGGGTCGAACTGCAATCTAACGTCACCATTACTGCTGAAATGGTCCTACTCCACACAATATGGGGCACTGGTGGCAGTCGTCCGTTGAAGAAGGTGGAAAACTATCTGCGTCATCACCAGCGAGAGCATGGTGGTTGGGAATTATTTTTTGGAGATGGGGGTGACCTCAGTACCACGGTGGAAGCCTACATGGCAATGCGATTACTGGGGGTAGACCCTAAAGATTCAGCATTAGTCAAGGCGAAACACTTTATTATTGACCGGGGGGGGATCAGCCAGACCCGAATTTTCACCAAAATGCACCTAGCTCTGATTGGATGTTACCACTGGCGGGGGTTACCCTCCATTCCTCCCGCCATCATGGTGCTGCCAGAACAATTCCCAGTAACCATCTACGAAATGTCCAGTTGGGCACGGGGTAGTACGGTTCCCCTGCTGGTGGTTTTCGACCGCAAACCGGTTTATCTGGTGGAACCTGGTTTTCATCTAAATGAACTTTATGCAGAAGGAATCGATAATGTCCGCTATGAATTAACCCGTCACCACGATTGGACAGATGTTTTCGTCTTCATTGATGACTTGTTTAAGATTGGGGAATCATTCAACCTAGTTCCTTTTCGAGAAGAGGGAATCCGTTTAGCTGAAAAGTGGGTATTGGAACGGCAAGAAGATACCGGTGATTGGGGTGGTATTATTCCTGCCATGTTAAATTCCTTACTTTGCCTAAAAGCATTGAACTATGATGTTAAGGATCCCGTGGTGGAACGGGGGTTAAGGGCAGTGGATCATTTTTGCCTGGAATCCCCTGATCATTATTGGACCCAACCCTGTATCTCCCCAGTGTGGGATACGGCATTGGTGATGCGATCGCTGGTTGATTCTGGCATCACCCCAGACCATCCTGCCCTTGTACGGGGTGGAGAATGGTTAATTGAAAAACAAATTCTAGACTATGGGGATTGGTCTGTGAAAAACCGCAGGGGGAAACCTGGGGGATGGGCCTTTGAATTTGACAATCGTTACTATCCCGATGTTGATGATACGGCTGTGGTGGTAATGGCATTACAGCCAGTTAAATTACCTGACGAGGCATTGAAACGGGAGGCAATTGCTAGAGCAGTGGCATGGATTGCCTCCATGCAATGTAAACCAGGGGGGTGGGCAGCATTTGATATTGATAATGATCAAGATTGGCTCAACCAAATTCCCTATGGCGACTTAAAAGCCATGATTGATCCTAATACTGCCGATGTTACAGCCCGCGTATTAGAAATGGTTGGATATTTAGAACGACCACTGAATAGTAACCGCACCACCGATACCTCATTTATTTTATCTCCATCCTCCCTGGAACGGGCACTCAACTACTTAGATAGAGAGCAAGAAAAAGAGGGATGTTGGTTTGGACGGTGGGGTGTTAATTATATCTATGGTACCAGTGGTGTGTTGGCGGCTATTGCCTTGATTGCACCCCAAACCCGTCGTCCATCCATTGAACGGGGGGCAACCTGGTTAGTTGGCTGTCAAAATGCCGATGGGGGTTGGGGAGAAACCTGCTTTAGCTATAATGACCCCAGCCTTAAGGGTGTGGGGGATAGTACCCCTTCTCAAACCGCTTGGGCATTAATTGGACTATTGGCAGCGGGAGAAGCCATGGCTGTTTTTCAATGGGACGCTATTGACCGGGGTGTAAGTTACCTATTGCGTACCCAACGGGAAGACGGAACTTGGGATGAGGATTTTTTCACCGGTACCGGTTTCCCTGGTCACTTTTACCTTAAGTACCACCTATACCAACAACACTTTCCCCTGACTGCTTTGGGGCGGTATCGCCGGCTGCGAGTTCATTGAGGTTGATTTTTCCATCGGGATGGAGGTAAAAGATGAATGATTTAAACCATTTAGTGCAAATGGCAGAGGATGAATTGACTCAATATAGCACTGAGGCTCGTAAAATTGAAAAACTGCGGCGTAAGTTTTCTTTTGCAGTTCCATTTCCCCAACAAAAAAGCCTTAGGAATCAGTTAGTTGCGGAAATGCCAAAGGGTTTTTGGGCTGAATTGGTGGCATCTAATCGACAAACTGTTGCACTTCCATTTTGGGGAATTGGTGGTTTAGGGTTATTGATGGGAGCTTCTACCCTTCAACCCTTAGATTTAATTGCCACGGCTGTTGGGTTTTTCATGGCATTTCGGATCCAAAAGTGGGGTTGGCAGTTAGAAGCGAAACGCTTAGTTCTTAAGACCTTAGATGAAATACAAGCGTCGGTGGAAGCTGACCGTCAGTGAGTTCTGGTTAATCCTATGCTGCCCAATCCCGATTCCCTACCCTTAGCCAACCAAGTTGCTCAGATGGTGGTGGTTAGAGCTTCTGGTTTTTTATTTGATCACCAGATTCGTTATCCCCAATGGGAGCCTCCGATGGCTACCCTATGCCATTGGATTAAAGATTGGGGAGTAGGTGGGGTAATTGTTTTGGGGGGAAGTGCTGCTGAATTAACTTTACGCATCCAACAACTACAGTCCTGGGCATCTGTACCATTGTTGGTTGCTGCTGATGTGGAGGAAGGGATTGGACAACGGTTTGCTGGAGCTACTTGGTTTCCACCCCCCATGGCGCTGGGAGCGATCGCCCAACATAACCTCCCCCTAGCACTGCGTTATGCAACCCAAATGGGGTATTATACCGCCCAAGAAGCCCAGGCAATTGGATTGAACTGGTTATTGGCTCCAGTGGCAGATGTGAATAATAACCCCATGAATCCGGTTATTAATGTCCGGTCGTTTGGAGACGAACCCGACCTGGTTTGTCAACTGGTTCATGCCTTTATTCAGGGAACAGTTTCCTTTCCTGTCCTCACCACTGCCAAGCATTTCCCGGGTCATGGGGATACGGATATGGACTCTCATCTACAGTTACCCGTCCTGTCCCATTCTCGGGAGCGATTGTCGTCCGTAGAATGGCCCCCGTTTATGGCAGCCATCGCAGCAGGCGTTGATGCCATCATGACTGCCCACTTACGACTACCCCAACTTGATCTCCACCACCCTGCCACCTTTTCCCGTCCCATCATTCATGATGAACTAAGACATCATTTTAAATTTCAGGGGTTGGTGGTCACTGATGCCTTAATCATGGGAGCAATTACCGATGGATATGGAGTCAATGAAGCACCGGTATTAGCAGTAGCAGCAGGGGCTGATATTATCCTCATGCCCGGAGACCCGGTGGGAGCCATTCGATCCATTTGTAATGGAGTTGAATCTGGGCAAATTTCAGCGGAATCAATCCGGGCAGCGGTAGCCCGCATTTGGCAAGTAAAGGATAAGGTTAACCGCCCCCCCCTTGTCTCCTCTCCATCAACACCATGCCTGCTTCTTGACCATATTGCCCAGCCATCGGCAGCCGAGGCTGTAAAAGGGATTCTCCAATCTTCCATGATGTGTCACTGTCCCCAACCACTCCTCCCCATGCCAGATAACCAAGGGCGAAATCTAATTATTTTGGATCACGTACTAGATTGTAAGTTTTTAGGACGACACACCCCAGCCATTACCATGCCAGCAAAATGGGGGTATGTACCCCAAATTATTGATAATTCCACCCCTGGCAGTCCTGCCCAAGCACCTCACCAAGGAACCCTGCTCCAGCTATTTATTCGTGGAAACCCATTCCGGGGAAGCGCACACATCACGCAGGTTGCCGAAGATTGGTTCCATTATTTGTTACGAACAGGACAATTAAAAGGGTTGATCATTTATGGGAGTCCCTACGGGTTGCCCCAATTTGTATCCCTACTGCCCCCAAGCGTACCTTATGTGTTCAGTTATGGGCAAATGGAAGTTGCCCAAGCGTTAGCACTACAAGAATTAAATCATTAA
>CAIUCS010000045.1 GCA_903897715.1 uncultured Synechococcales cyanobacterium
AGTTTACAAACGGTATTAAACCCATGAATACCCCCGTTAACCTTGGGAAAACTAATCCTAGCCGTCGGCTTTTAGCAATTGAGGATGATGGAGATGTTCAGGATCTTATTAAAATAAGTTTACAAATAACACGTCCTGATTGGGATATATGGATTGCTCATTCCAGTAATCAAGGACTACGCCAAGCCATTGAACTGCTCCCTGATGCCCTATTGCTGGATATTAATCTGCCAGGGGAAAACGGGTTCATGACTCTCAACCACTTACGCGCTGATGCCAGAACCCAGGGGATTCCCGTTTTATTATTAACGGCTCAACGGTTGGTACCCTGGGATACTGGAAAATTAGGAGCCAATGGAATAATTCATAAACCCTTTGACCCATGCACCTTAGCTCAACAGATTGAAACCCGCCTAGGGTGGGTTTAATGGTTTAAAAACTCCACCAATTGATTACATTTATCCCACGCCGTCCCCTCCTTTAAGATTGTTTGGGCGATCGCCAGCCCTGTCTGATGATCACCCAACGCTACCACTTCACCAACTTGCAAGGCAAGAGATGCATTCAGGGCAACCACATCCCGTTGGGCAGTGGTTCCCTTTCCTTGTAATACCCGTTGTAAAATCATTGCATTTTCATCCACACTCCCGCCCTCGAGGGCAGAGAGTGGGGCAGGGGTAAGCCCCAATGAAATTGGGTCTAAGGTGAATTCCCTAACCTCTCCTTCATGAAGAATCGCTAAATCAGTCCCATCCCCTAACCCCGCCTCATCTAATATTTCCCGACCATGGAGGGTGATGGCCCGTTGAACCCCCAACCCCGCCAGTGCTTGGGACATTGTTTTTACCAATGGGAGTTGGGAAACCCCCAATACCTGACCAGTGGGACGTAACGGATTCACCAACGGTCCTAACAAGTTAAAAATTGTCCGAATCCCCAGAGCCTTACGCAATGGTGCCACCGCCTTCATTGCCGGATGCCAACCAGGAGCAAATAAAAAGGTGACCCCCACTTCCGTGAGTGCTGCTTCAATGTGTTCTGACGGGGCTGACAAATTTACCCCCAATGCCTCTAACACATCGGCAGACCCCACCTTGCCCGAAGCAGAGCGATTCCCATGCTTAGCAACAGCCACCCCCGCCGCTGCCGCCACAAAGGCAACTGCAGTGGAAATATTAAACGTATTTGCCCCATCTCCTCCCGTGCCACAGGTATCAATTCGGGGGGCTGGGAGATGAAGAGCCGTGGTTTTTACCCTCTCCTGGCTCAAATTTTGTAAAACCTGAGCCATCCCAATCAATTCACTAACTGAAACCCCCTTAACCTGAATTGCCGTTAAAATTGCACCCGACAAGACGGGGGGAATGGAATCTGCCAACCACCCCTCCATCAGGTGACGCGCTTGTTCTAATGAAAGTGAATGCCCCTGCAACAGTTGTTGAAGTAAGACCGAGCCTTGAAAGTCGCTGGGAACAACGGGAGTAGTAGCCATGGTAGTGTATCAAAAACCTGAACATTTGGTCATTTTACTCTTAATTTTCCGATGCAAACAACCCTTATTATTTTTTGTTCTAGTCTTTAGACAACTTTAGTCATCCGTTAATGTGGTCTTAGTCTAAGAGGTTCATAATACATAATACATAATTGGTCTTTGTAGTGACCCATTCATCATCGTTCAGTTGACCATAGGTACCCTAATGGCTACAAATTTTCGCAATTCCAATGAGTCTGACCATTCTGAGGATATTATCCAAAATCATTCTGATAATGAATCATTTGGTCAGGTACTAGAGCGGGCACGTCTTGGTCGTCGAGGCTTCCTCAAAGGTAGTTCCTCTCTAGTGGCAGCATCGATGTTGGGGACAGGTTTAGCGTTTTTAACCGAAGCAGTCAAGTCAGAAAATCAGGCTGCTACTGCGGCTCCCGGTCTTAAGCTTGGGTTTAATCCAGTATCCAAAAGCATTACTGATGTAGTGACCGTTCCCCCTGGATATACTGCTAAAACCCTTTTGGTTCAGGGTGACCCCATTAAACCGGGTATTTCTCCGTATAAAAATAATGGAACCGATGTTAATTTTGACCTTCGGGTGGGAGACCATCATGATGGGATCCATTACTTTGGTTTAAATCGTGCCGGTAACGCTTGGGATCCTAGGAGTAATGACCGAGCTATCTTATGCGTTAACCATGAAGTTGCTGAAGATTTAGGTTTTATGCATGAAAATGGTCCAACTAGTTCTGGAGATAAAAGTACCGGCATCCGACCCACCATTGAAATTGATCGGGAAGTAGCCGCCCACGGTGTAACCATTGTAGAACTTGCCCGTCGGGGTTCCGCCTACCAAGTCAACTTAAACTCGCGTTTTAATCGCAGGGTGACTGGGGAAACCTTGAGTGACATTACTGGACCAGCCCGAGGGAATGCCCTCATGGTAACCTCCTTTTCACCCACTGGTGAAAGAACCCGGGGTATTGTGAACCTTTGTGGTCACGGCTACACCCCTTGGGGAACTTATTTGACCTGTGAAGAAAATTGGTCTGGTTATTTCCATCGTCGAGAAGAGGATGCAACTCGCTCTGAAAAGGAAATCGCTTCTTTTAAGCGTTATGGCATTGGTAATGCCACATCTGGTCGGTATAACTGGTCCCGCACTGGCAGTCAAGATGGCGGCGATCGCTACCAACGCTGGAGTGTTAACAAAATCGGCACCAGTCCGGTTCAAGACTTCAGAAATGTTGCCAACACCTTTGGCTGGGTGGTAGAAATTGATCCATTTAACCCTAATGCCAACCCTAGGAAACGAACATCTATTGGACGGTTCGCCCATGAGGGAGCTTGGCCCTCCCTACCAAAGGCTGGTCAACCAGTGGTAATCTATTCGGGTGATGATTCGCGTAACGAGTACATTTACAAATTTGTTTCTGCAGCTAATTGGGATCCTAAAGATGCTAATGGCGGCTTTGCAGCGGGAGATAAGTACCTGAATTCCGGCACTCTCTATGTCGCCAAGTTTAATGATGATGGCTCTGGGGAATGGTTGCCACTAACCATGAACAACTCTAAGATTGCCAACTATAGTAAATATAGTTTTGCTGATCAGGGTGATGTTTTAATCAATGCTCGCATTGCTGCTGATGCGGTGGGTGCCACCAAGATGGATCGTCCAGAATGGGGAGCTGTGAATCCACTCAATGGAGAAGTGTACATGACCCTCACCAACAATAGTCGGCGAGGAGATAGTGCCAAGTTAGATGCGGCTAACCCCCGATTCTATGCTGATCAAAAGGGGTCAACTACCAATCGTGGGAATGTGAATGGTCACATCATCCGGTGGCGGGAGTCCGGCAGTAATGCTTCTGCTTTAACGTTTAACTGGGATGTTTATTTATTTGGTGCCCAAGCTGATGCCGAAAAGGAGATAAATCTTTCTCGTTTATCTAATGAGAATGATTTTTCCAGTCCTGATGGTCTATGGTTTAGTACGGCCGTTCCTGGATTACTCTGGGTACAAACTGATGATGGTGCCTATACCGACGTAACCAACTGCATGATGTTGGCTGCTCTTCCTGGTAAAGTGGGGGATGGTGGTGCAATTACGATTAGTAACAAGTCAGTGCCAACCAATGATAAAACTGACCAATCAGTACGTACCTTTGTTGGGCAAGCAGC
>CAIUCS010000046.1 GCA_903897715.1 uncultured Synechococcales cyanobacterium
CATTACAAACTATCTTTATGAAAGCTAACCCACAAGTGTAGTTTACAATTCATTCAATAACTATAGACTGTTTCAGATTTCGTCTTTTATTTAGTGGTGCATACAGAGTAAACTATTTAGTACTTTTGTATAAGCGTTCTTCCTTACTGTCGAGCATTCCTTAACGGTGTACATCAAACGGGTTGAATTAACTCACTTTAAATCTTTTGGAGGTACAACCCAAGTTCCTCTGATGGGGGGGTTTACGGTTATTTCAGGACCCAATGGCTCCGGTAAGTCTAATATTTTGGATGCATTGTTATTTTGCTTAGGATTGGCTGGATCGAAAGGAATGCGGGCAGAACGATTGCCTGACTTGGTGAACCAAAATCAAACCAGTCGGGGGCGAGCGACGGTCGAAGCCAGTGTTTCCGTCACATTTGATCTATCGGATGAATTGGAGCAGTTGGCTTTAGATTCCAGCCCCAATGGGGTTCCCCCCCATGAATCCGGATTCACTGATGAACAAAGGGGGCTAACGGATGAACGTCTGGAAAACCAATCATCAGCCACCCACAGGAATGAAATAACCCCTTCCCATTCTAAGCAGTTTGATGGTGGGTTGATGAAAGAATGGATAGTTACTCGTAAATTAAGGGTCACTCAGCAGGGGAGTTATACGTCCACCTATTTTATGAATGGGGAATCCTGTACCCTGACTGATTTACACCAGCAATTGGAACGATTACGAATTTATCCGGAGGGCTATAATGTAGTGCTACAGGGGGATGTAACCGGAATTATTTCCATGCATCCACGGGAAAGACGGCAGATTATTGATGAATTAGCCGGGGTAGCAAGTTTTGATCGTAAAATTATTCAGGCAAAGGAAAAATTAGATGCTGTTAAGGAACGGGAAGACCGATGTCGCATTGTGGAACGAGAGTTATTATCACAGCGGGATCATCTAGCCCAAGATCGTATTAAAGCTGAAAAATATCAGAAATTAAGAATTCAACTCCAGGAAAAAATCCAGTGGGAAGTGGTTTTGGGATGGCGTGATTTGCAATCCCAGGTGGATCGCTTCATTGGACAAATTGAAACGGGGGATCGCACCTTAGCTGAAGTGATGGCTCAAATTGATGGGGCTAACCATGCCATCCACAGTGCAACTAGGGAATTGGAAGAACTCAATGGGCGGGTTAAATCCATGGGAGAAGACGAATTACTGGCGTTACAATCTACCCTGGCGACAAAGGAAGCTGAGCAACGGCAATTACAACGACTGCACCAAGAGTTGGAGGTAACTCGACAAGATACCAACCGGCAGATTGCTCAACTACACCATGATTTACAAGAACAATTACAAGCCCTCACCCTTCTTACCCAAGAACGGGAACAGGTGGAAACAGTTGTTATCCATCAGTCTCGGATGTTACGGGATCACACTGGTCAGGAACTGGAACATCAACGCCAACACGCAGCCGCCATCGCCAGTGCCTCTGAAGCCTGGGTGCAGCAACAATCTGATCTTCACCATCAAATAGACTCATTGCTGCATACCCTTGATCCCCAACGGCAGGAGCAATCTCGTCTCAAAGAACGTTCCCTTCAGTTGGAACGACAAATTGAACAACAAACGTCAGCCTTGGATGTCATTCAGCAAGAAGTTGAACAAATCCAGCAGGAGCAGATCCAATTCCGATCTGAATTGTCAACAATCCAGCAACAGAATCAAAGTTTGCAACAAACCCTTAGGGAACTAGAGCAACAATTAGAACTCCAGCAACAAACCCACACTCGACTGTTGACAGAGCAACGGGATAAGCAACGACAATTAGATAAGTTGGAAGCCCAGGTTCAAGTATTACGAGAAGCCCAAGGTACCCATGCAGCACAAGTGCTGATCCAGGCTAAACTACCGGGAGTATTGGGTTTAGTAGCTCAACTGGGGCAGGTGGAAACCCGCTTTCAACTTGCCTTGGAAATTGCTGCCGGGGGTCGCTTAGCCCATTTAGTTGTTGAGGATGATGGGGTGGCGGCGGCGGGAATTGAACTGCTAAAGAAAAAACGAGCCGGTCGAATGACTTTTTTGCCCTTAAATACAATCAAACCTGTCTCTTTTACACCAATTCCAGTCTGGCAACGACCTGATGGTTTTGTGGAGTATGCCGTTAATTTAATTGATTGCGATCGCCGCTATCACGTTATATTTGCCTATGTTTTTGGCAGTACAGTTGTTTTTAATGATCTTGATAGTGCCAGAGGATGGTTAGGGCAATCCCGCATTGTTACGTTGGGAGGGGAGCTATTGGAAACCAGTGGAGCAATGACTGGTGGCAGCCTGGGTTCCCGTTCTGGGTTGCGATTTGGATCAACGGGTTCTCAGGAGTCAACTGAGGTGATTGCCCTCAAACAACGGTTAGAGGAAATCAATAGAGTGTTGGAACGCTGCACCCGGGAAGTGGATCATCAATCCACTCAATTTCAAGAACAAAAAACCATGGTTACAGCTGCGGGGCACCATGAACGTGAACGACACCTGCAACTAGAGCAACTCCAGCGTAACCTGGAACGTCTCTTAGCTCAATATAGGAAAGACCAACAGCGTCTGGAGCAACATCAAACCGAACAACGAATGGCACAATCCCGTTTAGTTGAGTTAGAACACCTGATTCCTGAACAGGAAACCCAACTACAAAGGTGGCGACAAAGCTTACATGATTTGGAACAGTCTCAAACCCATCAGGAATGGCAGGCTATTCAAACCCAAATCCGACAGCAGGAGGCTTTATTGCGACAACAAGAGGTGGATCTGCGAACCGCTGAAAGGCGATCCCAAGACTTGGAAACCCAGCGTCAACGCTTACAGGAACGGCTCCAGCAACTTCAACAACGACAACAAAGCCTTCGCCAGCAACAGAATAGTCAATTGGGACAACAAGCCAACTGGCTAACTCAAATGACCAATCTTGATCAACAAATTACAGCGGATCGCCTCATCCTTTCCCAACTAGAAGCAACCCTGGGTGGAGTAAAACAGCAGCGTGATCGAGTTGAACGTCAATTACGAGAACAATTACAACTTCAACAACAATGCCAGTGGCAACAACAAAAATTACAAGAAACCTTAGAAAAACAGCGTCAGGATTTAACCAGTCTCCAGCACCAACTGATGGAATGCCGTACAACCCTGCCAGACCCCATCCCCACTGTGCCTAATGAACTCAGCCTAGTCCAGCTACAACAGGAAATACGCACTCTCCAACGACGGATTGAAGCAATGGAACCAGTCAATATGCTGGCTCTAACCGAATATGACCGCACCCAATCTCGCCTTGAAGAACTAACTCAAAAATTAGGAACCTTAGCAGAGGAACGTACCGAATTACTCCTCCGCATCGAAAACTTCACAACCCTAAGGCAAAAGGCATTTCGGGAAGCTTTTGATGTAGTGAACCAAAACTTTCAATCTATTTTTGCTGAACTTTCTGATGGAGATGGCTACTTACAACTGGAGGACTCCCAGGATCCATTCAATGGGGGATTAAACTTGGTGGCTCATCCTAAAGGGAAACCAGTGCGTCGTCTGGCATCCATGTCTGGAGGAGAAAAATCCCTAACAGCCCTCAGCTTCATTTTTGCTCTGCAGCGGTACCGCCCTTCTCCCTTTTATGCCTTTGATGAGGTGGATATGTTCTTGGATGGGGCGAACGTAGAGCGGTTAGCTAAAATGATCAGACAACAATCCCAGCAGGCTCAATTTATTGTGGTAAGTTTACGTCGCCCCATGATTGAATCTGCTGAGCGCACCATTGGTGTTACCCAAGCAAGGGGCGCTTATACCCAGGTCATTGGAATAAAGTTGACTGGACACACTGCCTCCCTGTAACCCTATTGCCTAATCCAGAACGAACAGAAAAGTGGTGGTGACCTTTTCCTTCCCACAGTGACCCAGAGGGAAACTAGGCTTCTCGTCAGAGAACTAAAAGGTGTATCATGACCATATAGACGTTTTGACAAGCAATAAGCAACACCACGACACGGTTATGGGTAAACAACGCTGGCTACTAGCTTTGATTTCATTTGTTGTAATCGGCGCGATCGCCGTCTTGATGTTTGTCCCTGCCCGTTTGGGGTTAGATTTACAGGGCGGTGCCCAGTTAACCATTCAAGTGAAGCCAACGGCAGAAATACAGAAAATTAGCCCTCAAGACCTGGAAGCGGTGCAACGGGTTTTAGACAACCGCATCAATGCCCTTGGGGTATCCGAACCCCTGATTCAAACAGCGGGAAATGATAAAATTATTGTCCAGTTACCTGGGGTAAGCGATCCACAACAAGCTGAACGGGTATTGGGGGGTACTGCCGACTTGGAATTTCGTGAACAAAAACCGGGGACTGAAGCCCAATTTCGAGCCGAACGGGAGGTGCAATCTGCATTATTGCAAAAATTAGGGGAATTGAAAAAAACCGGGGATACTACAGCCCTTTCTACCACTCAGGGTTCCCTAACTCGCAGTCATGAGGCCATCACGTCCCTATTCAAATCCACAGGGTTAACTGGTAAATTTCTTGATCCCAGTGGCATCGGGGCGCAGCCCACTCAAAATGGTAATAATTGGGAAGTCGCCATTCGATTTAAATCAGAAGGAGGTGATAAATTTGCTGAATTGACAAAAAATTTGGCGGGTACGGGTCGTGCCATTGGTATTTTTCTAGACAATCAATTAATTAGTGCTCCTGAAGTAAGTGTGGATTTTGCCCAGACCGGCATTACCGGAGGAGGAGCTGTCATTACGGGTAGATTTACTGTACAGGAAGCCAAAGAACTAGAGATTCAACTCCGGGGGGGAGCCCTACCCCTACCCGTAGAAATTGTTGAAAACCGTACCGTAGGGGCTACTTTGGGGAGAGACAGTATTCAAAAAAGTATTTATGCAGGTTTGGGAGGCTTATCATTTGTCTTGATTTTTATGGGGGTTTACTACCGTGTTCCTGGATTCATTGCTGATCTGGCTTTAATAATTTATGCCGTCCTGACACTAGCCACCTTTAATCTATTGGGTGTGGTTCTGACCCTGCCAGGAATTGCCGGATTTATCCTCAGCATTGGCATGGCAGTAGATGCAAATGTATTAATATTTGAACGTACTCGGGAAGAACTCCGAGCGGGGAAAACCCTTTACCGGTCAGTTGAATCTGGGTTTTACCGTGCCTTTTCTAGTATTTTGGATAGTAACGTAACAACCTTAATTTCCTGTGCTGCTTTGTTTTGGTTGGGAACAGGGTTAGTAAAAGGATTTGCCTTAACGTTAGCATTAGGGGTTTTAACCAGTATGTTTACTGCGGTCACCTGCAGTCGAACTTTTATGTTAGCTGCATTAAATGTTCCTGGTTTACGCAAACCCCATTATTTTTGTCCTAACTTAACTACTCCATCCAAGGTAACATTTTCCCAACGGTAAACGGTGCCGATTTCCTTTACATCAGTCCACGAAGAGTTTTTATACTCAAAAACCGGAGGACTGATGTAAAATTCAAATTTAGACTAGTTTTACCATGTCTTTTACTTATTTTCTATGGAAAAAAAGTAGTTGACCCTACTGGTCAAACTTTAGCAACTGTCGCCATGGGTAAGGAAGTAATATCAGGTGCCAATTCACCGATATAAATTCCCAAGGCATGGGCAGTGCGAACTAGAAAACCATGGGGATCAACCAAAGCAGGACTATTGTTAAACACGTCTTCAATGGGTACGGTTACCACTTGACTGGCTCGCCAGCCTACCATATGGTTGAATTTTCCTTGGGCAACCAGATCCACGGCATTTTTACCCATAGCAGTGGCCATAAGCCGATCCAATGCTGTGGGAATTCCCCCCCGTTGAATATGCCCCAATACGGTTACTCGAGTTTCTAGGGCGCGATCGCCTTTATAATGAGATAACTGATCAGCAATATACTGCCCCATGCCACCAAGACGGGGCATCTCAAAACGCTCTTTTCCATTTTCTTGAATCAGCATTTCCCCTTCCGCTGTTCTGGCACCCTCTGCCACCACAACGATGGCAAATCGACGCTGCCATCGGTCATGGAGTTCAGCCAGCTTTCGATATAGATTATCAATGGAGTAGGGTATCTCGGGGATCAGAATAACATCGGCTCCACCAGCAATGCCTGCATGAAGTGCTAAGTGCCCAGCAGTTCGCCCCATGACTTCCACAACCATGACCCGGTCATGGCTTGCAGCAGTAGACGTGAGACGAAACAATGCTTCTGTAACCGTATTCACCGCTGTGTCAAAGCCAATGGAGCGATTCGTCATGGCTACATCGTTATCAATGGTTTTGGGAATAGCCACCAAATTCCAATTTCCTTCCCTGGCTAATTGGTGAAGAATACGCAAACTGCCATCTCCACCAATGGCAACCAGAGCATCCAACCCAAGTTCATGATAACCTTCCAATACCCCTCCATCAAAGGGATCCCCCTTATTAACAGAACCTAAAATGGTGCCCCCAAAACTCAACAACGGATCAATCCCGCGAATATTCATGCCATGTACGGTTAAGTTAATGGCTTTGGGGGGGCGATCGCGTAATCCCTGGGTGCCATAGGCAATCCCAACCACTTCCCATCCGTAGGTGAGGGACGCATGGTTTACTGCTGCCCGAATGGCAGCATTTAATCCAGGACAGTCACCACCACTGGTTAGGATGCCAATTCGTTTAATATCCCTGTTGCCCATGGTACCTGTTCAAAAGTCTTTAACTCGCTTAGTGTCCCATAATTTGAAGTGTATGGTTAGGTTCTGAATATTTCTATAAGAATGTAATTTAAACTGCATTTTCAATTATCTCTATCATTTCCTGACCCCGATCATTTGCCGTTGATTTCAAGATGGTTTACCACTCCACTTCACCATTAGGCTACTTTTTTGTCGGTGAAATGGTAATTAAAGATTCGCTATTTGAGGTTGGGATTGAGTTGGGGCGCTGGTCAGTAAAGGCGTGAGAAAAGAAAAGCCCCGTAATGATAGCAACTCCAGCATAGAAATCGATGGGTGATATAACCCGATCGCCATAAACACTACACCTCCGTCTCAAGGCACTTAGGTTAGGTCAACCCCTTACAGGCGTGACCGGGTCTGTTGAGAACCATGTCAATGAATCATCTGCCACTCCTTTACTTTGGATTAAAACCTTAAAATTGCCCAAACCCATGGGATTAATCAGAGCCTGCAATGCATCTCGACGCTGTAGAATCATATTTAAATCAGATAGATCAGATTGATTCCCATCTCCATTGGGGGTAGTTAATGCAACAAGGCGATCGCCTAAACCAAGGGACATCAAAAATAAAGCTTGTTGGGTAAACCCTTGGGTTTTAAGCCCCCATCGTTCTCCCTGTCGTTGCAAAGCTGTAAAATCAACATGACAGGTAATATCCTGTTGCCCTACCCATCGGTAGGGATCGGGATGATGACCGTGGTGGTAATAACACTGCAATGTCCCTTGACATCGTGCGGGATGGTAGTATTGAGGGGAAAGGTGTCCGTAGTCTATTGTTAATAGGTAGCCATAATTCATTCGGACAGCGATTTTTTCCAACCAGTCCAAAGCAGCAAGGTTAACTTCCGTCACATACCCATCCTCGTACATCAAAGATGGCAGATTGATGCCAACGAATGAAAAATAACTCCCCAGTTCAGGGGTAGATAATGGTCCAATTTGATCCTTAAACTGATGAATCAATGATGAAGGAACTGGGTGTGGTTGATCCAGCTTACTCCACCCATCACGGTTAACCGTGACATAAAGTTCAGCCAATTCACCATTTTGAATGGTCAACCGATGGACTGGGAAGGCATCTACCAGTTCATTTGAAAAACAGCAACCCACAATGGAATCAGGTGGAAAGTCATCCCAGGAACACCAGCGCACTGAAAAATCGCGTAGCACCTGTTGCTGTAGATTCACAAACTGGGCTGATCGTTCTATAATAGCGTAGTCTAAAATAGAATATAAATCGTCATGGTGTTGACCTAAAAACTTTAAGATATCGTAGGCAACTTTTCCCTGTCCTGCTCCCATTTCTAATAGGGTAAACTTTTGGGGTTTTCCAAGTACATTCCACATCTGGACAAATTGCAGTGCTAATAATTGACCAAAATCTTCAGACAGATGGGAAGCAGTAACAAAATCTCCTTTTTTTCCCATGTCAAGGGCACGGGTGGCATAGTAACCCATCACAGGATGGTATAACGCCCACTCCATGTAATCAGCAAAGGTAATGCAGCCATTGGGTTGGTCGAGAATATGGGTTGTTATAAAATGGGCAAGGGATGGCATGGGGTAAAAAATCGAAAGACTCTCCTAAGGTTGGGTGTAAATCGTATACTCAGATATAAATATTACTAGTTGAAATCTAAGATTTAACTGAAGTGGTTGATTAAGCCAATGGGTTAAAAACAGATTCAACTCATTTTATTGTTCCATTATTGAGTGTTCAAGTATCCATGGCTTCCGTGACCCTATCCTCACATCCAATAACCGGCACCCAAATCCGTCAAACTTTTATTGATTTCTACCAGGCACGACAGCATCAACCATTACCCAGTGCTTCCCTGGTTCCGGAGGATCCAACTGTTTTATTAACAATTGCAGGCATGCTCCCTTTTAAACCTATTTTTTTGGGACAGCGTGTTCCTGAATACCGTCGTGCTACCACCTCTCAGAAATGTATCCGCACCAATGATATTGAAAATGTGGGACGGACAGCGCGGCATCATACTTTTTTTGAGATGTTAGGGAATTTTAGTTTCGGAGATTATTTTAAGACACAAGCCATTGCATGGGCATGGGAACTATCAACGGATGTTTTTAAACTTCCCCCTGAACGGTTAGTGGTCAGTGTTTTTGAAGAAGATGAAGAAGCGTTTGTAATTTGGCGTGATCACATTGGGGTTCCTGATCATCGTATCAAGCGAATGGGTACAGCAGATAACTTTTGGGTTTCCGGACCCACTGGTCCCTGTGGTCCCTGTTCTGAACTTTATTATGACTTTCATCCGGAATGGGGAGAGGAAACAATTGACTTAGAGGATGATAGCCGGTTTATTGAATTTTATAATTTAGTATTTATGCAATACAACCGGGATGTCAGTGGGCAACTGACGGCATTACAGTCCCAAAGTATT
Source organism: uncultured Synechococcales cyanobacterium (assembly GCA_903897715.1). Classification (GTDB taxonomy): domain Bacteria; phylum Cyanobacteriota; class Cyanobacteriia; order CAIUCS01; family CAIUCS01; genus CAIUCS01. Next base: position 9,181 of record CAIUCS010000046.1, read on the forward strand.
GATACCGGCATGGGATTGGAACGGATGGCTCAAATCCTGCAACAAGTGCCAAATAACTACGAGACTGATTTAATCTTTCCCATCATCGAAACTGCGGCAGTCTTGGCGGGTATCGATTATAAAACCTGTCCAGAGGTGACTCGTACTTCACTCAAGGTCATTGGCGACCATGTGCGAGCGGTTGTAAATATGATTGCTGATGGCATCACTGCTGCCAATATGGGACGGGGTTATATTCTGCGTCGATTAATCCGTCGGGTGGTTCGTCATGGGCGATTAATAGGAATTTCTGGGGAATTTACAGGGCAAGTGGCAGAAACTGCGATCGCCCTAGCAGAAGATGTATATCCCAATTTACGGGAACGTGCCCACCTCATTCACACAGAATTACATCGGGAAGAATCTCAATTTCTTAGAACATTGGAACGGGGGGAAAAGCTGCTTGAGGAAATCATAACTGGTTTACGTCACTCCCACTCCCAAGAGATTTCAGGATTTGATGCTTTCACCCTTTATGACACCTATGGTTTTCCCTTAGAACTCACCGCAGAAATTGCTGCCGAAGCAGGGTTAACTGTGGATAGTATGGGGTTTGAAACCCAAATGGAACAACAACGGCAACGGGCTCGCTCAGCCCATGAAGCCATTGATTTAACCACTCAGGCTTCCTTAGATAACTGGGTTAGTACTATTGAGCCAACCCAATTTGATGGTTACACCAAAGGGACGCTCACTGCTGAAATCAGGAAAATATTAGTCAACGGTCGCCCCGTTGATACAGTCCAACGGGGTGAAATGGTTCAATTGATCCTAAACCGTACCCCATTTTATGCAGAATCCGGCGGTCAGGTTGGGGATCATGGCTGGATCATTAGCGATCATGGCAAGGTTTACATCACTGATGTGCAAAAAGAATCTAATTTCTTTATTCACTTGGGTACGGTTGACCAGGGACAACTGGTAAATGGTATACCAGTTACGGCTCAAATTGACTGGTCTTTTCGGAGACGGACTCAAGCAAACCATACCGCTACCCATTTATTACAAGCTGCCTTAAAACAAATTGTAGACCCCGATATTTCCCAAGCCGGTTCCTTGGTGGACGGCGATCGCCTCCGGTTTGATTTCGTCTGCCCCCGTTCCCTTTTGGAGTCGGAATTAGAACAAATTGAAACCCTGGTCAACACTTGGATCGTGGAAGCCCATGAAGCTGAGGTGGCAAGTATGCCAATTGCTGAAGCTAGGAATAAGGGGGCAATTGCAATGTTTGGTGAAAAGTATGGGGAGTATGTGAGGGTGGTGGATTTTCCAGGAGTCTCCATGGAGTTATGCGGTGGCACCCATGTCCATAATACCGCTGAAATTGGTGTTTTTAAGATTATTGCCGAGACTGGTGTGGCAGCAGGGGTGCGCCGAATTGAAGCTGTTGCAGGACAGGGGGTATTGGAGTACTTAACGCTACGAGACCGGGTGGTTAGGGATTTGAGCGATCGCTTTAAGGTAAAACCCGAAGAAATTCCAGAACGGATTACAGCGTTACAAACCGAGTTAAAAATGAACCAAAAGCAATTAGAACTACTGCGCACAGACTTGGCAATTGCGAAAACGGATGGCTTACTGGCTACAGTGGAAGAAATAAATAACTTCAAATTAATAGTGGCACTGGTTCCGGGGGTTAGTCCTGAG
>CAIUCS010000047.1 GCA_903897715.1 uncultured Synechococcales cyanobacterium
ATTATTTGGTTTTGTTCATCAGTCCAGGTCCTGGCTTTTTAGATATCGACTGGCGAGTAGGAACCTATGCCCAAATGATTGATCGAGGTATTGTTCCACTCATTGGCATTGGCTTTATTTTAATCGGGGACTGGATTCCCAACCCCATTGAAGCCTTTGAAAATAATATAGGGAAAATCATACTTTTCATTTTAGCCATTCTCCTGGGATTTATCTTCTTATTTTTAACTCCCTTTACATTCCTAGACATTGGTCGGCAACGGGACACAACTCTTCAACGAATTAGTCAGGAAGCATTACAAGCCGAAGCTCAAATTGATCCCCGACTGCAAGCTGAGGTAGAACGGCAGCGAACTTTGATTAATTCTTGGTTAAGAGACGACCAACAATTGAACCAAGCCATCGCTGCAGGGTTATTTCCGAAAGAACAGGTATCGTTACTGGAAAAATTCAAACAAAATCCCGAATCTATTGAAGAGTATCTGGAGACAGAATCTGGTAAGGCTCGCAGTAAATTCCAAACTGAAATTCGTACCCGAAAGTCCAATGCTGAAAACCAAACCAAGAACAATGCTTTGAGCGGTCAAATTCGTAACTGTTTGAGAAGTTTATTAATCGCCGGTGGATATGCCATCGTCGGTGCGATTGGTTTACGGGAAATCATTGGTCTATCCCGTTCCACCTGATATTCTCTGCACAGGCTCCTGAATACCACCCATCAGGCTGCCACGAGGGATGATGATATGGTAGTTTTCAACCAAGGTAACGACAGGATGGGGGTTAACCTCAGTTCCCACTCCTTCAACTAAAACAATTGTTATCTCGCTTTAGTCCTAGATTGGGGCAGCACCTTGAGAACCTGAGCCAAAGTGAAGAATTCCTGCGATCGCCCCTACCACCCTATCCACCACGCCTATTCCATGGTGTTCGCGTCAGCCTTCCGCTTGCGGTTGCAGCAGATTGAGAGTATTGATGAATCCATGCGGGTCGCGGCGGCAGGGCAGTTGGAGTTGTTTGAATAGCAAAAACCGAAACAGGATGACTTAAGAAATCGGCTGTTCGATTGCGTGGCGAAGCCATTGTTGGGCGACAATAAGCTGGTGATGGCTTCGCTGATGCGGTCGTTTAAGGGCAAGGTGGATCTGATTTATATTGACCCAACCTTTGATGTGGGTGCGGATTTTACGATGAGTGTGGCGATTTTTGCTACTACTAATGAAGACACTGATGGAGGCAATAACTAATGGAACCTCAAGTTAAAGCTAAACCGACATTGCTATACGACGTAGACTACCAACTTTGGTTGAATAATACCGTGACTCAATTGAAAGCACGGAATTTCAACAATCTTGACTTAGAAAATTTAATTGAGGAGATTCAAGGCTTGGGCAAAAGTGACAAACGGGCAATAGCAAGCTATCTGCTGCGGCTCTGTGAACATCTTCTTAAATTCAAATACTGGGAATCTGAGCGAGAAGTTTGTTTTAGAGGTTGGATCTTAGAAATTAATAATTTCCGTTCAGAAATTGAGTTGATTCTCCAAGATAGCCCTAGCCTCAAGTCTTCTGTAAGCAATGCTTTTTTAGCTTCCTATCAAAAAGCCAGAAAAAATATGATCAAGGCGATCGACCTACCCGCTGATTTCATCTCCCAAGAACCAGATTTCACTCTGGAACAAGCCCTAGATGAAGACTGGCTTCCCTGGCAATTGAAATAGATTCTTTTTCTCCATTACCCCGCCATTACCCTATGTCCCAACCGCCAACCTACGGTCCCCACAATCCCCCTCCCCTCTCGACGCTACGGACAGAACTGGTGTGGGAGGGCAAGTATGACGAGTATGGACAGCGCCGGGAGGTGGATATTGCCGGGTGTGCCATGCCGATGCAGCGAATTGAGAGCATTGATGAACCGCCACGGGCGGCGGCGGCAGGGCAGTTGGAGCTATGTGAACAGCAAAACCCCAAGCAGGATGATTTTAGAAATCGGCTGATCTGGGGCGACAACAAACTGGTGATGGCTTCGCTGATGCGGTCGTTTAAGGGCAAGGTAGATCTAATTTATATTGACCCACCGTTTGATGTGGGTGCGGATTTTACGATGAGTGTGGCGATCGGGGATGAACAGGAAGCGGTTCAGAAAGATCAATCCACCCTTGAGATGGTTGCTTATCGAGATATGTGGGGTAAAGGGACAGACTCATACTTACACATGAAAGCTGTAGATACCTTCGGTTGTGATACCTCGATTACCGTAGAAATAGACATTTAAGAGGTTAGATCATGCAACAGGTTGATATTACCGATGCTCACACTCAAATTAATCAACTTCTGCAATCTGCCTTGCAAGGCGAAGAAGTGATTATCACCCGTAATAACCAGCCCATTCTGAAGGTGATTCAGATTCTACCCATTGCCAAACGACGACAACGGGGCAGTGCCAAAGGTCAAATCTGGCTGGCTCCTGACTTTGATGCACCCCTTGAAGACTTTAAGGAGTACAGGTCATGAAAATACTCCTGGATACGCATACCTTTCTTTGGTTCATTAACGATAGTCCCGAACTGAGTGGCTCTGCTGCCGATCTTTTGGAGTCTGATGTTGATTTACTTCTGAGTACAGCTAGCCTCTGGGAAATCGCGATCAAAGTCAGCCTGAATAAACTGACGTTACCTGATAGTTATGAGCAGTTTATCCCTCAGCAGATTACTCTTAACAACATTGAAATTCTGACAATTACTTTTGAGCACCTGACAATTGTATCCAGGCTACCTTTCCATCATCGTGATCCCTTCGATCGCTTACTGATTGCTCAATCCATGTCTGAAAATCTTCAAATTGTTAGTACTGATACACAGTTTGATCGTTATGGGATCAGTCGAAAATGGTAGTCATCAAATTTTTGATGCAATTGAACATCACCGTAAAGCAACGACTGAAGTCGTTATTACGAAAAAGGCTCGTAGTGAGGGCTTTAGCCCTCAAACGCGCACCGTAGACATCAAACTCACCCAGTTCCTCCCTTCCCTTGCCGAAGTGCCCAGCAAAGAACTAGAAGCGATCAAAGAACGGGCGATCAAAAGCGGTTTTGATTTTATCGACTTCTGGGCTGTGGATTTCAACTGGCAACCGGACAAACCCTTCACCCACGATTGGCAAGATTATCGGACGCGAAAAGATCGATCGCTCAAAACCATCAGCGATGCAGGATATACTTACCCTCAACCCGGAAAATACACCGCCTGCGTTAAAGTCG
>CAIUCS010000048.1 GCA_903897715.1 uncultured Synechococcales cyanobacterium
AATAGTTTCCATGGAAGGGAGTGCTAATCCTTCGGTAAAACTGCCAAATTTAGCCCCTAAGCCCCCAATTTGTTTACCTAGTTCTTTGATTTGTCGAGCATTTTCTTTTTGTAGGCGATCGGTTTCTTGGAATTTGAGATTCGTTTCTTGAAATTTGAGATTCGTTTCTTGGAATTTGAGATCGGTTTCCTGGAATTTAAGATTCGTTTCTTTTTGGGCTTGGAGTAACTCTCCTAATAGTTGCCAAACTTCATCGGCGGTAGTAGCCATAGGCTTTACTTATAATTTTATGAGATATGTATATGTTCCTATACTACAAGGTTGTCAATGGGAGTTCGAGTATCTTCCGCAGCACAACGTTATCGTTACGGATGGGGATAGAGTAAGATTTTATAAGTATCGGGAGTAGGGGAGATAGCCCGTTTCACCGCAATTTCCAAATCTTCTAACGGGAGGCGATGGCTAATCAGGGCATTGACATCAATACGCTGGTTAAAAACAATATCTGCCGCCAACGTTTGTATTCGGTAGGAAGAACTATAACTACCCATCAAGTCAATTTCCCGACGGTAGAGAATATTGGGATTTATGGGAATAGTAACTTCATCAGGAAATTCAGCAAAAAAAAGTATCTTGCCTCCTTTGCGAGTGCAATCAAGGGCTTGGAAAAAGGCTTTTTCACTGGGAACTGCTAATAAACTAATATCTACACCCATCCCATTGGTTAGATGGGCAATGTGGGTTGATAGATCAGGGTCACGGGCATTAAAAGCCGCTTCAGCCCCAAGTTGGAGGGCTTTTTCCACGCGACTGGGAATTAAATCAGTGGCGATCGCCCGCCCTCCAAGATGACGGATGAGCATTATAAACATCAATCCAATGGGTCCTGCCCCGGTGACCAAGACTGTTTGTCCCAAACCAACTTGGGCTTTTTTCAATGCCTTTAGGCAACAATTGGTTGGTTCCACAAAACTAGCTTGTTCAAAATTTATTGATTCAGGGATTTTCATCAGACCTCCATTCCGCACAATATGCCCAGGCACCTTCACGTATTGGGCAAACCCACCCCCACTGGGGATAAAACCAGCGGTAGTCGTAATAGTTTTATAGACTTCACACATGGAATAATTTTCATTGAAACAATGGGCACAATGCATACAGGGAATATGGTGTAACACGATTACCCGATCGCCCACATTCCAGTTGTTGACATCTGCTCCCGTCGCTGCAATAATTCCGGCTGTTTCATGACCAAAGATACGGGGGGGGGCATAGAGGGGATACAGTATCTTTTTGATGTCAGACTGACAAAGACCCACAACCTGAACCTGAACCAATACTTCATCCGTATCCAACTCAGGGACAGGCACATCCTCGTACCTTAATTGATTGACTCCACGATAAACCTGCGCTTTCATATTCTTTCTCCGAGAAACTCCCAGTCTATGGATGATTCCATGTAAGCCATCAAAATCCCCGTTATTGATATGGTAAGGGATATACATTCTCTTCAGAATAAATTATTCTGTATGGTAGGATAATTAATTTTCCAAGTTGTTACAATGCCCCGGCTGACCCATATAATAGAAGCCATTTTATATTTAAAAGGGAAGCCATTGTCGTTGGCTCAAATTGCCGAATATGCCTCTAGCGATTGCGATAGCGTGGCTGATGGCTTAATTGAATTAATGAATGATTATGCCCATCGAGAGAGCGCCCTAGAGATCTTAGAAACCCCCGATGGATATATCCTACAATTGCGCTCAGCTTATCAAACTTTAGTGGAAACGTTAGTACCCGTAGATGTGGGGCTAGGTACCCTACGCACCCTAGCAGTAATTGCCCTCAAAGGACCCCTTTCTCAAACTGAATTAGTCAATCTACGGGGCTCCAATGCTTATCATCATGTGCAAGAGTTAGTGGAGCAGGGGTTTGTTCGCAAGCGTCGTCACCCGGAGGGTCGTTCTTTTCGATTACAAGTCACGGATAAATTCCATCAATACTTTCAGGTGGATCGGTTAGAACAATTGAATAGGATTCCAACTCCATCCTTAGAGACCAACACCAAAGAAGAGGAGTTCAGCCATGAATGCGAGGATAACTAGCATGGATAATGGGGAGAAATCAGAGCATTCTGTTCATTACGGCAAATCTGGCAGTTCCCATTTCGTTGCTATTGCCTTGGGTAGTAATTTAGGTAATCCCCTGGTTAACCTAGAATCTGCCTGTCACCATCTCTCTCAACTGCCAGGGGTGCGCCTAGTGCGGCGATCGCCTTGGTATGAAACTGAACCCATTGGTCCACCCCAGCCCTCTTATCTCAATGGTTGTGTAATATTAGAGGTGCACTATACCCCCTTACAGTTGTTACATAGGTTACTTCAGGTGGAGCGCCAATTGGGTCGCATCCGTCAAGAGCGGTGGGGTCCCCGGACGTTAGACCTGGATATTCTATTATTTGAAGACCTGATTTTGGACTTACCCCAATTACAAATTCCCCATCCCCGCATGGGGGATCGTGCTTTTGTCCTGATTCCCCTCGTAGGGATCGCTCCCCACTGGATCCATCCCCTCACCCAACAATCCATCGCTGAGATGGCAAAACAAGTTAATCCAAAAGGAGTTGTTCGATTTGTTCTAAAATGCCCTTAGACCTATGATTAACTTAATCATTAACCAATACAGTTAATTCCATTTCCATTGTTTATTTCTTTACTGAGCATCCACCATAACGTGACCTTACATTCAACCCTTCCTCTTTTGAACCGTGAGACTGTTCCCTTTTCCCTTAAGGATGTGCGCTCCGCTATTCCAGCCCACTGCTTTGAATCCAATGTCTGGCGATCGGTGGCATACCTGTCCTTTGACCTTGCCATGATTGCTTTACTCTATTGGACGGCAGCCCATCTAAATCAGGCTTGGTTTTTACCCATCTTCTGGCTTGGGCAGGGTACTTTTTTTTGGGCATTATTTGTCGTGGGTCATGATTGTGGTCATGGTTCGTTTTCGTGTCATCGATGGCTTAATCACTTAATTGGTCATATTTGTCACACTCCCCTATTGGTTCCTTTCCATGGGTGGCGCATCAGTCATCGCATTCATCATACCCACACCGGGAATATTGACAAAGATGAAAGTTGGCATCCTGTAACAGAAAGCCAATATCACTCCATGGGTTGGTATGAAAAATTAGCTCGATTCCATCTAATTTTAGTCGTTTATCCACTGTATTTATTCCGCCGGTCAACGGGGAAAAAAGGCTCTCACTTTCTTCCCGATAGCCCACTGTTTCGTCCCCATGAAAGGGGGCAAGTGGTGACCAGTACTATTTGTTGTATTGTCATGGTGCTGGTTTTATTATCCCTGGGTTTAGGATATGGGTTTGATTTCCTATTCAAGTATTACTTGATGCCCTATTTGGTTTTTATCGCCTGGTTGGATGTAGTTACTTTTCTGCACCATACTGACGAGGAAATCCCGTGGTACCGTGGTCAGGATTGGTATTTTCTAAAAGGGGCTCTTTCAACTGTTGATCGTAGCTATGGAATTATCGATCCAATCCACCACCATATAGGAACCCACGTTGCCCATCATATTTTCAATAGTATTCCTCACTATCACTTACACGAAGCAACTGAAGCCATCAAACCGATTTTGGGAGATTATTATCATGTTTCCCATGAACCCATTTGGAGCGTTTTATGGAATTCCTATCGGAATTGTTACTTTGTATCTGACCATGGTACTAAGGTCTACTATCAACGCCCAAATCAATAAACCCCAATTCTTCCATCAGGAGTGATTTGACCGTATCCCTGGCACTAACGGGGGCGAAAAATCCCCCACTATCTCTAAAAAGTCACCCAAACAGAACGTTAGACTTATGTTAAAACCACCAGTCTGGTTAGTACTTTTAATGGCTATGGGAGCAAGTTATGCTTTTCTCCAGGTTTTGTTCGTTCATGACAGTGGCAATAAACTCAGTTGGAATAACACCCCCTCAAACCAATCTCCTATTGTTTCAACAACTCAACCCGCCTTTGGTAGTTTGCCAGACCTTGCCCTAGTTCGCCACTTACGGCGGATGAATGCAAAAATGTATGCTGTTTATTGGTGCGGGGTTTGTCAGCAACAACTGCAAATGTTTAGCCCACAGGCAGTGAAAGAGTTGACAGTCATCGAATGTGATCCAAGAGGTAAAAATCCCCAACACCAACGATGTGAACGCATGGGAATTTATGCCTTTCCCACCTGGGAAATAAATGGTAAATTGCTGCCCCCAGGTGGCATTAGTTTACGGGGGTTGGCTGAATTATCCGGGTTTGATGGGTCTAAAAACTTTTAAGAACCATGGGCAAGTGGGGTTAACCTGAATTGAGAGCAATGTAAATCTTGAAAAGCTGCCCTAGAGGGATGGGGCTTGAGACCTTTTTGGGGTTAAGAGACTTTCAAAGTTCCAACTCCTGTTTTGAGACGCTCAAATCCTTTTCCCCCATTACTGAGGAGGATTAGGAATTTAGGTTTAGTTAGAGTCTTGCCGAATCATTCATTTTGGTTGATTCGATGCAGTTTGAGTACGTCACTCATTTTGCGAATCTGAGCCATAATTCTATCCAGTTGTTGACAGTCTTTAATATCAATGCACAAATCAATGATGGCAGGAGAATTAGGATTTGTCTTCACATGGGCATCACGGACATTGATCTTGTGATCGTATAGTCGCGATAACACATCCTTAAATACTCCAACCCGATCAATTGCTTCAATTTGAATAGCGACGGGATAGGTGACAGCAGAAGTAATAAGGGATGGATTCCAACTGACAGGAATCCGGCGATCGCCAGGAACCCCTTCCACATTGGAGCACCCTTGACGGTGAATGGAAATACCCCGATTCCCAAGGGTAACTGCCCCAGTAATGGGTTCCCCAGGAATTGGATTACAACATCGTGCAATGTGGTGAACCAACCCCTCAATTCCCATAATTGGATCTTGAGATAGTAAACGATTGAAGGGAATGGTATTGAATAAAACCTGATGATCCGTTTCCCCATCGGTGGATTTGGGAGACGATAATACCTGCTTGGCTTTAACGGCTTCCCGAATCCGGTTTACCACCGAATTGAGGGTGACTTCTCCGTAGCCCAAGCCAGCCAATAAATCTTCAACGCTGTGATAATTACACCGCTGGGCAACTAATAAAATAGGATCGGACTTGAGTAGGGCTTCAAACCCATTTTTGCCCAACTCTTTCTCTAAACATTCCCGTCCACGGGCAATATTCTCCTCTCGACAAGACCGTTTATACCATTGACGAATGCGATTACGGGCTCCCCCAGTCACTGTAAAATTCAGCCAATCCAAGCTGGGATGGGCATGTTTTTGGGTGATAATTTCCACAATGTCGCCATTTTGTAGGGGAGTAGATAGGGGAACCATGCGGCTGTTAATTTTCACTCCGGCACAATGATTCCCTACTTCCGTGTGGATGCGATAGGCAAAATCAATGGAAGTGGAACCTCGACTTAGGGAAACCACATCTCCACGGGGAGTGAAAACAAACACATCATCCTCAAACAAATCATCCCGAATACTATCTAGATACTCTTGGGCATCCTTCAGATCATTTTGCCAATCTAATAATTGCCTCAACCAGGAGAACTTCTCTTCGGCAGGAGAATCCACCACCACCGAAGTACCAGTTTCTTTATACTTCCAATGGGCAGCAATCCCGTACTCCGCTATGTGATGCATATCCAGGGTACGGATTTGTACTTCGATGGGGCGACCTGAGTGACCAATGACAACCGTGTGGAGGGATTGGTAATGATTGGGCTTGGGTAGACCAATATAATCTTTAAATCGTCCAGGTATGGGGTGGTAGGCATCATGGACAACGGCAAGGGCACGATAACATTCTTCAGTATTTTCTACAATAATACGAATGGCACGAATATCATAGATTTCATGGAACTCCTTCTGTTGTCGTTGCATTTTTTGGTAGATCCCATAGAGGTGTTTGGGACGACTACTGATTTCAACACAGCGGATACCTGCTTGGATTAACCGTTGGTGGAGGGATGCCGTCACCTTGGCAAGGCGAGCTTCCCGGTCAGTTCTTTTTTCAGCGACTAATTCCTGGACTTGGCGATAGGATTCTGTTTCGAGATATTTGAAGGCTAAATCCTCTAATTCCCACTTAAACCGCCCAATCCCCAGTCGATTTGCTAAAGGGGCAAAAATCTCCCTGGTTTCCAAGGCAATTTTAACTTGTTTGTCGGCTGATAGGTGCTCTAAGGTGCGCATATTATGCAGGCGGTCAGCCAACTTCACCACAATCACCCGTATATCATCCGCCATGGCAATAAACATGCGCCGGAAATTCTCGGCCTGCTGCTCTGTTTTGCTGGAAAAATTAAATTTAGAAAGTTTAGTAACCCCTTCCACTAACTGTTGAACTTCCCGACCAAAGCGCTGACCAATTTCGTCGCCCGACACTTCCGTGTCTTCCACCACGTCATGTAAAAGACCCGCTGCAATCATCACTCCGCTCCCGCCCAAGTCTTTTAATAATCCAGCTACGGCAATGGGATGATAAATGTAGGGTTCACCAGATGCCCGACATTGTCCAGCATGTAGTTGATTAGCAAATTCGTAGGCTTGACAAATTAAATCACTATCGTTGGAAGAATGGGGAGACGAACATTCAGCCAATGTACATTGATGGTCTAAATACTCACTAAGCCAGTGGGGTACATTACGGCTAGTGGGGTTCGCAACGGGACAGGACGGAGCTGCGAGGTTCATGGTGGCAAGGGGATGAGTAGGGGAAAAGGGTTTATGACGGGAACGCCATTGGATCAATGGGTTAAGTCGCTCCATCCATCCTAATTTTAGATAATATTCTTAAGTAGAATTTTAATTGATAATAACCTACTATGCTGCCCCCCACCCACCAGAAAACCTATGAAAAATTTAAGCAATCGTTAGTAAAACTCATGGAATGGCAGTCAGAGGGTCAATTTTCGCCCAAATGGGGTCGTGATTTGTCCCAACTGCTACTGAAAGCCCAAACAATTTTTCAATTTGAAGTGTTGGTACTAGATAATGAACAATTACCACCTGATTTGGCTTATGTTCTTCAGTCTTGTGAAACTGAAATTCATAAACAATTGAGGTTATTGTTAATGGATGCCCATTATTTGCAATCAGCCCGTCATCCAGAAACAATCCACAATCGCATCGAACTGTTCCGCGATCGCCTTTCCCGATTAATAAACGATTGCCATCAGTTACTACAATAGACAAGGACTGACAATCCACTGTTTCCGTTGGGGATTATGCCCGCTGAGACGGGAAGTGAGTGCCTTGCAGTTTTGTTATCCCCTACTGATATTCTTGAATTATGCTAACTGCCGGAATTGTTGGGCTCCCAAATGTGGGAAAATCAACCCTGTTTAATGCCCTAGTGGCTAATGCTAAAGCGACAGCAGCCAACTTCCCCTTCTGTACCATTGAACCAAATGTGGGTATCGTTGCAGTTCCAGATGAGCGGCTGTCTGTGCTTACCAGTCTTTCCAATTCCGTACAAACAGTACCCACCCGGATTGAGTTTGTTGACATCGCCGGTTTGGTAAAGGGAGCCAGTCAGGGGGAGGGGTTGGGAAATCAATTTTTATCCCACATTCGGGAAGTGGATGCAATTGTTCAGGTGGTTCGTTGTTTCCAGAATGATGACATCATCCATGTGGCGGGTTCAGTTGACCCGGTGAGGGATATTGATATTATCAACCTGGAACTGATTCTGGCAGACTTGACCCAAGTGGAACGTCGGGCTGACCGAACCCGCAAACAAGCACGGAGTAGTAAGGAAGCCCAGGCTGAATTAACCATCTTGGAAGAATTAATCCTTGCCCTAAATAATGGTCGGTCTGCTCGTCAAGTGGTGTTAACCGCCGAAGAAGAAGCCATGATTCAACCATTGGGATTACTGACCCGAAAACCCCTGATTTATGCGGCGAATGTTGCTGAGGAAGATTTAGCAACTGGTAATTCCTGGGTAGAGGCAGTACGAACCGTTGCGTCCGCAGAGAATGCACAGGTTGTGATGGTTTCAGCCCAAGTGGAGTCAGAGCTGGTGGAACTGCCTGATGGGGATCGTGGAGAATTTTTGGCTGCACTGGGGGTTACTGAGGGGGGGATGAAGTCCCTGATTCGAGCCACCTATGAGTTATTGGGGTTGCGGACTTATTTTACAACAGGTCCGAAGGAAACTCGAGCTTGGACTATTATTGCAGGGATGACTGCCCCCCAAGCAGCCGGGGTAATCCATTCAGATTTTGAACGGGGCTTCATTCGTGCCGAAACTGTAGCTTATGAGGATCTGGTGAATGCTGGTTCCTTGAATGGAGCAAAGGAAAAAGGATGGGTGCGGAGCGAAGGAAAAGAGTACGTGGTGGCAGAGGGGGATGTGATGCTATTTCGATTCAATGTTTAAGTTGCCATGGGTTGGGTAGTCACTGGATCTACCCATGGGAGAAAGATAGGTGTTAGATTAGGATGGGCTAAGACCAAACTGGGAAAGGATACATTTCCATAATCGACCCCAGGGAGTAGGGGAAAAATTGGATGATGGTTCAGGTGAATCCAAGTGGCTCCAGCTCCATGTAAGATAGACCACACAGCACCAATGTCCCATATTTTTGGAGTGGCTTCCACTGCTCCTAAGGTAGAACCTGTGGATACGGTTAACATATTATAGGTGGCAACGCCAAACATCCGAATTTTACAGGGGAAGGTGCGATCGCGTCCCCAGGTTTGTTGCAAACTACAAATACTACGGGTACAAAAACTGAACAGATGGTTATCAGTCACTGAAGTATCTTTGGTGTGCAATAACTGTCCGTTCAAAAAAGAACCCGTAGGCATGGTTAAACCGGAAGTACCACCCCAAAAACCATGGAATGACTGGCTTAGGGGTGGGACATGAACATATCCAAATACGGGGGTTCCTTGATAAAATAATCCGAAGGAAATTGCCCAAAGCGGCACCCCCATGGCAAAGTTGGTGGTGCCATCAAGGGGATCGATAATCCACACCCAGTCCTGATTGGGAAAACAATGATCTGACTCCTCACTGAGAAGACCATGATGGGGAAAAGTAGAACTGATGGCGGTTCTGATGTAATCATCTGACCAACGATCCCAGTGAGTCACCAGACTACCATCCTGCTTTTCAACGGCAGAGACCTGTCCAAATTGCTGAAGTAATTCCTCCCCCACCCGCTGGGCGGTAAGGGTGGCAAATGACAGAACCTGCTGCCAAAAATCCATGGGCATACTGGTAATACTAAAAAGGACGGTCGAAGCGCTGTTTCAATCGAGTCGCCTTACCCACACGATCACGGAGGTAATATAATTTTGCTCGACGCACCTTACTTCTGCGCAGGACTTGAATGTTGGCAACCCTAGGGGAATGAACTAGAAAAACCCGCTCCACTCCCACTCCTTGGAAGATACGTCGCACTGTAATGGTTTGGTTAATGCCAGAACGGTTTCTGGCGATTACCACTCCCTCATAGGGTTGTACCCGCTCCTTTCCTCCTTCTTGGATGACCACCCCAACTTTCACCGTATCCCCAATATAGATGGTGGGAAGGTTAGACTTCATCTGTTCCGCTTCAATTGAACGGATTATTTCTTGAACATTCATGGCCACTAAAAAACTCACAATTTCATATTATATCGCCCATTGAGGCGGCTGGTGCAATTTCCATCAAACTTTCCAGACACAAATTGAGGATTTCAGCCACTCTAAGGAGAACTATGGTTTTGTCGAGAGTATCCTAATGTTGCACGTTTGCCCTCATCCCCTAACCCTTTTTCCCAAAAAGGGAGAAGGGGAACTGGATTCCAAGTCCCTCCCCAGAATGGGAGAGGGATTTAGGGTGAGGGATTCAAAATTGGGATGCACCCCTTTTGTTAATTCAGATTCACAGAAAATGTTACTTTCTTTGGTAAATCGGGGGACTATCGTTCAGGTAGAATGGCTTAGTGTTAAAATTCCTGTAATCAAAAAAACAAGTCATTCCTGTTGTCAAGGACATTACATACTCATGGTCAAAGAACGGACATTGCCAGCGATTGATACCTCCACCCTTCAAATTTCCCATGAGTTAGGGTTGAAACTTTATGAAGACATGGTATTAGGTCGCTCCTTTGAAGATAAGTGTGCCGAGATGTACTACCGTGGGCGGATGTTTGGCTTTGTCCATCTTTACAATGGGCAAGAAGCGGTTTCCACAGGAGTAATCAAGGGAATGCGTCCTGACGATTTTGTCTGTAGTACCTACCGTGATCACGTTCATGCCCTCAGTGCTGGGGTACCTCCTCGACAAGTGATGGCAGAATTGTTTGGCAAAGCCACCGGATGTAGCAAAGGCAGGGGTGGGTCAATGCATTTATTCTCTGCTGAACATCATCTGCTGGGGGGATATGCCTTTGTGGCTGAAGGGATTCCTGTGGCTACGGGGGCAGCTTTTCAAACCCGTTATCGCAGAGATGCGTTGGGTGACCCCGCCGCTGACCAAGTCACTGCTTGCTTTTTTGGAGACGGGGCGAGTAATAATGGTCAATTTTTTGAATGCTTAAATATGGCAGTTCTATGGAAATTACCTATTTTGTTTGTGGTTGAAAATAACAAGTGGGCAATTGGGATGGCCCATGAGCGAGCCACTTCTCAGCCTGAAATTTATCGGAAGGCTTCCGTTTTTGGAATGCCTGGGGTGGAGGTGGATGGGATGGATGTCCTGTCCGTCTGGTCGGTTGCCCAAACAGCCATTGCCAGAGCCAGAGCTGGTGAAGGTCCAACCCTGATTGAAGCCCTGACCTATCGGTTTCGGGGTCATTCCCTTGCAGATCCTGATGAATTACGTTCCAAATCTGAAAAAGAAGAATGGTTTTCTCGAGACCCCATTCGTTCCTTATCTACTTACTTAACTGATAATCAGATTTGCCAGGATACTGAACTAAAGCGTATTGATCAGAACATCAAAACATTGATTGAAGATGCGGTAGAATTTGCTGAAAATAGCCCTGAGCCTGACCCCAGGGATTTATATAAGTATGTTTTTGCTGAAGACTAGTCGTTCTGACCCTTCCCTATCCCCCGCTATCGGGTAGTCCGAAACAAATAAGGATGGGTAGCACAAACCCCGCCCATCCTTATTCATCTAAACTGCGGGGTACTCCCCCTAGACTGCTCGGTTGGTGGTGAGGGAGGAGTACCCCCCCTGAGTCCCCCCCCTGAGTCCCCCCCTGAGTAAATTGATAATCGTAGACCTCAACACCGAAGGGGTGGGGGACGAGGGAACCATTCGTCTGGGATTTCACGTTGATTTTTAACCTATTGTTTGACCTGATCCCTAGTAACGCCGCCACAACTGGCAACGCAATAGCCTCCAGTCCAGAATACTGGCTTACTATAATTTGGTTGATACCATCACTATACTCTTTGGGAATCAACCAACTAGAAACGGTCTTTAAGTTATGCACCAACTTGCTGATTGCTACCAGATGAACGTGGTGGGACTCCCCATTAAAATCAGTCAGTGTGCTGCTCCACTGTTCACGGGTATGAGCAACGATTTCTTGCAATCTTTGCAGTATCGCCTTGTCAATTATCTTTTTGCGGTACTTTGTGACAAGTACTACATGAATAGTAAGGGAGTATAGGCAGCGATCGCCTTTGTTATAGCTCATGGCACTAAATAGGATAGTAGTATAATACTACTAACGTATCAGTACCGATTGCAACCAATACTCCTACAGGGGGCGACCTTGAACTGCTAGGGAGAATTGTTGCGTCGTCACTATTCTATAGCTCATTATTTATGTACAGCCTACGATCTGATTGGATTCGAGAAACTAAATATCAAGGGACTAACTAGAACCAAACTAGCTCAATCCATACTCCATGTTCCATGGCGGACATCCTTGAACATAGTGCCAGCAATAGCGGTAAAACACGGCAAGCACCCTCAAGAAGTTGGTGCCAGAAGCAGGAGCATCCAGTGTTGTGAGGAAAGAGTGGTTAAAGACTTGTCGATTCCAGTTCAGGATTGCCCTAATGGTGGAGTCAGTGTAGACAGGGATTAAACACACGTTTGAACCTACTTAAACGGACGGTAGGACAACCGTTTGCTGCTGGTGGAGGCTTAGTGGATGCACAGTCTGTGAGACAAAAACTCTCATTGGTGAATTTGAGCAGCCCCCGTCAGACCGCTCTTAGCGGTTGACGGTGGGAGTTGTCACAAATTACTCTCTCCCTAGCGCTACTAACCGTCATCGGGGCTTGGAAGTTAAGGCTTTGTTTTGTCTTGGATTGGGGCTTGGGTTTGGAGGGGGTCTTTGGTTTTGGTTTAGATGAGGACTTGGTGGTGGACTTGGGCTGGGGGGTGACCAAGGGGGGTAATTCGGTAGGAACACAGCTTGCAATCCAATGGAGACTCTCATTCATCCCAGTGTTGACAACACTAAGCCCAATGCCGGGAGCAGGAAAACCCATGGTGGACAAATAGACCAAGCCAAGAACCCAACAAGACAACACCAGTTTTTTCAGAAATGCATTACGTGCCACCATAACTAACCTTGACCTTTAAAATCAATATGCTAAGAGATAATTGTTTAATCCTCTCATAGTTTGGAGAACCTTTGGTATCAATCCTAAACACCTAGCATATCAGCTAGGTCATTCTAACCATCTACTCCCTGTCCATCTAAGCTGAATTGATATTAATGCAAATCCAACAATTATGCTCAGGTAGTATACCCATCCATCGCCTTTGTTATGGCTCATGGCATTAAATATAATATAATAATTTCATGCTACTAACGTATCAGTACCGATTGCAACCAACACTCCTGCAGGGGGCGACCTTGAGCCACTGGGAAGAATTGTTGCGTCGTACCAGATCTCAGATGAACCGTTGCAGTCTGACAAGTGAGCCAATTGGGGATATTCCAAGCAACGTAGATTACTATTCACAAGCGGCTGACCTTAAAGAACCAAAAGGATTATTTCCTGAGTACAAGGAGATTTATACTGACTGCCAACAACAGAATGGAATGGGGTTGGATAAATCCTGGAAGGGGTGGTTAATTCCTGATAAAACTGGTAAGAGAGGAGGTAAGCCTAGATTTCAGAAACAG
>CAIUCS010000049.1 GCA_903897715.1 uncultured Synechococcales cyanobacterium
CAAATAATGGATGGAAGAAAGGGTAGCACCCTCTGTTGTAGGCACAAAAAGGATTGATTTATCAGAAGAATGGTTCTAAAACCCCGTCCTTCTAGGACGGCTTTTCTTACTCCTTCATGTACTGCTTCAGAACTTTAATCGACCCACCTCCAACAAAGCTAACAAAGTAGCTAGGACTCCAGATAGCATCTTTCCCCTAGGGTTTAGGGTATCCAGCTTGATCATATCGACGGCTGGATACTTTTTTTCAGCCCCGTCTCGTTAGGACGGGGCTACCAAAGTTACCCTGTTTCTATCGTATTTTTCCCATGTTCTTAAAATGATTAACGTTTCCAGGTGACTTTGGGTAAAATCTCCCCGTGGTTAACCCGGTTTTGATATTTGACTGCAAAGTTCAACAAAGAGTCTATCAAAGAATCTGACAAATAATGGGGAACCAAGCCAAGATCCAACAACTTGGTGTTTTTAGCGTTGAAATAGTGCTCTTCTTTTTCAATACGTGGGTTATCTAAGTGATCAATTTCCACCTTCAAGCCAATGGCATTACCAGCATTTTGAACCATTAGTGCCAAATCCCCTACACTAAATTGCTCAGTAAATTGATTGAAAACGCGGAATTCCCCTGCTTCAGCTGGATAGTTAATGGCTAATTCAATACACCGAACTGTATCTCGAATATCCAGGAAGCCACGGGTTTGTCCACCCTTTCCATATACAGTTAAGGGATGACCAATGGCAGCTTGTATGCAAAAACGGTTCAAAGCAGTACCAAATACACCGTCATAGTCTAAACGGTTAATTAACAATTCATCCATCCCCGTTTCTTCGGTTAATACCCCATAAACAACACCCTGATTTAAATCAGTTGCTCGCAGTCCCCAAATACGACAGGCGAACTGAATATTATGGGAATCATGCACCTTACTTAAGTGATACATGGAACCTGGTTGTTTAGGGTAGGGTAGGGTATCTTTCCGTCCATTGTGTTCAATGGTAATATACCCTTCTTCAATGTCAATATTAGGAGTTCCATACTCACCCATCGTACCTAATTTGACTAGGTGGCAATTGGGAAATTCGTCCTTCATTGCATAGAGGATGTTTAATGTCCCTGAAACATTATTGATCTGAGTCATGACGGCATGTTGCCGGTCTATCATTGAAAATGGAGCCGATCGCTGTTCTCCAAAATGGATGATCCCATCTGGCTGAAACTGTCTCAATGAGGAAATTAGAAAATCATAATTGGTAATATCCCCTAAATACAGGGGGATGGTTTTCCCTGTTAATTCATGCCATCGTTTAATCCGTTGTTGAATTGGGGCAATGGGGGTAAGAGTTTCCACCCCAAGTTCCAAGTCCCAAAATCGTCGAACCAAGCTATCTAATATACCGACTTCATGACCTTGTTTAGACAAATAAAGGGCGGTTGCCCATCCACAGTAGCCATCGCCACCAATAATTAAAACTTTCATAATTAAAATTGAATGCTGCCTTGGGCTCAATGTATCAGGTTTAGGATCCCAAATCCCTGAAATTTTTATTTTGTTAAGCCTTATCCATCCATTAATGGATTGTTGATAAGGGAATCTAGGTTGCAAATATCATTGTCAGTGTCAGTCGGGACATCTATTCCAGGTTAGTTAGTTGGCGACCCTAAGATTTACATTCAATCCTTAATGTAAACCCAACCAAGCAATAATTCCTTTGCCAGTTAAATACTCAATCAACAAAGTCAATACAAAGCCTAACATGGCAGCACGCCCATTAAGCCGTTCAGCGTAGTCGTGGAAGCCAAACTTAGGGGGAACAATTTTAGGAGCAATGACGGGTTCAGACATATTTGATTCTTCATGTCAGTAAATATACTTTCAGTTTAGTTGGAAAAATAAATTTGAACAACTATCCGGATACAGTGAGTGGTTCGATCCGCTAGCTAATAGTCTGTAGCTGGTTGACTGACAAAAGTTGTACGCCCTCACCCCCAACCCCTCTCCCAAGGGGCGAGGGGAGCCGATCCACCCCTCCGGTTCCCTCTCCCATCGGGAGAGGGCTAGGGTGAGGGCTTTCGGAGTTGGCTGAGAAGTTTTGTCAGTCAATCAGCTTTCACCCTGATGTTGTGAGGGATGATTGCTTGTATTTAGCGGTAAATATCTTTTCAATACCCAATATCAAGAACCATCACCTTTTTTGTTTCCATTCAATTAGTTTCTCCAGCGAGTGGGGTTAATTGATAATGGACAATAGATAACTATTAACTATGCACCAAAAAGGCGATCCCAGGGGGGAGGTTGCTTAAAGAGAGGTGTATTAAAGTACTGGTTGACTGACAAAAGTTGTACGCCCTCACCCCCAACCCCTCTCCCAGGGAGCGAGGGGAGCCGATCCACCCCTCCGGTTCCCTCTCCCATCGGGAGAGGGCTAGGGTGAGGGCTTTCGGGGTTTTGGCTGAGAAGTTTTGTCAGTCAATC
>CAIUCS010000050.1 GCA_903897715.1 uncultured Synechococcales cyanobacterium
GGCAGTAAGGGCAAAAAGAAAGGTGGTTAGGTTGCGGGGGAGTAATGGTAGAAAACTTGTCACATTGAATTTCATTGTACCTAGATTTACTGATTGATGATAACCGATGTAACGGTTAATTTACGATTCCTGAATAGGATGATTACCAAAATGAAGCAATTGTAATCATGAAAAAGGATGTACGCCAAAAGTCTATATGCTCAGATATGGTTTACTAAACTTCTATATTTCTAGGCTAGGCGATCGCTCGTTTGTGGATGAAGGGGCGATGAGATAAGCTTTCAAATACGTCCCCACCGATAACTTGAGGCGGCATAAAAGAAAGTTAAAGCCGTTTGACGGTGTTTACATAGTAATCCCGAGTGCCACGGGACTGAATGGCATCACCCAGCCGGTTTAAGGCATGGATGTAGGCAGCAGTGCGTAATGACACTTTAAGGTCTTGGGATGTTTGCCATATAGCCCCGGCTTCTTCCACAATTCGGTGTTTTAAGTGTTGGTTTACTTCCTCTAATGCCCAATACAGACCGTTACGATTTTGTACCCATTCAAAATAACTAACGGTCACCCCCCCCGCATTCACTAAAATATCTGGAAATACCTTAATTCCCTTGGATTCCAAGATTAAATCAGCATCGGAAGTAATTGGTCCATTTGCCACTTCAAATACTAATCTGGCGTTCACATGGGGGGCATTAGTACTGGTAATTTGATTTTCTAATGCCGCTGGGATGAGAATATCCACATCTAACGTTAATAAATCGTCATTAGTGATGATTTCATGTTCAACAATACTGCATACAGAGCCTTCACAATAGGCAGCCTGAATGCTACGACTCGACTCTTTATATTGACGGATGCCAGGGATATTCAGCCCTTTGGAAGAATAAATCCCACCCTGGGAATCACTGACGGCCACAATCCGGTAACCGGCTCTGGCTAGTAAATCAGCCAATAATCCCCCCGCATTACCAAACCCCTGAATGGCAATGGTAGTCTCTGCTGGAGACCGGTCAAAACGGGGAAGCATGGCTTCAATGGTAAAGAATGCACCCATGGCAGTTGCGGTCTCCCGCCCTAAACTGCCCCCCATACTAATGGGTTTACCAGTAATCACGGCGGGTATAATTTGCCGTCGAATAATACTGTATTGATCCATCATCCACCCCATGATCATGGGGTTGGTGTAAACATCCGGAGCCGGGATATCAATGTCTGGACCAATAAAATCAGCGATCGCGTCAATATAACCACGGCTTAACCGTTCCAGTTCCAATCGGGATAACTCCTTGGGGTTAACCGTAATTCCTCCCTTTGCCCCACCAAAGGGCAGGTTAACAACTGCACACTTAAAGGTCATCCAGAAGGCAAGGGACTGTACTTCATCCAGATTGACATGGGGATGGAACCGAATTCCTCCTTTTGTGGGTCCACGGGTATCATCATATCGAACCCGATAGCCTTGAAAAACACGGAGGGAGCCGTTATCCATTCGGACGGGAATGGATACTTGTAGGCTAGCCTTGGGATATTTCAACCGTTCCGTTACATCTTCCGATAGGGAAACGTACTGTAATGCGTTTTCCAGACGTTTACTGGCGTCACTGAGAAGGGATGGATCCATGGCTAGTAGGTGGGGTGGGAAGTGGAACTGGGGATTGACGCAATTGATGTTTTGCTTGGTGCCATAATTCATCTAACTGGTCTGGGGTATACTCTGACAACGGGCGATGGGCAATAGATTCCATCTGTGATATTCGTTGCAAAAATTTATGATTGGTGTCGTAAAGGGCGATAACCGGGTCTAGGTCATACCAACGGGCAAGGTTAACTAAACAAAACAACACATCCCCCAACTCTTCCTGCTGATGTGCCTTATTGGACTGACTGAGCGCCGTGGTTAGTTCCGATAATTCTTCCTGAAATTTATCCCAAACTCCATGGACATTTTCCCATTCAAACCCGTGGATGGCAGCTTTTTTAGCAATTTTTGCCGAAGCCATTAAGGGGGGAAGGGTGCGAAAATATCGGGATAATTGTTGGCTTAATGGGGGGGAGGAAGGGATACCTAGATCCGGATCAGTTGGGGATGAAGCAGCTTGTTCCTCACGTTTAATCATTTCCCAATTCTGATTCACCTCCGCCACGCTACCCACGGTTACCTGACCAAAAACATGGGGATGCCTGCGAATTAATTTTTGAGCGATCGCCCTGATCACCTCCTCTAGGGTAAAGTGTTGCTGCTCACTGGCGATTTGTGCTTGCAATACAACTTGCAACAACAAATCTCCCAATTCATCTACCATATTAGGGATTTCTCCCCCTCGAATCGCCTCGATTACTTCATAGGCTTCCTCTAAAATAAAGGGAATTAAACTTTCGGGGGTTTGTTGTAAATCCCAAGGACACCCTCCTTGGGGAGACCTTAACCGAGCAACAATTTCAACAAGTTCTTGCAAGGAGGCTGACAAAGAACCTGAATCCCCAGGGGAGGAACGGGTGGGGTGGGAAGTCATGGATCAATTGGTAAAATAGAAACACTCAGTCTTTCAGAACATGGATCAAAACGGTTGGTGGACTTAAATCGTTTCTTGAAGTTCAGGGAAAGTACGCTTAAAGTCGTCCAATAGGTCATCCATTTCTTCAATTGCCTGGTTCACATCAATCCGTAACGTGCCCAAATCGGGTTGTTCGAGAAGACGAACCAAACTCTCCCGTTTCTCGGCAATTAATGCCACCTGCTCTCCAATTTTGTTCATATCCATAGGGTTTTAGGACAATTGCATAGTGAAACAATAAAAGTTAAGTAATGTTAACTCACATTATCCTAACCTGAATACCTTCAGTGTAGCAGTGGCATTGCTTCAATCAGAACCGTATTCAAAAGAAAACCAACTGGATTTATTCAGGAAACTTTTTTAAAAAATATCCTTTATGAATACAATCGGTTCCCTCCGTGGGATGATAAAGATATTCATCACTTAATAGGGTCTAACCGTGATCTAACCTTTATAAAGTCATGGTAGGGAACGGTTAGGGATTAATTTAATAGAAAGCATTATTTTAACAAGGAGAACCATGCTCAAGAAATACATCTGGCTGATGTTAGCCGCTGTATTCTTTACCTTACAAATGTTAGTGGGTAGTGTTGAAGCGGCTGAATTGGATACCGCAATTCGAACTGTGCCACTGGATGACTCAGGTAAAACAGTTGTTCTAAGTGTTCAACAAATTAAAGAAGGGAAACGATTATTTAATTATGCTTGTGGAATTTGTCATTTAAATGGCGGCACCAAAACAGATCCAAATCTTGACCTCTCGCCAGAAACCCTCTCTCTGGCTACACCACCCCGGAATAACATTGCTGCTTTGGTGGATTATTTAAAAAATCCAACCACCTATGATGGAGAAACCTCCATTGCTGAACTCCACCCTAGTCTTCAAAGTCAGGATATATTCCCAAAAATGCGTAATTTAAGTGAAGATCAGTTGGTTGATATTGCTGGTCATATTTTGATTCAACCAAGGGTCAACGGTCAACGCTGGGCTGGGGGCAAAATTTATTTCTAACCAGCTTCCCTATTTCTTTAGTTTGTTGAACAGAAAGCTGAATTTAATCACTTGAGATTCAACGGATTGACTACAAAATAGAGTAAAGCACCGGGAACCAGTAGGGGTTACGGTGCTTTTTGTTGACTGTTGACATTAAGGAAATCCATGAACCATCCCTTTACATGGTAGGTAGCTCGACAATCATCTTCGTTGTATCGTAAAATCAAATCCCGATATGAATTCTCTCCGGTTTTTTGCCACTGACTATACCAATAAATAGATTGGATACCGTCAGCGTTATCATCTCGCCATTTGAACCCCAGCCACTGGGCAATGGGCTTTAGACCATAGCTTTCAATGGGTAAGGTGACTGCACGGGTAATCCAATCGTGTAAGTCTACAAACCGGTTGATTAGGTTGGATACAGAATGAGGAGCTATACCATATCGATTGGCTAATTGCTTTACAGCCCGGACTTCGTAAGAGCAAAAGTGAAAAATGGGGGCGGTGGGATACCGATGGACTAAATTTAAAAATCCTACCCATGCTTGGGGTTCCTGGTCAGCCGTCTCCGCTAACAACGGATGGTACTTTTCTTCCCTGGTAAGGCGATTAACAATTAATACTCCATGGAGATAGGCTAGGTCTTGATCCGGTTCTGATTCAATGTCAAAATAGAGTTCTACGGGATCAGCAAAACAATGCGCTAGTAATTTTTGGGAATATTCAATTCCCATTGGGCGGAGTATGGGTTTATTTTCTAGGATTGATTGCGCCTGATGGATTAGCTTATCCGCCACATCCAAACTAAAGCCTGGTAGATTTTGTAGAACCTCAATCTGTAACTGTCCGATGGTTTCAACCGTGGTGAAGTGAAGTTGTTTCAAAAGAGCATAACGACTTGGGGTGATTCCAGGTATTAAAGAGAGATGATTCTCGCGGCGGGCGATTCCATGGCATTGCCCATACCATTGACAAAGACTACAACGATTTCGGGAAATAAAGACTTCAGGTTCAGACCGTGACCGCAACATATTGAAACAGTCACTGAGAAGTGTCTGCATCTCTGAAAGAACAGTGGTTAAGTTGACTGGATAGTATCTTTTATTTCTTAAAATTAACCCAGCCCGTTCTGGGAAACTATTTTGGGTAGTTGCTAATACCAACGCTTGGAAAGCGGCAACAATTTGATACTCCAGTTTGGGACGTTTGCTGAATTTAACTGATACGGGGGTATAGTACCAATTCCCTAAGTCAGATGATCCGGGTTGACGGATCAATAGGGTGGGGGAACTGAGAAGGGTAATTCCACTTGAAGAAGTATAGTGCAATATGGGTTTCTGGATTTTTTCAACCCCTTGTTTCATCAATATTAGGGTTTCTTCCCCCCTTCGTTGCCAATTATCCAGGGCATGGGTAGGGCGTTGGTACAATTCACTAGTTAGGAGCGATCGCTCATGGAACAATTTATCTTCCAA
>CAIUCS010000051.1 GCA_903897715.1 uncultured Synechococcales cyanobacterium
CTCATTATAAATTCTGGGGCAAAGTCAGTAATTGATGCTGGTTGTGGACCTGCTTCTTTTTTACGGCATTTAACTGGGGATAATTTAGAGCTATATGGCTTTGATTTAACTGCTGAAATGGTAAGCGAGGCAAAACGGGTCATGACCGACCTTGGTTTCAACCCAAATCAGGTGTGGCAGGGTAGTGTACTTAAAGAGTACGATTATAGACGACCAAGTTTTCCCTTACGTTATGATGCTGCTATATGTTTTGGTGTTTTGCCACATATCCCTGTTCAGGACGACGAGACAGTTCTTCAAAATCTATTCAATTCTGTTTCTCCGGGTGGCTTAGTAATAGTGGAAGCTCGTAATGCCTTATTTAGTCTATTTACCCAAAACCGATACACTTACGAATTTGTTCGGGATGAACTGATTCGATCTGAAGAATTGATTGCTTATGCAGATTCTAAAAAGCCTGAAATAACTGAGGCTTTGGTTACTTATCAGAAGCACTTTCGTATGGATTTACCGCCAATTCGAATAGGAAAAACTGGAGAGCCAGGTTATGACCAAGTCCTATCAAGAACCCATAATCCATTAGTACTTGCACAACAGTTCACCCAGATGGGCTTTCAAAATGTTCAAACCTTATTTTATCATTTTCATGCTCTCCCTCCTATGTTTGCTGGTTTAACTGGTGACTTTTTTAAAGCTGCCAGTGTAAGGATGGAGTCCCCGAGAGATTGGCGAGGATATTTTATGGCATCCGCATTTATAATCACAGGAACTCGCCCATGATTTTGGTTGATGGATGGCACCAATATTCAATTTGGCAACATAGCGCGGGTGTTAGGGATCTTTACAGACGCAGATGTTTGAATCAAGTTGAGGAGATGACATGTCACAGTCAGGCTGTGGATCTTTTAATGCCCCATGTATGTAATGGGGATATTCTTTTGGATGTTGGATGTGGGAGTGGTTATTTCTATCATTCACTCCGAAAGCGTCAGGTTCTGGTTGATTACTATGGTATAGATGCAGAAGCGAGTTTCGTCGCCATCGGCAAAGAATGTTTGCCTAAGTTCGGGCTTGATCCATCTCATTTAATAGAGTTACGCATTGAAGACCTCAACGCCAAGGTTGATCATGTGATATGTGTTAATGTTTTATCAAATATTGATAATTATCACCGACCGTTAGAACGGATGCTTTACAGCGCAAGAAAAACACTGATTTTAAGAGAATCTATAGGAGAAAAATCTAATTATCAGTATGTGGTGGATCGCTTTCTTGATGAGGATATTCATCTAAAAGTTCATGTTAATACCTATGGTAAAGATGAATTAATTACATTTATTAATTCCTATGGTTTTAAAGTAGAGTTTTATATTGATGAATATACTGGTGGTAAACCCCAAGATGTTATTGGTTATCCCCATCACTGGACGTTTTTACGAGCCATAAGAAATAAGTTTTAATATGTCAAGAATTGCAGGCTTTACTGGACATCAATCACTTGAAATGACTAATATTTTGAGTGATGGATTGATAAGGGGAATGGGTGTTTCTTCAATTAAGCTCCATTCCTTTGGGGAAGATAATATTAATTTTGTAATACAGGGTAAGGCTCAGTCCTTTTATACCCAGAATCTTTGGGTAGTTTTAGATGGTCTCATTTATAATTCTGATGAATTTGAAACAACTCAAAATGATGCTGAGTTGATTGGTATTTTATATCTTCGTTTTGGGTTCATCGGAGCTTTGGAACGACTTAATGGTGATTTTGGGATTGCTCTCTACGATGGAAAAACAGACAGTTTGTATTTGGGTCGCGATCGCTTAGGAGTAAGACCACTTTATTGGACACTACTAGATAATCATCTAGCCTTTGCGTCACGACCGTTGCCATTGGCAAAAATTCATGGAAAAAGCATAACCTTAAATAAGGGGTTCGTTGCTCGATTTGCAGTTTGCCATTATCGATATTTTGATAACATACCCGATGAATCGCCCTATAAGGAAGTATTTCAATTACCATCTGCCAGTTGGTTAAAGTGGAACAATGGGAAGATTTCTTCTGGAATCTACTGGCAACTTGAAGATAAGCCAGACTTAGAGGGTACCATAGAAGACTTAGCCAGTCGTTACAAATTTCTTTTATTAGATGCAGTGAACCGTCGTCTTCAGAAAGTATGTAAACCCGCTTTTACTCTCTCCGGTGGAATGGACTCATCCTCTGTCTTGGCTTGTGCCAGTCACAATACTGGGCAGCGATTTGACGCCTTTTCATCAGTTTATCATGATAAAACCTACGACGAATCTCAAGATATCCAAGTGATGTTATCAGGTCCAGTCCAGACTTGGAACCCCATTCAAGTTGATAATCCAGATATTTTTCAATTGATTCAACGGATGGTCACTGCCCATGACGAACCCGTTTCCACTGCTACATGGCTTTCTCATTTCCTCGTTTGTGAAGCAATTTCTAAGGGAGGGTATGATGCTGTATTCGGGGGATTAGGTGGCGATGAATTAAATGCGGGTGAATATGAATATTTCTTCTTTCACTTTGCAGATTTGCAGGGACAAGGATATGATGATAATTTAACAACAGAAATTAAAGCATGGGCACACTATCATGATCATCCTATATTTCGTAAAAATTCAGAAATTGCCTTGGCTACTCTTAGTCGAGTAGTTGATACAAAAAATCCGGGTCGTTGCCTAGTTGATCCACAAAGGTTCAATCGATATTCCAAAGCCTTAAACCCTGACTATTTTGACATATCTTCTTTCCTCCCGATTATGGAGCACCGTTTTTCTAGTTACTTAAAAAATCGCACTTGGCAAGACCTGTCTCGGGAGACTGCCCCATGTTGCCTTAGGGCAGAAGATAGACAAACAAAGGCTTTCGGTTTATATAATATTGCTCCTTTTTTTGATGATCGACTTGTGGAGTTCATGTTTCGTATATCTGGGAATTTGAAAATAAAAAATGGAGTGACTAAAGTACTATTGCGGGAAGCAATGAAGACTATTCTTCCGGAGGAGACTCGTACCCGGATTAAGAAAACAGGTTGGAATGCACCTGCCCATCTTTGGTTTTCTGGTCAGGGAAGAGAACTGTTATTAGATCGGGTTCATAGTCAGCACTTCCAGGCTAAGTCAGTGTTCCGCATGGAAGAGGTCTTGCACTTAATTAGTGAACACGAACAAATTGTACAGTCAGGGATTAATCAAGAAAACCATATGATGTTTTTGTGGCAACTGCTTAATTTGGATGTTTGGATGGAGGCAATACAAACTTAACTGAAAGACATACTAAGTTATCTTATTTCAAATTGATTATTTTAATCCCAATAATAATCTTCCTCTTAACTTTTTCAATCCCCAA